>NZ_AWUO01000005.1:0-128921 GCF_000499185.1 Bifidobacterium sp. A11
GTGCTCAGGATCCTGCTGCTGATAGCCCTTGGCCTGGTCGGCTTTGTGGCCTGCCTGAGGAACAAGCAGGAAAGCCGCCACTGATCCCGAAAGTATAAGCCAGGGCCCACGCTCCATCTTTCCATTCCATGAAGATGAGCGCGGGCCCTGTTTCTTTAATTCCTGTGCTGCTGCCGTTGCCGAAGCAGTATTCGCCACCAATTCGGACCGGACTGAGAGAAGACAGCATATTGCTTCTCGTCAGCTGGTTGCTGGGCCTGTCAGGGTCAAGAACTTGAATGGCTGCAAAACACCCGACTTGAATCCCAGATATTGCCCTTAATTTCTGTAGCCTTGAAAAGGCAAATAAAAATATAGATGCATTGTTGTGCTCTATGCAGTTGCCTTAATTGGGGGTAAGTCAAAAGCAGAGTTGATTTGTTCTAGAGCATGATTTCATTGTGATTTGGGGGGTATTGTATTGAAGCGTTTGCAAGAACGGGGCGCTAAGGGTTCACAAGGTGTGAGCCGTCCGATAATTGCCGTTCTGGTAACCCTTCTGGCGACACTGGCCATGGTTGTTCCGCTTGTGCTGAGCGCTCTGTCGGCTGGTCAGGCCAATGCCATCGATGAGCAGGACGAGACGGCCAGCAGGAAGCCTCTGCTCTATAGGATGTTGGGCTACAACAACAAGCTTGATTCCTATCAGGATGAGCTGCGCATGGACTTTATCCTGCGCGTGAAACACAACGAGTTCGACCCCTCTTGCGCCGATGCTACCAACAGTGCCGACACCAAGGGCAGTTGTAATCTGGCCTTTGTCTATCAGTACAAGGGGTCAGATGACACTTCCTTTTATCGCAGAATAAAGTATCTGAACACCATAGCTTCAGCATCATCCTCGGATCAGCCCTGGTCAGGAGCATATAAGTGGGCACAAAATAAAGACGAGTATTTCACCGTGCACACGATAATCAATTCCGGTTTATATGATTATCTGACCGTCTCCATCGAGGGTGATTTGGCGCTTAAGAATTCTGCTGATGCGTCATATTATCAGCCTGGTGGGGCCAGCGAGCCGGTGAATATCTACGCAGTTGTTGGCAAACAGGACGACGCACTATCTTGTCTTCGTCCAGGTAGTTCATGGAGTTGGAGCTCCGGAATCGATAATTGTCGCAATTTTAACCCTGACACCATGATTAATGCGCCGGACAGGGTATCCAACATTACCTCAGACTTAACGGCAGATGGCAAGGATTTCACCTTGTATATGCAGACATGCCTGGGCAAGGGCGCTGATCTTCAGTGCAGCGGCCCATATTCTTGGGTAGGCTGGAACAGCAACCCAAATCTCTATGGGGGCAATCAGGCTAATTGGGGCATGGTAACCGACTATGGTTTTCCTGACTATAAGAGCACTACTACTGGGGCAATCGCCGGCACTGCTCCGGGCACAGCCCCGGCACGATCCTTCTTCGTGTACTGGCTGAATGTGCGCGGCAGCACTAGAGATAATCCTGATGGCATCTGTTCTGAGACCAATTCGTATTATTACCAGTGGGTGGCTCTGAAGGATAGTGAATGGGTGCCTGTTGATGAGCTGACCCCTGAGCCGGTCCTGGTGACAGGCCAGCAGCCGTCTCCCAATTCGGTCACCACCACGGTTAGCAAGGCAGCCCAAGTCAGTAAGTATTCTGCTTTCAACTTGCCTCAACAAGCGGATAACCCCAATGAGATGTTTGCCACTGATAAGGATGGCAATCCTATGCCTGCCCAGAAGGCTGACGGCGGGATTGATTTCAAGGAGGCCAAGGCCAAGCAGGATCTTGATGGCTATTTCAAGATGGTCACCTGGCCAGTCACCACGAATCGGGACGGCAGCGCTTGTACCGTCAGCCCTGAGGTATACAACCCTGATCAGAAAGGTCTCGTTGGTATACGTGACGGCATGAGCAGCTCGGATATAGAGCGAAATATTGCTGCGGGCTGGACGATCAATAGTGCCTTCTATCAGTATGATGTGCCTCGTCCTGATGATCCGACGATCACGAAGATTGAGAACGATGCCGACAGCGCTCTCGATGCTTCAGGGAGCGTGTATACGTCGACACTTGATCCGGTGGTCAGTGGTGAGTGCACGCCTTCCAAGGATGCTGCGCGTCCCAACAAGGTTGTTCTCTATGGCGAGGATCCTGCCAATCCGATTGCTGGCGGGCAGCGTTCGAATGGTGAGGACCTGGTGAAAGCAGCGGATACGTGGGGGTTCAGGCTGGGCGAGACTGTCTGCAAGGTCGATCCCAAGAGCAAGCAGGGAGGATCCTGGCAGATACAGGACACCAATAAGCAGTATCCTTCACCAGACCCAGGCAACAAGTACAGCGGCTACAGGCGGTACCATGCCTGGGTGATCGAGTCTATCTCCGGGTTCGGTTTGACTTCCTTCTTCTCGAATGTTGGAACGGCTTATTTTGTCTCCGAGGAGAACGCGCCGGATGCGAGCAAACTCGCGGTCACTGTGCCTCATACCGTCAACGGGAGCCTGCCTGCGGATTCAGTTGTTGTGTTCAATGGCGAAGCGTCTCCTGTATATACGGCCTGGACCTCAGGAGAGCTGGGGATGACGGATTCCAGGATGGCTGTTTCGATGAAGCAGAAGACCGCCTCGGATTGGACGCCCCTGGTGACTACCCCAGCCAACACCTTCCAGAGGGATGCGGCGGCCGGCACCACGTCTTCCGTGGAAGATTCTGCAACAGGCCTCACGCTGGGCCTGAACAAGACAACGGCATCCACTTGGTCCTGGACGCTGAACATACCCACTGATAGGTTCAGCGGCTACGACGGCAGCGACGAGAAGCAAATGTATGATTTCCGCGTTGAAATGGTTAACCCGACGAGCAGCCGGTCAGAGCCTGCGTCCATCGAGCGAAAGGTCGACATGACACCGACAACGCTGGTCTTGGAGCGGTACGATGTGTTCCAGGTGGCTGGCAAGGCCTATAAATACGTGGACGGTGATACGAAGGTTCCCGAGACCAAGGGCACCGTGGTGCATGTGACCTGGCCTGGCGGCAGCGGCACGGATGTCGTTGTGGGGGACCAGGGTTCATGGCAGGTGGTTCCCCCTGAGGGTGTTAATCAGGGTGAGTTCTCTGCCCAGGTGCTTTCTGATGATGCTGAAGGTGCTGATGCGCAGGGCAGGTTCCAGGGTGGGAATCAGTCGGCTTCGGTGTCGCAGGAGTTGGAGTTCCGGCCTTCCAATTCGGCTTTGCCTTTGACCGGCGGCTGGCCGCTTTCCGTGCTCAGGATCATGCTGCTGATAGCCCTTGGTCTGGCCGGCTTCGTGGCCTGCCTGAGGAGCAGGCAGGAAAGCCGTCACTGATTACGGCGGCATAAGACAGGACTCGCCCCCACCTCATGAAATTGAAAGGCTGGGTGGGGAGTGGGTTCTGCCGTTGTCCAACCGACCCCCATCCCCAATGCAGACTGTGATTAGTCAAGACTCTGGACGGCCGCGAAACACCTTTGTCTGAATCCCGGATCACGCTTTCAGTCTCGGTACTCTTAAAGCATGTAAAGGGAAAAAGAAGATGCCATAAATGAAGATGCAGCACTTGTGCTTCAGGGTTTCGTGGCCTGCACCGGGGACCAATCAAGCGTGCAGTCCATCTGATCCTGGAGATGGTTGCATCGTGGTGTGGGGGGTAGCGTGTTGAACCGATTGCATGAAAGGGGCAATAAGGGTCCACGGCATGTGGATCGCCCCATAGTTGCTCTTTTGATAACCCTTCTGGCGACCCTGGCCATGGTTGTTCCGCTCGGGCTCAGCGCTCTGTCGGCAAACCAAGCCAATGCCATCGCTGGGCAAGGCGAGACGGCTAGCAGGAAGCCGCTGCTCTATAAGATGCTTGGTTACAACGACAAGATCGATTCCTACCAGGATGAGTTACGCATGGATTTCATCTTGCGTGTGAGGCACAACGATTTCAATCCTAATTGCGCCAATGCTACCAACGGTGCTGATACCCAGGGCACTTGTAATTTATCCTTTGTATATCCGTTCTGGGGTTCGCTGAATCAAACCTGGTATCGCAGGATAAAGTATTTGAATACTATAGCTTCAGCATCATCCACAGATAAGCCTTGGTCTGGAGCCGCCAAGTGGGCGAAGAATAGGGATGAGTACTTCACAGTACATAAGATAATTAACTCTGGTTTATATGACTACTTGGCTATTTCGCTTGAAGGTGATTTGAACCTCAGGGATAATTCCTCCGATCCTTCATACTATAAAGCTGGTGGTACAAGCGAGCCCTTAAATATCTTCGCGGTCGTTGGCCAACAGCAGGGAGCACTGTCGTGTGGTAGTCCAGGTTCTCCGTGGAATTGGAATTCCGGAGTTGATGAGTGTGGCAGTTTCGATTCTAAAACCATGATTAATGCGCCGGATAGAACATCCAATATTACCGAATCTTTAACGGCGAACGGCAAGAACTTCAAGCTGTATATGGGGGACTGCCTAGGCTCGGATGCTAATCTTCAATGCAGCGGACCATACTCGTGGATCGGATGGGATGACCAGCCGAAGCTCTACGATGGGAATCAAGCTAACTGGGGCATGGTGACCGATTATGGCTTTCCCGCCTATTCTGACGTTGATGATGGAAACATTGTTGGAAATGTCAACGGTACTCAACCAGGGGTGGCGCCGGCACGCTCCTTCTTCGTGTATTGGGAGAACCCCCGCGGAGGCAATGTCGGTAAGGGCATATGCTCCGAGACCACGTCATACTACTATCAATGGGTAGGTCTTAAAAACAATACTCAATGGGTGCCTGTCGATGATCTGACTCCTGAGCCGATCCTGGTGGAGGGCCAGAAGCCGAGTCCGAACACATTGACTACTACTACTTGGACCCAAGGAATAGTCGATGCTAATGCGGCCTTCAATTTGCCTAAGCAGCCGAATAATTCCAATGAGATGTTTGCCACTGACAAGAACGGCCAGCCTATGCCCGCTCAGAATGCTGATGGCTCCATTGACTTCAAGAAGGCCAAGGAAGACCAGGGTCTGGACGGCTATTTCAAGCTGGTTACCTGGCCTGTGACCAAGAACTTGAATGACACCGGCACCGTCAACAACTGCAATGTCAATCCCGAAGTATACAACCCCATGCGCAAGGGTCTCGCGGGCATTGATGATGGCATGTCTGACGCGAAGAAAGATGAGAACCTGACTGCAGGATGGACCATCGATACCGCCTTCTATAAGTATGATGTGCCTCGTCCCGATGATCCGACGATCACCAACATCCAGAATGATACTGACGGTTCCTTGAATGCCTCAGGGAGCGTCTATACCGGCAAGCTTGATCCTGTAGTCAGCGGTGAGTGCACTCCCTCCAAAGATGACACACATCCCAACACGGTTACTTTGTTCGGAGAGGATCCCGGCAATCCCTTCAAGGAGGGGCAGAGCAAGAGCAGTGACGATCTGGTGAAAAGCTCGGACTCTTGGGGGTTCAAGCTGGGAGAGACCGTATGCAGGGTCGATCCCAAGAGCAAACAGGGAGGGTCCTGGCAGATACAGGACACCAATAAACAGTATCCGTCGCCGGATCCGGGCAACAAGTACAACGGTTACAGGCGCTACCATGCCTGGGTGACTGAGTCCGCCTCCGGGTTCGGCCTGACCTCCTTCTTCTCGAACATAGGCACAGCCTATTTCGTCTCCAACGAGAATGCTCCGGATGGCAAGCTCTCTGTCACAGTGCCCCATACGAAAAATGGGATTCTGCCGGCAAACTCGGTCGTCACCGTCAAAGGGACTGTTTCACCTATATATACGGCCTGGTCCTCGGGAGGACTGGGGATGACTGATTCCAGGATGGCCGTTTCCATGAAGCAGAACACTGTTTCGGATTGGACCAGTCTGCTGACCACTCCGGCCAATACCTTCCAGCGGGATGCAGCAGCCGGCACCAAGTCTTCCGCCACGAACCCCACATCGGGCTCTGTGCTCAATATTGTCAAGACGACGGCTTCCACCTGGTCCTGGACCTTGAACATACCCGCTGACAAGTTCACCGGCTACAACGGTGACGATGAGACAGAGAAGTATACCTTCCAGGTCAAGATGATCAACCCTCTGAATGTCCCTTCGGATCCGGCTTCCATCAACCGGACGGTCGACATGACGCCAACTACTCTGATCCTGCAGCGGTACGATGTCTTCCAAGTGGCGGGCAAGGCCTATAAGTATGTCAACGGCAACACTAAGGTTCCTGAGACCAAAGGCACCATGGTCCATATAACCTGGCCCGGCAAGGGCAGCACCGATGTCGCCGTGGGAGACCAGGGTTCGTGGCAGGCGACTCCGCCTGAGGGCATCAATCAGGGAAAATTCACCGCTCAGGTTGCCTCCGATGATGCTGAAAGCAGTGATCCTCAAAGCGGCAACTTCCAGGGAGGAAACGAGTCGGCTGCGGTGTCGCATGGGCTGGAATTCCGGCCCTCCACCTCATCCCTGCCCTTCGCCGGAGGATGGCCGCTTTCCGTGCTCAAGATCCTGTTGATGTTGATACTGGGTCTGGCTGGCTTTGTGGCCTGCCTGAGGAACAGGCAGGAAAGCCGATACTGATTTCGGCTGCATAAGGCAGGGCCTGCGCTCACCTCCGTGGAATGAAGGGGATGGGGGCAGGCCCTGCTGGCGTTTCCTGTGCGCGAGATGGCGCTCGAACCCGCACGTCTGAAGGCAGCTGGAGTAAGAACCGCTTGACAGTATCAAACTGTCTTTCTTGCCATGACAGAGTGGCTTCCACCTACGACCCAGACCAGTCAGATGAAGACCGTAAACGGTCGCGAAATACCGGTTGCGAAACGCCCTATATGTATCCCAGATCGTGCTTGCAATTTCAGTGTTCGTAAAGCGCGTAAAGAAAAAGCAATGATGCTATTTTATTATCTCTATGATAGGGTCGAAGTTATTGGGGACAAATTAAAAGCAAAGTAGAGCCGCTCTAAGGAATAATTATATCTTGGTTTGGGGGTATGGTATTGAAGCGATTACAAGAACGGAGCGCCAAGGGTCCGCAGCATGTCAGCCGTCAGATCATCGCCGTTCTGGTAACCCTTCTGGCGACGCTGGCCATGGTTGTTCCGCTTGGGCTGAGCGCCCTTTCGGCCAATCGGGCCAATGCCGTTGATGAACAGGACGAAACGGCCAGTAGAACACCGAAGCTCTATAGGATGATGGCCTTCAACGACAGGATCGATGCCTACCAGGATGAGCTGCGCATGGACTTCATCCTGCGCGTGAAGCACAATGAGTTTAAGCCGGATTGTGTCGGTGTTGGTGGAACTGACACCAAAAATCCGTCACAATGCAATCTATCTTTCATCTATCAGTTTGTTGGTTCTGACAACCCTGGCTATTACAGACGCGTGCGGTATATGAACACCATTACTCCAGATGATTACGTAGACAACAATAAAAATGCCTATGCTTATGATGGGGCCTTAGCCTGGGCTAAGAATCAGGATGAGTTCTTCACCGTTCATAAGATAATCAATTCTGGTTTGTACGACTACCTGACCATATCCATTGAGGGTGATATGAATATCGCGGATTCGTCCAAAGATCCTGCGAAATTTGCGGCTGGCGGTCACCCCGAGCCCTTGAATGTCTTCGCCATCGTTGGTGACCAGAATAAGGCCCTGTCTTGCGGTAGTTCTTCCTGGTCCTGGACTACCAATAACTGCAGCAATTTTGATCCTGCTTCCATGAGTGATTTACAGGCTCAGGATAGATATTCAAATATCACGGCAAGCATGTCCCAGGACAAACAGATGAAAGTGTATATGGGTTACTGCTTGGACAGCAAAGCAGATATGAAGTGCAGTGGCCCTTATTCTTGGGTCGGTTGGGACACCAACCCAAATCTCTATCAAAACAATCAGGCTAACTGGGGCATGGTGACGGATTACGGTTTTCCTGACTATAAGGGCAACACTACTGGGCAAATCAATGGCACTGCTCCGGGCACAGCTCCGGCACGGTCATTCTTCGTGTACTGGTTGAATCCGCGTGGCAGTACCAATGATAATCCTGATGGCATATGTTCTGAGACCAATTCGTATTATTATCAGTGGGTGGCTTTGAAGGATAGCGAGTGGGTGCCTGTTGATGAGTTGACCCCTGAGCCGGTGCTGGTGACAGGCCAGCAGCCGTCTCCCAATACGGCGACTACCACGACCAGCAAGGCAGCCCAAGTCAGTAAGTATTCCGCTTTCAACGTGAGCCCAAAGGATCCGAGGTATCTCGACAACCCCAACGTGCTTTTTGCAACCGACAAGGATGGCAATCCTATGCCTGCTCAGAAGGATGATGGCGGGATTGATTTCAAGCTGGCCAAGGAGAAGCAGGATCTTGATGGCTATTTCAAGATGGTCACCTGGCCTGTTACCACGAATCGGGACGGTAGCGCTTGTACCGTCAGTCCTGAAGTGTATAACCCCAAGAGCGCTGGTCTTGTAGGGATAAACGATGGTATGTCCACCGTTGAGAAGGATACGAATATCGCTGCGGGCTGGACGATTAATAGTGCCTTTTATAAGTATGATGTGCCTCGTCCTGATGATCCGACAATCACCAAGATCGAGAATGATGCGGATGCCGACTTGGATGCTTCTGGGAGCGTGTATACGACCAAGCTTGATCCGGTAATCAGCGGTGAGTGCACGCCCTCCAAGGATGCTGCCCGTCCCAACAAGGTCACTCTCTACGGGGAGGATCCCAACAATCCTATTGCGGAGGGGCAAGGCGCGAATGGCGATGACCTGGTGAAAAGCTCGGACACATGGGGATTCAGGTTGGGCGAAACCGTATGCGAGGTCGACACCGGTAGCAAGCAGGGGGGCTCCTGGCGGATACATGACACGAACAAGCTGTATTCGTCCCCGGATCCGGGCAACAAGTACAGCGGCTACAGACGTTATCATGCCTGGGTAACTGAATCTATCTCCGGGTTCGGCCTGACCTCCTTCTTCTCGAATATCGGCACGGCGTATTTCGTCTCAGGCGAGAACGTTCCGGATGCGAGCAAGTTCTCGGTCACGGTGCCTCATACGGTAAACGGGAGTCTCCCGGCGGATTCGGTGGTCACATTCAAGGGTGAGGTGTCGCCTGTGTATACGGCCTGGTCCTCGGGAGGGCTGGGGATGACGGATTCTAGCATGGCTGTTTCCATGAAGCAGAATGCTGACTCGGACTGGACGCCCCTGGTGACCACCTCGGCCAACACCTTCCAGAGGGATGCAGCGGTCAGCACGGTGTCTTCCGTCGCGGATTCCGCGACAGGTCTTACGCTGGGCTTGACCAAGACGGCGGATTCCACCTGGTCCTGGTCGCTGGATATTCCTGCTGACAAGTTCGCTGGCTATAACGGCAGTGACGAGACGCAGACCTATACCTTCCAGGTTGAGATGATCAACCCGATGAACCTACGCTCGAACCCGGCATCCATCGAGCGCAAGGTCGACATGACACCCACCACACTGGTCTTGGAGCGGTACGACGTCTTCCAAGTGGCTGGCAAAGCCTACAAGTATGTGGACGGGGACAGGAAGATTCCCGAGACCAAGGGGACCGCTGTCCGGATAACCTGGCCTGGAAATGGCAACAACAGCACCGATGTCATTGTGGGGGACCAGGGTTCATGGCAGGCGACTCCGCCTGAGGGTGTCAACCAGGGTGAGTTTACTGCTCAGGTGCTTTCCGACGATGCCGAGGGCCCTGATGCCCAAGGCAGGTTCCAGGGCGGGAACCAGTCGGCGTCAGTTTCGCATGAGCTGGAATTCCGCCCCTCGACGTCCTCTCTGCCTCTTACCGGCGGCTGGCCGCTTTCGATGCTCAAGATCATGCTGCTGATAGCCCTTGGTCTGGTGGGCTTCGTGGCCTGCCTGAGGAACAAGCAGGAAAGCCGCCACTGATCCCGGCAGGATCAGACAGGGCCTGTTCTTGCAGGCCCTGTTCTTAATACCCGTGCGCGAGATGGGACTCGAACCCACACGTCCGAAGACACAGGAACCTAAATCCTGCGCGGCTACCATTACGCCACTCGCGCGTACGACATACCCTGCCATTGAAAGGGCAGCTGGTGGAAGAGCCACTTGACAGAATCGAACTGTCGACCTTCTCATTACGAGTGAGACGCTCTGCCAACTGAGCTAAAGTGGCCTTCGCCTCCCGTCCGGACCTGCCGGAAGAAGACAACATGCTACATCATACTGGATGCGCGCGATAAAAACGCTTTGGGTTTCGGGCCGAGGGTGTACAAGCTTCTTGACACAATGGAGGTATGGATCTCAATGATTTCTATGCCGTCATTCCGGCCGGTGGCGTGGGTACCCGGCTCTGGCCATTGAGCCGTCAGGACCGGCCCAAGTTTCTCTATGATCTGTTGGGGTCAGGCAGAACCATGATCCAGGGTACTTTTGACCGGCTGGCTGGCATCTGCGGGGCCGATCATGTGGTCGTCTCCACTGGCCAGCGGCATGTGGACCAGGTGCGCCAGCAGCTTCCGGATCTGGCTGAGGACGCGCTCTTTGCCGAGCCTGTTCCCCGCGATTCCACGGCGGCTATAGCCCTGGCGACTGCTGTGCTGGCCCAGCGGCACGGCGGGGAAATCATCGTGGGCTCCTTCGCCGCCGACCACGTTATCCGCGACGACAAAGCGTTCGCAGCCTCGGTGGGGCAGGCGGTGGCAGCGGCCCGGGCCGGTTATGTGACCACCATCGGCATCGCCGCCTCTCGTCCCTCCACCGCCTTCGGCTACATCCACCAGGGTCCCTCCCTGGCCGATCGCATTCCCGGCGCCCCGGATGCCCACCTGGTCAGCGAATTCGTCGAGAAGCCGGATGCCTCTACAGCCCAGGCCTACCTGTCTACAGGGGAGTACCGATGGAACGCCGGCATGTTCGTCATGCAAGCGCAGGTGCTCCTGGACTGCCTGCGTCGTTACAAGCCTGAGCTCCACGCCGCGGTCATGGCCATTGCCCAGGTCTGGGATCAGGGCGGGCAGGCCCGCAGCCAGGCCATGGAGGAGCACTGGCCGAGCATCGAGAAGATCGCCTTCGACTATGCCGTAGCCGAGCCCCTATCGGCGGCTGGTGGCGTGGCGGTTGTTCCAGGGGGCTTCGATTGGGATGACATCGGCGACTTCAATTCAGTGGCGGGCCTGCTGCCGTCGTCCAACAGGCGCAACATCAAGATCCTTGGAGACGCCGACCGGGTCATGTATCTGGATTCAGCCGGAGACATGGTCGTGCCCGGCTCGGAACGCACGGTTGCTCTTCTGGGTGTGGATGACATGATCGTCGTCGACACTCCCGATGCTCTCCTGGTGGCCCCCCGGGCCCGCAGTCAGGAAGTCAAGGACATGGTGGCCAAGCTGGCCCAGTACGGCTGTGACGACATACTCTGACAGCGATCCGGCTCCGTTAAGAAAATTGACTGATTTTGTTGTCTTCTGTCTGCTTTTGTGAGTAGTTTGGGTTACAGAACCGGGTGCTCGGTAGACCGGGCATCACCTCATGAAAGGACCCGAACAACCATGGCCATCAATCCTCCAGTGGACGCTACCAGCACCAAGGCCTGGGCGGCCTTGCACCAGCACTTCGACGACATGCAGCGCCAGGGGATCGATCTGCGCGCATGGTTCGCCAAGGACCCGCAGCGCACCGAAAAGCTCAGCTTCGAGCTGGGTGATCTCTATATCGATCTGTCCAAGAACCTGATTCAGCCTGAGACCCTGTCCCTGCTGGCCCAGCTGGGCCGCGAGGTCGGCCTTGAGGAGCGGATCGAGGCCATGTTCAACGGCGAGCACATCAACAACACCGAGGACAGGGCCGTTCTGCACACAGCCCTGCGCCGTCCCGAGGAGGATCGCGGCCGACTGATTGTGGACGGCCAGGATGTGGTGGGCGATGTCCGCGACACCCTCAAGCGCATCTATGCCTTTGCCGACCAGGTCCGCTCGGGCAGCTGGACCGGTCTGACCGGCAAGCGGATCACCACCGTGGTCAATATCGGCATCGGCGGTTCCGACCTTGGTCCGGTCATGGCCTACGAGGCTCTGAAGCCCTATGCGGATGCCGGCATCAGCGCCCGCTATATCTCCAACATTGACCCCAACGACCTGGCCGAGAAGACGCGCGATCTGGACCCGGAGACCACGCTCTTCATCATCGTCTCCAAGACCTTCACCACCCTGGAGACCCTAACCAACGCCCGCCAGGCCCGCGCCTGGCTTCTGAAGAGCCTGGGGGAGCGTGGCCTGCTGTCCAAGGACGGCGAGGATCTTTCGGCCGAGGCCATCCGTCGGCACTTCATCGCCGTTTCCACCGCCCTGGACAAGGTGCGCGACTTCGGCATCGATCCTGACAACGTCTTCGGCTTCTGGAACTGGGTCGGCGGCCGGTACTCGGTGGATTCCGCCGTGGGCACCTCCCTGGCCATCACCATCGGCCCCGAGCGCTTCGAGGAGTTCCTCAAGGGCTTCAACACCGTTGATCGCTACTTCCGCGCCACTCCTCTGGATCGGAACGTAGTTGCCCTGATGGGTCTGCTCAACGTCTGGTACGTCAACTTCTTCGGCGCCCACTCCCACGCCGTGCTGCCCTATGACCAGTATCTGCACCGCTTCCCGGCCTACCTGCAGCAGCTGACCATGGAGTCCAACGGCAAGTCCGTGCGCTGGGACGGCACCCCGGTGACCAGCCTGACCGGCGAAATCTTCTGGGGGGAGCCCGGCACCAATGGCCAGCACGCCTTCTACCAGCTCATCCACCAGGGCACTCGCCTGATTCCCGCTGACTTCATCGCCTTCGCCAACACTCCCAACCCGGCCAAGGACGGCGACCAGGACGTGCATGAGCTCTTCCTGGCCAACTTCCTGGCCCAGACCAAGGCATTGGCTTTCGGTAAGACCGCCGACGAGGTCCGCGCCGAGGGCACTCCGGAGGCTATCGTCCCTGCCCGTGTCTTCACTGGCAACCGGCCCACCACCTCCATCTTCGGCGATGCGCTGACCCCGGCAGCCCTGGGCGAGCTGATCGCCCTCTACGAGCACATCACGCTGACCGAGGGTACTGTTTGGGGCATTGATTCCTTCGACCAGTGGGGCGTTGAGCTGGGCAAGAAGCTGGCTCGCGAGATCACCCCGGCCATCTCCCGGGACGACCAGGCGCTGGCCGAGCAGGATCAGTCCACTAAGTCCCTGATTGCCTTCTACCGGGCCCACCGCCGCTAATGTCCAGCCGGGCCCATGCAGGTCCGGCTCGTGGTATATTATTGGACAGTTGTTTGCCGGAAGGGTAGCTGCCGCATGGGCTCCCTTCCTTTCAGGTCCAGCCGGATGCTCCGGCGGATCGGCACCCCCGACGGCAGACCGTCGGGTTCCGTCGAGGATCGCCTCCTTTGGTGGTTGCGGTCCATGTCATGGGTCGATGTGCGGCGGCCATGGAGGAACAGCATGAACGCGATTCAGGAATTTGACGCCAGCCACATGAAGCCTGCGGAGCAGATCCCCGACTTCCGTCCCGGCGATACGGTCGAGGTCAACGTCAACATCACTGAGGGCAATAACTCCCGTATCCAGGCTTTCACAGGCGTGGTGATCGCCCGCCAGGGCTCCGGCGTGCGCGAGACCATTCTGGTGCGCAAGGTCAGCTTCGGCGTGGGCGTCGAGCGTCGCTTCCCTCTGCACTCCCCGCAGATTGACTCCATCAAGGTGCTGCGCCACGGCCGTGTCCGCCGCGCCAAGCTCTACTACCTGCGTGGGCTGCACGGCAAGGCCGCCCGCATTGTCGAGCGTCGCGACAACAAGGCAGAGTCCAACAAGTAGGATTCAGCCAGGGCGACCCAGTCCAGGCCTGGCCGCTAACACCCGGGATGTAATGCTCCCGGGTTTTTCCATGCTTGGGTGTGTACGCTATGAGGCATGCGGAACCTTTTTGCGTGTGGGTTCCGGCGGATGACAAGGAGTGGATATGGCCCTTCGGGATGAGGAAGCAACCTCGTCGGGACTCTGGTACCCGGACGGCAGGCAGGCCACCTCAGCCCCGGTGCCGCCCCGTCATGCCTTCGACCGCCCGGGTGGGCGCGGCTCCACCAAGGGCAGTCACCCGCGGCTGGGCGAGCGCGGTTTCCTGCCCGAGTTTTTGTTCGAGCTGGTTGCCTTGCTGGCCGTCGTCGCCATCCTGCGCATATTTTTGTCAGCATCTACGTCATCCCCTCCGGTTCTATGGAGAACACCCTTGGCATCGGAGACAGAATCCTGACCACTCACCGGCTGACCAGGTCCATGATGGCCCCCCGCCGAGGTGATGTGGTGGTTTTCACTGATCCTGCCAACTGGCTAGGCGAAGAGTCCACACCCAGCTTTCGCGGCAGTCACCTGGTCAAGCGTCTGATCGGCATGCCCGGCGACACAGTGGCCTGCAAGGGTCATGGCGCCCCAGTCACCGTCAACGGTGTCGCCTTGGATGAGAGCTCCTACCTGCGTCCAGGAGTGGAGCCCAGCTCCTTTGCTTTCAAAATCAAGGTGGATCCTGGGTACGTCTTTGTCATGGGCGATAACCGTTCCAACTCCGCCGATTCCCGCCTGCACAAGGACGACGGCCACAATGGTCTGGTCCCCATGGACAACATCAAGGGCACCGCGCTGCTGACCTATTACCCGGTGGGCAGCTGGAAGCTGCTCAACAACCAGCACAAGGTCTTCGACTCTGTGCCCGAGCCGACGCAGGACTGAACCGGCTGTGAGGCGGATCCTGCCGACCCTGGCCACCGAGGCTGCCTTGGCTGACCAGGGAGCTGAGTATGTGCTGGGCCTGGATGAGGTCGGCCGTGGGGCCCTGGCGGGTCCGGCCATGGTCGGCGTGGTGGCGGTCCGGTCCGCCGACCTGCCTCATCTGAAGGTCCCTGACGGGGTGGCTGATTCCAAGATGCTGACCCCTGCGCGTCGACTGGCCATGTACCGTGACCTGGAGGACTGGGCTGCCGGTTGGGCGGTGGGGGCCTGCTCCAATCATGAGATCGATCAGTGGGGCATCGTCCACGCCCTGGGCATCGCCGCCCTGCGTGCGCTGGCCGAGTTGGAGCATGGGATGGGCCTGGGAGCAGACTGCAATCTGGCTGCCATCCTCGACGGTCCCCATGACTACATCACACCGGCAGCCGACAGTTTTGACGCCCCTGACCTCCCGGTTCTGCCCAAGGTTTCCACCCAGGTCAAGGGTGATGCCCACTGTGCCAGTGTGGCCTGCGCAGCAGTCATCGCCAAGGTCACCCGTGACCAGCTTATGGTTCGGCTGGCTGCCTCCGATCCCGCCCTGGCCCCCTACCAGTGGGAGCACAACAAGGGCTATGGGTCGCCTGCGCACCTGGAGGCCATTCGCCGTCTGGGGCCCAGCCGTCTGCACCGGGTCAGCTGGCATTTGCCTTCGTCCGGTCCCGGCAGGGGCTAATATCGGAACGGTCGACACGGCTATCGGAAGAAGGTCACATGCCCGCAGGCAGCGGGGGCAGGTCACGGTCCAAACGCCCCTCCATGTTCGAGGTTGCCCGGCTGGCCGGGGTTTCTCACCAGACCGTGTCCAGGGTTATCAACAACTCTAAGGACGTTTCTCCAGCCACCCGGATCAAGGTCCAGCAGGCCATCAGGAAGCTGGGCTACCGTCCCAGCAACTCTGCGCGGGCCCTGGCATCCAGCCGCAGCCGGACCATCGGACTGGTGGCTGGCGGTGTCAGTCTCTTCGGGCCTGTTTCGTCAATCACGGCCATCGAGACCGTGGCCCGTTCCCATGGACTGTTCATGTCGGTCATGATGGTGGACGAGTCGGCCTGCACGCTTGCCGGATTCCAGGAACTCTGCGGCACCTTCTTGGAGCAGAATGTGGATGCCTTCATCTTTCTGACGCCGACCGACACCATGTTCCAGGCCGCCTGCCAGGTTGAGGTGAGCCAGCCCCGGGTCATCGTCACCTCCACGCATGGCATCACCAGCGTCGAAGAGGCCTTGAGCCGCAGGCGGGGTGACGGCCGTATTGCCCTAACCGGAATCGACCAGTGGGGTGCCGTTCAGCGGCTGGCCCGACTGCTGGTCTCCCGGGGCCATAGGCGGGTGCTCTACATGGCCGGACCTGCGCAGTGGCGGGATGCAGCCACCCGGCTGGCCTCCTGGAAGGTGGCCTGCGCTCGCTGCCGCATACGAACAGCCGTGGTCCACGCCCGCAGCTGGGAGGCAGGGGAGTCCTACACGCTGATGAACCACCTGATCGATCAGCGGGGCATGAGCGGTACCTCCCTGCCTTCAGCCGTGGTCACTGCCAATGACAATCAGGCTGTGGGCGTGGCCCGGTCCCTGCAGGAGCATGGCATCCGCATTCCCAGTGACATCAGTCTGGTGGGCTTCGACGATGTACCCACGGTAGACAACATGTATCCGCCGCTGGCCACGGTCCGTCCCCGCTTTGAGGATCTGGGGGTGGCCACCATGCGGCAGGTCCTGGCCCTTCTTCACCAGGGGCAGCCGGTGGACTTCCCGGTCACCCACCATGGGGTGGGACTGATCCAGGCGGATGTGATTCAGCGTCGGTCACTGGGCTACGCCATCAAGCGCCTTTGACCACTGTTGGCTAGCACCCGCTGGTTTGCCTGATGCTTTGGTCTCGGTTACAATCGTAACCAGGCTATGTGAGCGTTAACATATCAGGCAAAGGAGCAGACATGGTTGTTGGCGAACAAGGCGTCATCGTGAGTGAATTAAAGGAGGGCGCGACTAGTCTGGGCATCGAATTCGGCTCCACCCGCATCAAGGCTGTGCTGATTGACCATGACTACCGGACGCTGGCCACCGGGGATGTCGAGTGGGAGAACCGGCTGGAGGACGGCCTCTGGACCTACTCCATGGACCAGATCCACCAGGGTCTGCAGGCGGCCTATGCGGCCATGGCCGAGGATGTCCGTCGCCAGTACGGGGTGACGCTGACCAAGATCGGTGCCATGGGAATTTCGGCCATGATGCACGGCTACCTGGCCTTCGACAAGGATGGCCAGCTGCTGGTGCCCTTCCGCACCTGGCGCAACACCAACACCCGTCAGGCCCACGAGGAGCTTTCACAGGCCTTCAAGATCAATATTCCCGAGCGCTGGTCCATCGCCCACCTCTACCAGGCCATTCTGAATGGCGAAGAGCATGTGCCCAGGGTGGCCTACATTACCACCCTGGCCGGCTACATGCACTGGAGGCTCTCCGGCCGCAAGGTCATCGGCATCGGTGATGCCTCGGGCATGTTCCCCATCGATTCCTCGCGCAAGGAGTTCGACCAAGGCCTGCTGGACATCTTCTCCCGACTGCCCCAGGTCCAGGCCCAGCCCTGGGACATCCACGACCTGCTGCCTGAGCCATTGACCGCCGGCAGCGACGCGGGGGCACTGACCGCAGAAGGTGCCGCCTTGCTCGATCCCAGTGGTCAGCTGCAGCCCGGCGTGCCCATGGCTCCGCCCGAGGGTGATGCGGGAACCGGCATGGTGGCGACCAACGCGGTTCGTCCCCGCACCGGCAATGTGTCTGCGGGCACATCCATCTTCGCCATGGTGGTTCTGGAGCATCCCCTGCGTGACTTCCACCCCGAGGTGGATCCGGTCACCACACCGGCTGGGGATCCGGCCGGCATGAGCCATGCCAACAACTTCACCTCGGACCTGAACGCCTGGGTTGGGTTGTTTGGGGACTTCGCCAAGGCCGCCGGTCTGGACCTGAAGGGGAATGCGCTCTACGCCACCCTGTTCAACCAGGCGCTCCAGGGAGATAAGGACGCCGGCGGGTTGATCAACTATTGCTTCTATTCCGGGGAGTTCCTGGCTGGCCTGGAGGAGGGCCGCCCCGTCTTTGCCCGCGGCCCCGAGGGACGGATGACCCTGGCCAACTTCATGCGGGCCCAGCTCTTCTCGGCCTTCTCGCCGGTCACCATCGGCATGGATGTGATGACCCGGCAGGAGCATGTCCAGGTGGACACCATGGTCGGTCACGGCGGCATCTTCGCCACCCCAAAGGTGGCCCAGCGAATCCTGGCCGCCGCCTTCAATGCCCCCATCAAGGTCATGTCCACCGCTGTGGAGGGGGGCGCCTGGGGCATGGCCGTCCTGGCCGACTATCTGGGTCATGCCGACCAGACCCTGGCCGACTACCTGGATGCCAATGTCTTTGCGGGTGTCCAGTCCACAACAGAGCAGCCGGATCCGGCTGATGTAAAGGGATTCAGAACCTTCTTCGACCGCTTCACCAAGGGCCTGCCCATCGAGCAGGCGGCCGTGAAGACCATCCCCCTGCAGGGATGAGACCGGGAGCTGAAAACGTCAAGCGGCCGGATCAGCGGGATCGGGCCGGGAAAAGGAGTTGCTGATGGTGTCCTTGGCTGATTATTCGCCCGAGGTGCGCGACGAGGTGAAACTGGTGCGCGAGCAGGTGGCCACCCTGCATGCGCAGTTGACCAGGTGGAATCTGGTGGTCTGGACGGCGGGCAACGTTTCGCAGCGGTTGCGCTCTGCCGATCTGATGGTCATCAAGCCCTCGGGGGTGCGCTATGAGCACCTGACCCCGGGATCCATGGTGGTCACCGATCTGGATGGCAATGTTGTGGACGGCGCCGAGGCCCCCTCTTCGGACACGCTATCCCATGCCTATATCTACAGGCACATGCCAGAGGTCTACGGCGTGGTTCACACCCATTCCACCTATGCCACCGCCTGGGCGGCCACCGGCAGGGACATTCCCTGCGTGCTGACCATGATGGGCGACGAGTTCGGCGGCCCCGTACCGGTGGGTCCCTTTGAGCTGATCGGCTCGGAGGCCATCGGCAAGGGCGTGGTTGATACGCTCAAGGATCACCCGGGCTGCCCGGCCGTGCTCATGCGCAACCATGGGCCCTTCACTGTGGGAACGGATGCGGAGGCTGCAGTCAAGGCGGCGGCCATGACCGAAGAGGTGGCCCACACGGTCTGGGCAGCCGAGCAAATCGGCACGCCCAAGCCCATCGATCCGGCTGACATAGCCAAGCTCAACGACCGGTACCAGCACGTCTACGGCCAGCACTGAGCCGGAAAGCACAAGCAAAGGAGCAAGAAGTATGAGCATGAAAAATCCCTTCGAGGGCAAGGAGCTTTGGTTCGCCGTTGGTTCGCAGGACCTTTACGGCGAGGAGACCCTGCGCCAGGTGGGCGTCCAGGCGGCGGACATCGCCAAGTCACTCAATGACTCGGGTCGGATTCCGGTCAAGCTGGTCTTGAAGCCCACCCTGAAGGATTCGGATTCCATTCTGAACTTCATGGTCGATGCCTCGTCGAACCCGGCCTGCATCGGCGTGGTGGCCTGGATGCACACTTTCAGCCCGGCCAAGATGTGGATCAGGGGCCTGGAGAAGCTGCGCAAGCCGCTCCTGCAGCTGAACACCCAGCACCATGTGGAAATCCCCTGGGATACCATCGACATGGACTTCATGAACCTGAACCAGTCAGCCCATGGCGATCGTGAGTTCGGCTACATTCTGACCAGGCTGGGAATCCCGCGCAAGATTGTGGTCGGCCACTACACCGACCCCGAGGTTGCCGACAAGATCGGCGTCTGGGCGCGCGCCTGCGCCGGCTGGGATGCCGCCAACAATATGAAGGTCTGCCGCTGGGGCGACAACATGCGCGACGTCGCCGTCACCGAGGGCGACAAGACCGAGGCTGAGCGGGTCTTCGGCGTCTCCGTCAACACCTGGCCGGTCAACGAGCTGGTGGACCATGTGAACGCCGTCACCGACGACCAGGTCAAGGATCTGATCGAGGACTACAAGCGCAACTATGAGGTGGCTCCCGAACTTCTGGACTCCCGGTACGACTCCCTGGTGGTGGCCGCCCGCGAGGAGCTCGGCATGCGGGCCATGATGGAAGAGGTGGGCGCCACTGCTGCCGTAGACAACTTCCAGGATTTGGGAGGCCTGCATCAGCTACCCGGCGTTGGAGCCCAGCGGCTGATGGCTGACGGGTACGGATTCTCGGCAGAGGGCGACTGGAAGACCTCGGTCCTTATTCGGATTGGCAACGTCATGGGCTACGGGCTCAAGGGCGGCTGCTCGCTCATGGAGGACTATTCCTACAACTTCGTGCCCGGTCACGAGGAGATCATGGGCGCCCACATGCTGGAGGTCTCGCCCACGCTGCTAACTGAGGGGAGGCCCCGCTTGGAGATCCACCCCCTGTCCATCGGCGACAGGGAGGACCCGGTGCGTCTGGTCTTCACGGCCACTCCCTGCACTGATGCCGTGGTCGTCTCCCTGGCGGATGTACGCGAACGCTTCCGCCTGGTCATGAACGTGGTGGATGTGGTCGAGCCAGGCGGGTCCCTGGCCAAGCTGCCTGTGGCACGTGCCCTCTGGAAGCCCCGGCCCTCGCTCAAGATCTCGGCTGAGTGCTGGCTGCGCGCCGGCGCGGCCCACCATACCTGCATGACCACCACCGTGGGTCGCGAGGCCTGGGAGGACTTCGCCCGGATGGCCGGCGTGGAGCTCGCCGTCATCGACGAGAACACCGAACCGCGCCGTTTTGAGGCCGATCTGCGTGCAGCCGAGCTCTACCATCGGCTGGACAACCGGCACTGATCGCCTGTTTCAGGACAGATTGCAAGGCCCTGCCACAACACACGTGGTGGGGCCTTTGACATTCGGCTTGTCGGTTTGCGTTGTCCCTACTTTGTCGGTACAGTGATGATTAGGCAATGGGAACAGTGGCATGTCCCAAAGTTGACATATTGCCCACCCCCCTGAGTCGGGGAAGTGATCGGTTGGGGAGGCGAAGATGTGCCTGGCCATCCTGTGCCTATTAACAAAGAAGGGAATGCGTGCATGCACATGCAACGAGATAATGAAGGGATAAGGCTCCCTAAGCTTTTAGGCTTGGCGGTTGCCGGAGCGACGCTCCTGGCGGGCATGGTAGTTTTGCCTGCCGCCCACGCTTCAGCCGCTGAGACCTACGGATATAATGCCGAAGATGACTTCAGGCCGGGTCCGCTGCAATCAACAGTGAATCCTAAGCTGACAGTCACCAAGTACCTGTCGTTGGTTCAGGGGTACAGCCCCACGGGTTCCTCTAAAGATGCTGACGTTTTGAGTTCGAAGGCAGATCTGGTTCCCGCTAAGGACGTCACTTTCAATGTCTTGGATGTCACGTCTACGTCAGGTAATTTGGCTGACATCGATCCAATGACTCCAAGTACATACAGTGTCCAGAAAACGTATGCCGGTGTGACTGACGGCCAGGGTGTAATCACTAAGTGGTACCCGGCCGGTGACGGCGGGGCTATGCCGGCTGATGGTACGGCAGAAGCCACCTTCCCGGCAGGAGCCAACCATTGGTACATCCTCCAGGAAAATCGTGAAAAGTCGTGGGCTTTTAACCAGGATAATCCAAACAAGATTGATTCTTCGAAGTATGCAGACGCGGCACCCTCATTCTTCGGCCTGCCCTATGCAGCCACTTCGCTCACCGACGACACCAATACTGCAAATAAGGTTCAAGGATATATCTATAATCTGCACCTGTATCCGAAGAACATGAACACCACACAGTTCTCCAAGACCGTGCAGGCCGTCAAAGATTTGCAAGGTAACCCGAAGCCTCAGCGGACAGCTGTCGCCGGTGATACGGTTTCTTACAAGCTGTCGCAGAGGCTCTACAACGCTGGCAAGAAGACTCAGAATGATGGCAAGCTTGATGTTAGTGAATTACAGGGCGATAGCAAGGATCTGATTATTGTAGATCGGATGTCGAGCTCCCTAAAGTTGGTTAGTAATTTCACTGTTAAGCTCGAATCCGATGGCACTACTCCTAAACCTGTAGAACTCGAAAAGGATACGGATTACACCGAGGCAACACCTACAGAAAATCCTGATAGCCTGGTTACTGGTAAGAAGATGTTTGCAAATGATGTGCCAAGTAAAGACGTCTCTTATTATCAGTTCAACTTCTTCAAGGCTCTTAGCAAGGTACAGGGTTTCGATGCCCCATCTTTCCGGCTCAATATCTATTATGATGCCAAGGTAACCGGAAATGGTGATTCTACTGGCACTGATGGTGTTGCCAACGATGCAGCTTCTGATTTCATCGAAAACCTTGATAGCAGCGGTAAACACCAAGATCCTATTCCTGAACATACGAATTTGATCAACGGTGTCGTTGCCTTCGGTAATGTGAAGAATAAAGCATCGAAGTTTGCAGCTCTGCCTGGGTCTGAGTTCCGTCTGGTTAAGTCGCAAGCCGAGTCAGACAAGTATCTTGCCTCCGATGGCAACTTCTATACCACTGCTGAGACGCTGCCGTCTGGTGTCGAGCTCTACAAGGCTACCGCTAACGACAAGGGTGTGGTGGCATTTGCTGCATTGCCTATCTTTGGCGCTGCAACGAGTACACCAACACCAAAGGCTGCTGGAGATCCTGGTAAGACGGTGCAAGCTGGCGATTGGTGGCTGCTCGAGACCAAGACTCCCAATGGCTGGCGTAGCCCTGGCTTCCCCTTCCAGAAGGTGACGTTTAAGGATGCAGGTAAGACTGAGCAGGACATAGCACAGTTGTATGGGCCTCATGCCACGGTTCAGCCCGATTATTCTAAGCTGTCATTCGGCAAGTTCGGAAAGGCACCTGCGGATATAACGGCTGCTGGTGGCCAGGAGATGAAGTTTAATAATGTGCCAGTCCAAACTTATCTGATGCATTATGCGACTACTGATGGTGATTCACCATTGGCCCTGCCCCTGACTGGTGGTCGTGGCATCCTGCTGCTGCTGGTTGTCGGTGCCCTGATCATGGGTGGTGCCCTCTACGCCCGCAATCGGCGCAATAACGCCGCCCGGGCCTGATGATCACGGTCACATCAAGAATCATGTGAGGTGACCCGATGGCGGACGGTTCCTCCGTGAATCGTCCGCCATTTTAATACGGAACGTTGAACTTCTGCGGTCCGCACATGTCGGGATGCTGGTCTGGTTTTTGGATCAGCAGAACTGACGCAACCACGTCGTCGAAAGGCGGCCTTGGAAGGGAAGGTTTATGAAGGGAATTGCCTTGCCGAAATGCCTCACCCACCGGGTCCTGCCCTGTCTGATCGCGGCCTTGGCCTGCTTAGGCCTCACCGCTTTCGATATGACGCCGGCGGCAGAGGCGGAGACGGTCAACCCGACCCTGACGGTGCAACTCAAGAGAGGGCATTCAGGTCAAGGTGGTCAGAACGACATCCTGCCGAGTGCTCCTGTATCTGCTGGAGCAGGATATGTCTTTCGTGCCCTGAGGCTGGATGCTGGTACTCTGAAGAGCCGGGTGGAGGCACTAGACCACAATCCTGGCGCTGATAAGGCACAGGCGGCCATCAGTAACGAGGTGGCAGCCAACCCAGATGCTTTCAAGGACAAGACACAACCCGCTGAATACTACGGTGTCTCTGATCAAGAAGGCACCATAACAAACGCATCCGAAGCGAAATCGCAAGGTGTTTGGCTTACAGGAGCTCAGCTCGATTCAGACGTACCCAGTCTGACAGGCGGAAGTCCTGCTGTTTTCGACGGTGACTATTTCCACGCCTCGTACTGGCTGGTAACTCTGGTGGCCACACCCAAGAATGCAAAGGTAAAAGCCGACCCAGTGGTCGTGCAGTTGCCGCTTTACCGCGAACAGGGTGAAGTCCATCCGCTTTATGATGTGACCATTAGCCCCAAGCTTGTGGACGTGCCTCAGGTCGTGCCAGTAGTGCGACCAGGACCAGGCAGGCTTGCCGCTACCGGTGTATCCATGGTAGCGCCGGGCGTTCTGCTTATGATCTTGGCCATGATGGGCCTGTACTTGGCGATAGTCGCACGTTCCTGGAACAGGAATGAACGCTAGGTTTTCGCGTGCCCATGTCGGTGTGATGCCATCAAAAGGCATTGTAGGCATCTGTGAGGATGCGTAAGGACCGGCGGTATCATATAGGTGCCGCCGGTCCTTGTATGTCAAAAGCTATCAACTGGACTATTTGAAGTGCAGCACGAGGAAGGCTATAGATGGACCAGAATACTGACTCCGCTACTATGAGCCCAGTTCATGCCATCGGCAACGCTGATGTTGCCTATGAGTCCATTCCGACTGAATCATCCCCGTCAGACGAGCCTGTTGAGCAAGCGGAGATGCCGCCTACCTATGCTCCTGGTTCCGATGTGCCGCCTTCCTATCCGCCTTCGGCAACGCCTAAGGATCGTGGAGCTTCAAAATCGGATGATGCAGATGTTGTTGCAGCTCCTGTGTCTGTCCCTGGCCAAGCTACAACGTCGGCTCCGATAATTGTCGTTTCAGGCAATCATGCCCAGGGTGCAAGCCAAAATGGCGACGCAGGTCAGGCAGCTGCTACTGCAGATAAGCAGGCCAAGAACGTTGGCAAGGCTAGCAAGTCAGGGCGAGGGTTCGGTCTCCTGGAGACCTTGGCCTTCCTGATTGGTCTGGCAATCTTCCTATACCCGCTATTGGCGGCATATGTAAACTATTCCAAGGATTCCACCGCAGTAGACAACTACGACCAGATCGTGGATGCTCTCTCGCCTGCACAGCGCAGAGCCATGTGGCGCGATGCCAAGAAGTACGACGAGGAATTAGGCAAGCCTACGCTGAGGGACCCCTTCAAGTACAAGGAAGTCAAGGAACCACTGGGTCGCTACTACAAAATCCTCAATGTAGACGGCAAGGGCATGATGGCCTATGTGGAGATTCCCAAAATTAATGTTAAGCTGCCCGTGCGGCACGGCACCAGTGATGCCGTGCTCAAGGATGGCACAGGGCACATCGCCACCACCCACGTGCCTACAGACAACCGAACCATCCACTCCGTCATCACTGGACACACCGGCGAAGTCGGCTACATGTTGTTCGATAACCTAACGCAGCTGCGCAAGGGGGACGTCTTCCAGATACGTGTCCTCAAACGGCATATGAGCTACAAGGTAGATCAGATTAAGATCATTGAGCCCACCGATGTCAGCGCACTGCAGCCAATCCAGAATTCCAACTATGTGACCCTGCTGACCTGCTACCCCTATGGCGTCAATTCCCACCGCCTGATCGTGCGTGGGCACTATATCGGCGACGACGTGCCACCGACTCAACCTGAAGGGGCGCCCATTTACATGGTCTGGGTGCTGCTGGCCCTGTTTTTGGCCTGCCTTGTGGGTTGGTACCTGCTTTCACGTCGCAGGCGCAACTGCCGTCACGAGCTGGAGCAAATGGAGCATCTGGAATCTCGGGCGACCGGACCGGGGACCATGGGGGAGCCGCTGGCCACGATCATGGTCAGCCATGAGCAGGAGACCCGTTCAGAAGCCACACGCCGTCGCCGGTTGATCAAAACCCGACGAATCTGCAGCGCTTTCATGTGGCTGTTGGCTGTGCTCGGCCTGTTCTTCGCCTGGGGCACGGTCGGCATGATGATGAAGATCAGCCTGCTGCCCGTATTCGACCTTGGCTACCACTGGTTCGATACCCACCTGCTGTACTTCTTCAGCATCAGCAAATTCTGAGCCGGTGCATGAGCGGGCAGGTTCGACCACATAGGACTGTTCTGTTGCAGCCGGGCTTTTGCCTGGCTCTAGAATGGAGCGAGCATGGCCCGGCAGACTGCTGGGCGGCATCCTGGGAAGGTGTGGACCATGACAGCAGTTCCTGACATCCAATTGTCTGACGGCAATCGCATTCCGCAGGTGGGCCTGGGCGTGCTCAGGATCGACGATGATCAAACCGCTGGAGTAGTGCAATCCGCCTTGGAACTGGGTTATCGCCACATCGATACGGCAGCGGGCTACCGCAATGAAGGAGGCGTGGGCCGTGGCCTTAAGGCCTTCGGTTGCCAGAGCGGACCTGAGCGTGCCAACCTGTGGCTGACTACCAAGCTGCGTGATTCCGAACAAGGTTATGACAGTGCCCTGCGGGCTTTCGACCGCCAGCTGGCTCTGCTGGGCACCGACTATGTCGACATGTATATGATCCATTGGCCCACGCCGTTTGATTGGCGGGCCGACCAGGTTTGGCGTGCATTCCATCGGCTGCGCGATGAGGGGCGGGTGCGGACCCTGGGGGTCTGCAACTTCCTGCCAGAGCATCTGGAGAGGTTACACAGGGAGACGGGGGAGTACCCTGCCGTGGATCAGATCGAGCTGCACCCCAGCTGGCAGCAGCGCACGGTGTCCGCCTTCTGCAAGGAGCATGGCATCGCCGTCCAAGCATACTCGCCATTGGCACGTGGCGCAGATCTGACAGCCGGAGGCGGAAGGCTGGAGCAAATCGCCCAGGCCCACGGGGTCACGCCGGCCCAGGTGGTGCTGCGCTGGCACATCGAGAACGGGACCATCATCATCCCCAAATCTGTTCACCGGGAAAGGCAGGCGGAGAACCTGGACCTGTTCGGCTTCAGCCTGACCCCTGAGGAGCATGCCGCCATCGATGCCATGGACTCCCCCGTGCGTGCAGGACACGACCCGATGACCTACGCCTACGCCTGACCGCTATGATGGATGATTCATGCAAGCAGTCGACATAGGAGGTATCGGCGGTAGATGACCGGTCCGAGACGCAGAAGATATCGGTATCGAGGCCGCAGCCGGTATGGTTCTGTCTGGCGCAATCCCGCACCGGCCCGCTTCCGTCGTGAATCGCTCACGGAACGGGTGCTGATTCTTCTGGTGGTGGCTGTGGTCCTGGGCATCACCATCGGTCTGATATTGCCAAGGGTCAATGGTGGAGTCGGACGGCTGACCGGCCGATATACGGCAACCGGCGATGCGGCCCAGACCCTGCAGAGTCTGACAGTGGACGATCATGCCCGCCCTGGCCACCAGTACCGGCGTGATTCCTTCGGCTTCAAGGAGACGGATGAGGATGGCAACGGCTGCAATGTGCGCGAGGATGTGTTGACCCGCGACCTGACTGACCTGCGTACCACTACTCCCGGCGGGTGCAAGGTGGCCAGCGGTCGTCTGCAGGATCCCTATACCGGGCGAACCATCGAATTCGTCAGAGGGCCGAAAACCAGCTCGGCCGTGCAGATCGACCATGTGGTCGCTCTGGAGAATGCCTGGCGGTCAGGAGCCAGCAAGTGGGACACGGCCCGCCGCTATCGGTTTGGCAACGACCCCTACAATCTGCTTGCTGTGGACGGCCCGGCCAACCAGGCCAAGGGGAGCGCCTCGGCCGACTACTGGCTGCCCGAGAACAAGGACTATCAGTGCTCGTATGTGGCCCGTCAGATAGGAGTCAAGGACAAGTATTCCCTGAGTGTCACCAGCTCGGAAAAACAGGCCATGCTGGCCGTTCTGCACACCTGCCCGGGCCAGCCCCTCCCGCAGGATCGCTGATCGCTGGCCTTGGCTGACAGACGGAATTGATTGCCATGTAAGGGTCTATTCGCGTAGGTGCTTGATAGCCTGACTTTCTGCACTGAACTGGACCTCTTAAGGTGTGATAGCATTGTTGCAGTTTGATACACAGTTGTATCAACAGCATAGATTTCGATTTGCCTCGGGCCTATGGCCGCAACCATCAGCAACAGAGAGGTTGGCTATGAATGAGTATATCGGCGCGTATATAGCGGGAAACGGAAACCGTATTCGGGATCATACGCTGGCAAGGCACAGATTGGCCGTTCTTCTTATCGCTCTAGCGATGATTTTGGGCTTGTCCTTTGGAGCGCCAAAGGCGGTTGCTGCTCAAGGAGCAGGGCAAAAGTCCGATTCTGCAGGCGGAAGTGGGCTGATCGTCAATGACCGTTTTTGGGATGACGCTGACGGTAATCCAATGTATATGCAGGGCGGAGGAATTTTCGATTTCCCGGATCCCGCGACGGGGAAGGTCTCTCATTTTTGGTACGGTGTTCACTTTTCCCAGGCTGAAACTTATCGCCAGGATCCAACCCATGCGCTCACTGGCAATGATTTCATCTCTGTGGATGTCTACAAATCCACGAATCTGACCGATTGGAGATATCAAGGCGTGGCGTTGGATAGGGCGCAGGCTGATGCATTCTCCAGTGACTTTGGTGGCCGTCGTGCGGGTTGGGTGTGCAGGATGGGAGTTGCTTATGTCCCTGAGTTGCACACCTATGCCATGCTTATCCAGCATGAAATGCCAACGGATGCAACGGGTCGCAATTTCGACAAAAAGGTGATGATCGCTACAGCCGATTCGCCTGCTGGACCGTTCAAAGCCCAGAGGCGTATTGACATGCGAGATTACGGGCTGGGCACCAGCAATACCGGTGACCAGAGTGTCTTCCAGGATGAGGACGGCACAGGTTATCTGATTTATTCCTATGGCCGTGGCCGTGGCAGTGTCTGGGCGGCCAGAATAGGGGCCAAGGGGGGTAAGGTGGATTTGCTTGAACCTACCAAGCTCTACCAGGGCTTCGGGCGTGAAGGCAATGCGCTTTTCAAGCATGCTGGCCGGTATTATCTGGCTGGTTCCGATCTATTCGGGTGGGATGCATCCCGAATTCATTTTCAGGTAGCAGATCATCTGTTTGGTCCCTATCAGCCCGTCAATCAGACGGTGATCATGGATGGCAGCCGAGCGGATTTCGGCCACATCACTCAGACCGGTTTTTACTACACCTTGCACGGCAGCCGAGCAGAGACCGTCATTCACTGCGGCGATCGATGGGCTGACTTTGCGGGTAATGGGCTTGGATACAACCAGTGGAATCCGCTGAGTTTTGATGATTCCGGCACGCCTCGCTTCAATTCCATGAGTCGGTGGAAGCTGGATGCCGATACCGGCCTTTGGTCGGTTGACGATGCCAATGACTATGTGCTCAACGGTTCATTCGAAGCGGACAGGGTTTCGGTGGGTGAACAGGGGTATCGGGACAAGGACGGCAACGTGATTGCCGATATCGCCGGATGGCGGCGGGTCAATCCAGATGCCGTGAACAATATAGCCGATGCCTATGGGCGAGTGGGCGACTATGATCTGCGATTCGCCCCTGGACGATCCCGGAGCGCCTCCATTGTCCAGGATTTGGATGAACCAGGTCATGTTCCCCTGCACGCCGGCCGTTTCCTGCTGAAACTCTCCTATGCGAACCCCAAAGGCGTGGACCAGGCCAGGATCGCGATTGAATCCGGCGGGAAGACCTCGGAGATTGACCTGGCTGCCTCTACCGGCACAGACTGGAAGCAGGCCTCCTTACCGCTCGATCTGCCCGGCGGGCATACCAAAATCACTATTGAAGCCTCCGGCAGTTTGGGCCAGACCCTGCATGTGGATGACGTGTCCCTGACAGGTGTGCCTGAAAAGGGGGATGAGACCAATGACGTGGTCGATCACGACGGAAATGGTACGCCGGCAGGCCCTGGGGGTTCCGCGTCCGGTTCTGTGAATTCAGACCAATCTCTACCCCTCCGTCCTGCAGCTGGCAGCGGCGGTCTATCCGCCACTTTGGCTGCAACGGGCATCGCTATCGGCCGCACTCCAATTTTCGTAGCGAGCTGCCTGTTGGCGGGCATTCTGTCCATGGTCGTAGCCGTGTACTGTCGGCGACGTCTCATTGAGCGGAATTGACAATCCAAGGCTATGGGTTATACTGAGTAACACGTTGGTACACAGTTGTACCAACGGTTGGAAGGAGTAGGGCGCCAAAACCTTATTAAGCACGTGGTTTTTACAAACATCGAAAGGTTCATCATGAATTCAGCACGGAAAATCCTGACCATGGGTGTCACCATGGTCGCCCTGGCATCGTTCGCTGCCTGTGGAAGCAGCGGGTCTGGATCAGCAACGAAGCCAGCGGACACCAGCAAGGCCTCTGGACGTATAGTCTTCTGGGGCTGGGGCAATGGTATCAAGGAGACCATTGCTGCTTTTGAAAAGGACAACCCCGGCATCACTGTGAAGTACAACAACACCGGCACTGCCGGTGACACTCAGGTGGCCTTGTCCAACGCAGTCGCTGCAGGCAAGGGCATTCCCGATGTCACCATGTTGGAGGATCCTACCGTCCAGCAGTTTGCGATTGAAGATAACTTGGAAAACCTGTCGGATTATGGGGCCGACAAGTTTGCTGACGACTTCACCCCGGGGCCCTGGAACAAGGTCCAGTACGACGGCAAGCCTTATGCTCTACCCATTGATGCTGGCCCCGAGGTTTTCTTCTACAACAAGGCGGTCTTCGATAAGGCTGGCATTCCCGATCCTCCAAAGACTTGGGATGAGTACTACCAGGATGCCAAGAAGATCCGAGCTGTTGGTTCCTACATCACCAACAACGCCGGTGATAAGAACGCCTATCAGCCATTCACCGCACAGGCCTGGCAGGCTGGGGCCCACCCATGGAAGGTCGATGGCGACAAGATCACCATCAACATGACCAAGGATGCCGGCATGAAGCGGTATATCGATTTTCAGCAGAAGCTGATCGACGAAGACCTGCTCGATACCAAGACCGCCAACTGGTCCGATGACTGGAACAGGGCGCTTAATGATGGGTCGGTGGCTTCGTTGACCATCGGTGCTTGGATGCCCACCAATCTGGAGTCCGGCGCACCCGATCAGAAGGGCAACTGGAGGGTCGCGCCTCTGCCCCAGTGGGAAGAGGGGGACAGTGTGTCCGCAGAGGACGGTGGTTCGGCTCTTGTCGTGCCCAAGAAAGCCAAGAACAAGGCTGCCGCCTGGAAGTTCGCAGAGTACCTGACGCACGGCAAGGGAGCTCAGGTCATGGCTGACCAGGGCAGCTTCCCCTCGCTGAAAAGCATCCTGAGCTCGACTGAATTCACCAGCAAGAAGAACGAGTACTTCGGAGGTCAGGAGGTCAACAAGGTGCTGACCGATGCAGCCAACCTCAAGGTCTCCAAGTTCCAGTATCTGCCCTACAACCCCTTCGCCCAGTCAACCTACGGAGATTCCATCGGCAAGGCCTACATGAAGCAGACCACGCTGGAGAAGGCTTTTGAGGACTATCAGCAGAAGCTGGTGGATCACGGCAACCAGCAGGGGTACCAGGTCAATAAGTGAGTGATGACGGAGGCGGCTGACCATGGTCGCCTCCGGCCAGCGACAGGAAAGAAGGAGAGGCATCATGAGTGAAGTCGAAGGTTCGACTGTGCGGGTTCCAGCCCCCGTACGGGCTCAAGACCCTGGCGGAACCGAAGAGAGTCACGCTGGGGAGCGGCCTCACAGGCCCGACTGGCGTGGATGGAAGTTCATGGGACCCTTTGTCCTGGTCTTCGTGTTCGTTTTCGTCCTGCCGGTGCTCTATGCCATCTACCTGAGTCTGTACGAGAAGCGCATGATCGGAGGGAACGTCTTTGTGGGACTGGCCAATTACGCCAGGCTGATCAAGGACAAGCAGTTCTGGTCATCAGTTGGCCGTGTGGCGCTCTTCACCGTGGTCCAGGTGCCTATCATGCTCTTTCTGGCGGCATTGATGGCGCTGGCCCTGGACTCGCTCAAGCTGCATGGCACGCGCTTCTTCAGAATCACCACCTTCCTGCCCTATGCAGTGCCAGCTGTGGTCGCGGCTCTGATGTGGGGGTTCATCTACGGCACCAAGTACGGGATGGTAGGTTCCTTGAATCAATGGCTGGGCACGCATATCGACGTTCTGCAGCCCAGTGTGCTTCTGGCTGCCATTGGCAACATCAATACCTGGGAGTTCACGGGCTACAACATGCTGATTTTCTATTCCTCGCTGTCGACTGTGCCGCACTCGCTCTATGAGGCAGCGGCCATCGACGGGGCCTCGGAGTGGCAGATCGTGCGCAGCATCAAGGTTCCTGAGCTCAGGAGCTCCCTGGTCATCACGGTCATTTTCAGCATCATCGGCAGTTTCCAGCTCTTCAATGAGCCCTCGGTGTTGCAGACCATGGTTCCAGGCAATGCGATCACCACCTATTACACCCCCAACATGTATGCCTACAACCTGAGCTTCATGGGCGGTCAAAGCAATTACGCGGCGGCCTTGGCCATCGTCATGGCCATTATCACCATGGTCGCTGCCTACGCCGTCCAGCTCAGGGGTATGAAGGAGCAGATGCAATGAGTACGGTTGATTCCAGGACTACCGACGGGGCCAAGGCTGAGCGTATGCGTGCTCGGCGCGTCGCACGTGATGAGCGCGCGGAGCGTCGAAGGGCAGCTCGAACGGGATTCTCCAATCCGGACAATCCGCGACGCAGCTGGCTGCTGACTCTCGTTGCAGGGATATTCGCACTCTATTGCCTGTTTCCTCTGATCTGGCTGGTTATCAATGCCACCAAGACCCAGTCGGACTTCATTGGCACCTTCGGCTTGGCCTTTGGGCATAAGTTCGCCCTCTGGGACAACCTGCGTGAAGTGTTCACCTATGAGGGCGGAATCTTCGGGCGTTGGCTGCTTAACACCCTGCTTTACGTGGTTGTGGGAGCTGGTGGCGCCACCTTGCTGGCTGTGCTGGGTGGATATGCCCTGGCCAAGTTCCGTTTTCCTGGCCGTCGCCTCGTCTTTGCTGTAGTCATCGGAGCCATCAGCGTGCCGGGCATTGCTCTGGCTGTGCCTCAGTTCCTCCTCTTTGCCAAGATCGGACTGACCGATACGCCTTGGGCCATGATCATTCCCAGTCTGATCTCGCCCTTTGGGCTATACCTGATGTGGATCTTTTCCGACCAGGCGGTGCCTACTGAGCTGCTGGAGGCTGCCCGAGTCGACGGGGCCGGGGAGTTCCGTACTTTCTGGCAGGTCAGCCTGCCTCTGCTGGCCCCCGGCATCGTAACCACGGCGCTTTTCACTATTGTGGCCACTTGGAACAACTACTTCCTGCCCTTGATCATGCTCAAGGATTCCAATTGGTACCCGCTGACAATCGGGCTCAACAATTGGAAGGATCAGGCATCGACTGCTGGTGCCCATGCCATTCAGAACCTGGTGGTGACAGGCAGCCTGGTCACCATCATTCCCATCGTCGTTGCCTTCCTGCTGCTGCAGAAATACTGGCAGTCCGGTTTGGCTGCCGGTGCTGTCAAGGAATAGCAGGAATACGCAGACGGGATTCAGCATGAGCAAAACGGACCATCATGACCGTCGACAGCCCCGACCATATAGACCCTATCGGTGGCCAAAGAAGCCCGACGGTCATTCGGGAGGAATCTGGTTCGGCGGGGATTACAACCCGGACCAATGGCCAGAGCAGGTATGGGCCGAAGACGTTGCACTGATGAAGCGGGCCGGCGTCACTATGGTGACACTGGGCATTTTCTCATGGGCACGTCTGGAGCCAAGCGATGGAGTCTGGGATTTCGGATGGCTGGATCGGGTGGTGGCCTTGCTCGGAGAAGCCGGTATCGCCGTGGACATGGCTTCGGCTACAGCTACGGCCCCATACTGGCTCTATCAGGCGCATCCTGAGGTGCTGCCTGTGGAGGCGGACGGAACCCTGGTCCATCCTGGTACTCGACAATCCTGGAGGCCCACCTCGGCTGTTTTTCGACGCTATGCCCTTCGCCTTTGCAGGGTCATGGGAGAGCACTTCCGCGACAATCCGACTGTGGTCGCCTGGCATGTAGGCAATGAATATGGATGGAACAACGCAGCCGACTACTCGCAGGATGCCTTAAAGGCCTTCCAAGGCTGGTGCCGTCGGCGCTATGGCAGCATCGAGGAGCTCAACCAAGCCTGGGGCAACGATTTCTGGTCCCAACGTCTGCAGAACTTCGATCAGGTTCCCCTACCTGAACATGCCGGCGTGCGTGATGCCTTTATCAATCCGGCACTGCGCCTGGATTTTCGTAGATTCTGCTCAGACGCGCTGATGGATTTTTTCTGTGCTGAACGTGATCAATTGCAGGAGCTCACGCCTGATAAACCGTTGACGACCAACTTCATGGTCTCGACAGACCAGTGCGTCCTAGATTATGAGCGTTGGTCCCACCAGGTCGATTTCGTGGCCAATGACCACTATTTCGCACATGGACCCGGACACTTGGATGAGCTGCTCTGCTCGGATTCACTGGTGGATGCCTATGCCCAAGGTCATCCTTGGTGCCTGATGGAGCATTCTACATCAGCTGTCAATTGGCGCAATTTCAACGCTTCCAAGCGTCAAGGTGAACTGATCCGGGATGCTCTGGCCCACGTGGCTATGGGGGCGGATGCAGTCAACTTCTTCCAATGGCGGCAGTCCGCCTTCGGAGCGGAGGCCTTCCACTCGGCCATGATCCCCCACGCAGGGCCGGATTCGGCGATTTATGCACAGGTTGCCGATTTGGGAAGTATTCTGCGCACACTCTCCAGGAGTGGACTGGCCGGGACCCAATTGGAGCCCTCGTCTATTGCCCTGCTTTTTGATGCCGACTGCCAGTGGTCTATGGCTGATTCAACTCTGCCCGATTGTTCTCTGGATCATTGGCGACAGGTCTATACCTGGTATCAGGCTCTGCTCGATGCCGGATACAGGGCGGATGTAATGCCACTGAAAGGGCAGTGGGAGCGCTATGACGTGGTGGTGTTGCCGGCCCTGATTCTGCTGGATCAGAAGCAAGCCGACCGTCTGCGAGACTATGTGAGCGGCGGTGGCCGGCTGGTGGTGGACTTCGCCAGTGGCATTATGGACGACCATATGCACGTCGGCCTGGGTGGATATCCTGCGGTTTTGCGTGATTTGACAGGTATCGCTTCCCAAGAGATGATCGCCTTGGGTACCAGGGACCAAGGTGGTGGATCCATCCTGGTGTCGGAGGGCATTGAGGGCAATATATGGGTCAACGAGCCCTTGTACATAGAGGATTCGGTGAAGGTGCTGGCTCGTTATCAGGGACGTCGTTCCTATGACCTCGACATGGTTGGAAAGCCTGCGGTGACCATCCATGGATATGGTCGGGGCCGCGTTCTCTATCTAGGGACGGGCTTTGCCAAGGAATCGCTGGTTTCGGTGATCAATCGGGTCTTTCCCCCTGATTTTCTCACTGGTTCAACAGGGGTAGGGCTGCATAACGGAGGTGATGGTGACCCGAGGTTGGTGCACCTGATCAGATCCGGGCCACAGGGTCGGTATCATTTCTATTTCAATCGGGGATCGACAGTTGTCAGAGATGTGTCTACCATGGGCGAGGCCTTGGTGGTGCAACGAGCGACCCGGTGCAGTGGAGGTGGTTTATCCGGTAATCGGTACACTATAGGAGTGCATGGTGTGGTGGTCACCCGTCAGTAGATCTGATCGCCATAGTGCCTTGGAGGTTGTTGCATTCTAGGGGGTGCCTATGGCTACGGATGAAGGACGTCCAGGTAAGCGGATCACCTTGCGCGAGGTGGCCAGCAAGGCGGGTGTTTCGCTGAAGACCGCGTCCAATGTGATCAACGGCAATGGCCGTATGTCCAAGGCGACACGTGCGCGTGTGCAGCAGGTGATTGACGAATCGGGATACAAGGTCAATGCCGCGGCCCGTAATTTGCACCGGAACAAAACCGGTATCATTACGCTGGCTGTGCCTTCGTTGACACCTCCCTACTTGGCCGAATTGGCTAATAGGGTCATCGACAGCGCCCGCCTGCGGGACTATGCAGTCTATGTCAGCACCTATGCCGAGGGGTCTGCCAAGGGTGCGCATGAGATTTTGGCATCCTTTAACAGCACCATCAGTGACGGCATAATCCTTTCTATGTCGGAGCTTGAGCGGTTCGCTGTGGAGGACCTGGATGTGCGCTACCCCTTGGTTTGTGTAGGAGCGCGCACTACCCATGGAGTGGCGGATCATGTCATGGTCGATGATGCCGAAGCAGCTCGCATGGCCGCGGAGTACCTGTTTGATCGATCGGTGCGCTCGCTGGCGGTTGTTGGTCTGCATGCGCCGCTCGACCAAAATCAGTTGGAGGCCGCAATCGAAGGCAATGCCGAATTAAGGATGAAAGGCGTGCTTAAGGCGGTCCATGCCAGGGGACTGCAGCTGGATGATCGACTTCTGGGGGTTACCGGTTATGACTGGACCTTGGGCAGTGGGTACCTGACCATGCAGAGGATATTAGAGACGGGGGTGCCCTTTGATGGGGTGGTTGCTCTCAATGATCAGCTGGCTATCGGCGCACTCTCGGCTCTGACTGCTTACGGCAGAGCCGTACCCGACCAGGTCCAGATTATCGGGTTTGACAATATCGAAGAGTCGGCTTATCTGCAGACTCCGCTTACTACCATGGATTCCTGCTTGGGATGGATCTCGCGGACCTGCGTCGACCGCGTCCTGGGACGTATCGGAGGCAGAGCTACGGCTCCCCAGGATCTTGTCATAGGATCGCAGGTCATAGCCCGCAAAACCACTCGGTGATCAGTCCTGGGCCTTGGATTCGGCGGGGGAGGCAGTGACGGCAGGTGTGTCGGTGTGGATGATGTGCATGTGGCGCAGGAGCATGCGGGTCATCTGACGGCCGGAGCCGGCGCCGTTTCCACGAACGCCGAAGTAGACCAGCAGAACCATGCCCAGGCAGATCAGTGCCGAGATGCGCAGGGCCCACTGTACGCCGAAGATGTTGGCTGCGATCTGGGTGGAGTGACCACCGCCCATGGCGTTGTGACGCAGGGCAGTGATGGTCTCCATGAGAATGACCAGGATGGGTGCGCCGACAGCGCCGGCAATCTGACGGGCCGTGTTGGTGACGGCCGAACCAGCTGAAACATCCTTGGGAGCCAGGTTGTTCAGGGACCAAGTGGTCAAGGGCATCAGGGTGAAGCCCATGCCGATCTGGCGGATGAACTGGCAGATGGAGACCAGGCCGATCCAGGTGTTGGCGCCGATCATGCTCATGGCTATGGTGCCCAGCAGCAGCACTGAGCATCCCGTCATGGCCACGGGCCGTGCGCCCCAGCGATCCAGCAGCCGACCTCCGAAGAACTGGGCGATAGCGGTGCCGATGGCTCCAGGCAGCATGACCAGGCCGCTCATGGTGGCCGAGAAGCCGCGATCGGTCTGGATGTACATGGGCAGGATGACGGTGACCGAGCTGAAGGCGAAGAAGGACATGGAGGCGATGATGGTGCCTACGGTGAAGTTCTTGATCCGCAGCACATGCAGGTCCAGCAGGGGCTTGTCGTGGTGGAGCTGGCGAAGGACGAACCAGATGATCCCGATCAGGCCTACCAACATGAAGGGCCAGGTCATGAAGGAGGTGATGGGGAAGTTCTCGATGTTGGTGAAGCCGAACATGAGGCCGCCGAATCCGAAGATGGACAGGGCAACCGAGAAGAAGTCCGCCTTGACGCTGGTATCGCGCTGGCCGAAGTTGCGCAGGCCGAAGATGGACAGGAGCAGCGCCACGGCCCCGCAGATGCTCAGGGTCAGGAAGATGGAGCGCCAGCCGTTGGCGTCGGTCTGCCAGCCGCCCAGGGTGGGGCCGATGGCCGGGGCCACACTCATGGCCAAGCCCACAGTGCCCATGGCCATACCGCGCTTGGCCAACGGATAGATGGAGAAGACGGTGATCTGCAGGACGGGCCACATGGTTCCCGTGCCTACGGCCTCCAGGATGCGGCCCAGCAGGACCAGGGCGAAGGTCTGCGACTGCCAGCTGAGCAGGGATCCCAGGGTGAAGACGGCCATGGAGGTGATGACGATCTGCCTGGTGGAGAAGCGTTTGGTCAGAAAGCCGGTCAACGGCACCATGACGCCCATGACCAGCTGGAATACCGAGGTCAGCCACTGGCCGGTGGTCAGGGTGATGTGGAACTCGTCCACAATGGTGGGCAGGGCCGAAGCCAGCTGCAACTGGGTGAAGTTGCCCAGGAAGGTGATGACGGTCAGGATGGCCAGCGACAGGAAGGCTTCATGGGTGAGCTTTCCGTTGACGAAGGCTCCATCCTTGCTGAGGGTCCGCCCTTGCCTGGCGAGCTCCTGCTTCCTCATGCACCACCACTTCCTTCGGGTTAGTCCTCGCTGCGCATACCGCTCCCTGCGGTGCCGTCCTAGAAAGCAAATCAGGGCATACCGATACCGGTGACACTATGAAAAAGAACAAGAGAGCTAAGCGTCTGACAATGACCTTATGATATACCCGGCTGTGGATTGTGATTGGTTTTTTCCACATGGCTGACGCGGATGTGACGAGTTTGTCCGACGGCCAGCGTTTCCAGTATGCTGTGTGAGGCGGGCTTCGCTAATGTGAATACGGGAAAGTCCAACACGGGCTGATAAGGACGGACGTTTGAAATGAAACGGCGGTCAAGGTAGGTAGCATGCACGCACATGGTCATGGTCGTGGTAGATTCCCGGCCCTCCTCATGTCCCTGGCAATGATTATTCCCCTAGCGGCCTGCGGTGACAACGTCCCCATTGCAAGCAGCACAACAGGCAACACTGCAAATCAGACGCTGTTCCAGGGCGAGTTCGCCGGATCCGGCGCATCCTCCCAGCAGAGCGCCGACGAGGCCTGGATAGCCGGCTTCCGCAAGCAGCATCCAGGGGCGCGTATTTCCTATGATCCGGCAGGTTCCGGTGCTGGTGTCAACGCCTTCCTTTCGGGCTCAACCATCTGGGCCGGAACCGATGCGCCGCTGACAACAGAGCAGCTTGAGCGCTCGCGTAAGGTCTGCGGTTCCGGTACGGCCTTTGACCTGCCCGTTTACGCCACTCCAATCGCCGTGGCCTACAATCTTCCTGATCTGTGGCCCAAGGGTTCAGGCGGCCATTTGCGGATGGATCCGGCTCTGATCGCCATGATCTTCTCCGGAAAGGTCACCAATTGGCGGGATCCGCGCATAGCGACCCTCAACCCGGGAGCCAATCTACCTGACCTGGACATCACCGTGATTCATCGTTCGGACAAGTCGGGCACCACAAAAAGCTTCCTGAACTACCTGCACGACACGGCCGGGTCCGCTTGGCCTTACCCAGCGGGCGAGAATTGGCCTAACGACCTGGGGCAGGGCGCCAAGGGCACTGCTGGGGTGGTCATGACCATGAACCAGGCGAAGGGTACCTTTGGCTATGCGGACGCAGCCCAGACCACCGGGCTGGGTACGGTGGCCGTCCAAGTGGGGAAGACCTGGCAGCCGCCTACGGCCAAGACCACGGCCAACCTGCTCGATCTGGCCCAGCGGGATCCCCAGGCCAGCCAGCCTGGACGGGTGGTTCTGGCTGTGGACCATCGCACCAGCCGGAAGCATACCTATCCCATCGTCCTGGTCTCCTACGACGTGGTCTGCACCGCCTATCGAGATGATCAAGACGGATCCAAGGCTCGGTTCGCCAAGGCCTGGCTGACCTATCTGCTGAGCGAGCAGGGCCAGCGCATGGCTGCGGCCAACGCGGGCAGCGCCGAGCTGGGCCAGGGGCTGCGCAGTCAGGCCATGGCTTCGGTGGAGACCATCGGGGGGAAGGCATGAGCGAGCAACCTGACGGGACCGCAACCCTGAACAAGGCCAAGCGTGTGGATAGGATTTTCAAGGCCTGTGCCACCGGGGCGGGCATCCTGATCCTGTTGGCCCTGGCTGCGGTCACCCTCTTTCTGATCCTGCGGGTCTTTCCAGCCTTCACTGGGGACCCGGATTCCCGCACCCAGGCCATCCTCTCCCTGAGCGGTGGACGGGCCAGCAGTTTCCTGGGCTATGTGGGCCCGCTGGTTTTCGGCACCATTCTGATTGCCGGCCTGGCCTTGCTCTTGGCCTTCCCTGTCTCCCTGGGCATCGCCCTCTTCATCGGCTACTACGCCCCCGCCCGCTTGTCCACGCTACTCAGCACAGTGATCGACCTGCTGGCCGCCGTGCCCTCGGTGATCTATGGGCTCTGGGGAGCTCTGGTCCTGGTTCCCAATATCACCGGCTTTTGGCGCTGGCTGTCTGTTCATTTGGGTTGGATTCCGCTCTTTTCCGGACCCGTTGCAGCCCCGGCCCGGTCCGTGGCCACCGTGGCCCTGGTGCTGGCGGTCATGATTCTGCCCATCATTACCTCGGTCACCCGCGACATCCTGGTCCAGGCCCCCCGACTGCAGCAGGAGGCCGCCTTGGCCTTGGGTGCCACCAAGTGGGAGATGATCCGCCTTGCAGTTCTGCCCTTCGGTCGTTCGGGCATCATTTCGGCCTCCATGCTGGGGCTGGGACGCGCCCTGGGCGAGACCATGGCGGTGCTGATGATTCTCTCGCCAGGCTTCAGCTACTCCCTGCGGCTGCTGCAGGCTTCAAAAAGCCAAACCATCGCCGCCAACATCGCTGCCCAGTTCCCTGAGGCGGACTCCCAGGGTGTGGCCCTCCTTGTGGCCACCGGTCTGGTCCTCTTCATTATCACCTTTATCGTCAATTATCTGGCGCGTAGGATCACAGCAAAGGCGGGTGCATGATGGCAAGCCGCACTGATCGTGGGCCGGTTATCGATTTTGATCGTTTCAGGCCAACCAGGTCCTCCATACGGGCCCGCAAGCGCAAGGACCGGCTGATGACCGTCCTGATCGGGCTCTCCTTCCTGGTCGCCCTGATTCCGTTGGTTTCGGTGCTTTGGGTCAGCCTGTCCAAGGGCGTGCGACGGTTGACACCGGACTTCCTCACTCACAACATGAGCGGTGTGGTAGGGGGCAACCCCACGCCGACCGGGGGCTATGGCGGTATTCTGCACGCGGTAATCGGCACCCTGGAGATCACCCTTGGATCCATGGTCATATCCATTCCGGTGGGCGTCATGTGCGCGGTCTACCTGGTTGAGTACGCCCATGGAGGTCGCCTGGCCAAGGCCATCAGTCTCATGGTGGACGTGATGAGTGGGATTCCCTCCATCGTGGCCGGCCTCTTTGCCTTCTCCATGTTTGCCCTGGTGGTCGGACCGGGTACCGTCAACGGATTGGCCGGTTCAGTGGCCCTCTCCCTGCTCATGCTGCCCACGGTGGTCAAGACCTCCGAGGATATGCTGGCCGTGGTTCCCAACGACCTGCGCGAGGCGGCCTATGCCCTGGGGGTGACCAAGCAGCGGACCATCACCAGCATTGTTCTGCGCACGGCCCTGCCTGGCATTGTTTCGGGCACCATTCTGGCTGTGGCACGGGTCATCGGGGAGACAGCACCGCTGTTGATAGCCTCGGGCTTCATCGCCACCACCAACCCCAACCTCTTCTCCGGGAGGATGACCACCCTGCCGGTCTTCGTCTACAACGAGTATTCCCAGGGGCTGGCCGTCTGCGGGCCGGGCGCTGACCCGGGTTGCCTGACCGACGTCCACATGCAGCGGGCTTGGGCGGCGGCCCTGGTGCTGATCCTTATTGTCCTGCTGCTCAACCTGCTGGGGCGGCTGGTTTCACGCATCTTTGCTGTTGGGCGGACCCGTTGAGCGCCGCCATGAGAGGAACGGAGGCCGGAACATGGGCCAACGCATAGACATCAACCATTTGAACGTCTACTACGGCGACTTCCTGGCCGTCCAGGACGTGAACATGCGCATCCAGGCCAACAAGGTCACCGCCTTCATCGGTCCCTCCGGCTGCGGCAAGTCCACGGTCCTGCGCACCTTGGACCGCATGCACGAGATCACTCCGGGGGCGCATGTCAGCGGGCAGGTGCTACTGGAGGGTCGTGACCTTTACGGGCCGGACGTGGATCCGGTCGAGGTGCGCCGGGACGTGGGCATGGTCTTCCAGAGGGCCAACCCCTTCCCGACCATGTCCATCCGGGAGAACGTCCTGGCTGGCATACGGCTCAACAAGAAGCACATCGCCAAGTCTGACGCCGACGATCTGGTGGAGTGGGCCCTGCGCGGTGCCAACCTTTGGAATGAGGTCAAGGATCGCCTGGACAAGCCGGGTATCGGGCTTTCGGGCGGTCAGCAGCAGCGACTCTGCATTGCCCGTGCCGTGGCCGTCCACCCCCAGGTCCTGCTCATGGACGAACCCTGCTCGGCCCTGGATCCTATCTCCACCTTGGCTGTGGAGGATCTGATCAACGAGCTCAAGCGGGACTACACCATCGTCATCGTCACCCATAACATGCAGCAGGCCGCCAGGGTCTCGGACTATACAGCCTTCTTCAATCTCAAGGCCGTGGGTCAGCCTGGCCACCTGGTGGAGATGGACGACACCACTACCATCTTCTCCAATCCGCACGAACCGGACACCGAGCGCTACATCTCCGGTCGCTTCGGCTGAGACAGACCCGGTCTGCGCCCCCGCCCGTCAGGTATCATGGTTCCGGCATCCACGGAAGGAGCGAGGGCATGGGAGTACTGCTGGAACCGGCCACCCTCTTGGGCATCATCCTGGTGGGCTACCTGTTCAAGCGTTTTGGACTCTTTCGTCCGCTGGACTACCGGGTGCTGCAGACCGTGGTGTTCGACCTGGTCCTGCCCGGGGCCATCATCTACTCCTTCGCCACCAACCCTCACGATCCCAGCCTGCTTCTGGTCTCGGCCTTCGCCTTCGTGGCCTCGCTGATTCCGCCCCTGGCCATCTTCCTGACCAGCAGGCATCGGCCTACGGCTCAGCGGGCTTTTCTTATGCTCAATGGATCGGGTTTCAACATCGGGTGCTTCTGTTTCCCCATGCTTCAGTCGCTGCTCGGCACAGCGGCTCTGGTTCCCGCCGCCATGTTCGACATCGGCAACTCGGTCATGGTTTCTGCGGGGACCAACGTCATGACCCAGGGGCTTCTGCATATTCGACCCGGCCAGTCCCTGGATCCCGATGCGGGGGAACCGGTCAAGCTGGATGACCCTGATGCGCGCAAACTCCATCGCAAGGCCGCAGCCGTCTCCATAGTCAAGGGCTTCCTGAGCTCGCCCTCCTTCGACACCTATATGGTCATGGTGTGCTTCACGCTGGCCGGAATCTCGTTGCCGGACTGGTCGGCCCAGATCACCCGGCCATTCTCAGCGGCCAACGCCTTCTGCTCCATGCTTATGGTGGGCATGCTCATGGACTTGCCTGGCGGATGGGATGATATTAAGTCCGTACTGCAGATTCTGGCCTGGCGACTGCCCTTCGGCATCCTGTTCGCGACGGCCGCATGGTATTTGCTACCCTTCGAACCCTTGATTCGTCAGGCGGTGGCCCTGTGTTGTCTGGCTCCGACGGCGGTTTTCGCCACCATGTTCACCGACAAGGTTCTCGGCAACGCCCGTCTGGCGGGTTTCACCCTGGCGCTGACTGCGGTCATCGGTGCGGTCCTCATGGTTTTGGCACACTTGCTGATGGGCGCCCTCTGAGGATTCATTCTTTCTTGTCGTCTTTCTTATCGTCTTTGCCCTGGTCGCGACGCTCCTGCTCCTGGCGCAGGGTGCGGCCCTCGCGGGTGCGTTGTTTGTTGACTGTGGCGGCTGCGATCCGCTCAGCGGCGCGTTCATCCTGTCCACGATCGACTTCGCTGTCATGCACGTGCTGATACTGCTTCTGATCGTCCGGATCCCAATGATTGTTCCTGGCCATATGTCCCTCCTCGAAAGCGCCGTGCCCTTCAACTCATCCCCAGGTAAGGAAGGCTTCAGGGCCCTGCCGGTATGCCGATTATAGGTGAGCGGACAGTTCTGCGGCGGTATTGGAACTCAATAGGAGGGACTTGTAACAGAAAAAGCCGAGTGCTCGTGATATTCTTTCCTTGTCTCATCGCCAAATAAGACAATAAGGAATCGAATATGCATAAGCTATTTCGGCTTTCGGATAATAATACCACAGTCTCTACAGAAGTGGTAGCAGGCATCACCACTTTCTTCGCTATGGCCTACATCATCGTGGTGAATCCCTCGGTGCTTTCTACAGCGGGCATGCCTTGGGGTGCCGTCTTTCTTGCCACCCTGATCGCTGCCATCATCGGCACCCTGATCATGGGGCTGGTGGCCAACGTGCCCTACGGCGTGGCGCCAGGAGTCGGGTTGGATGCCTTCTTCACCTTCACCGTGGTCAAGGGGCTGGGCTTCACCTGGCAACAGACCATGTGCATGGTCTTCCTGTGCGGCCTGATCAACATCCTGGTCACGGCAACCAAGCTGCGCAAGATGATCATCCAGGCCATTCCGCCTCTGCTTCAGCACGCCATCGGTGGCGGCATTGGCGTCTTCATCGCCTATGTGGGTCTGCTCAATGTGGGCATCATCAAGTTCACCCCTGACAAGACCTCGGCGGCCGGCGCCAACCCTGGGCTGACCACTTTTAACACCCCTGGGGTCATTCTCTTCGTCATCGGCTTGCTGCTGACCGTCTTCCTGCTGATCTTCAAGTTCAAGGGTCACCTGGCCTTCATCAACAAGGGCGCCTTTGTCATCGCCATCATCGTGGTCACGCTCCTGGGCATTCCCATGGGGGTCACCAGCATGGCCAAGTCGGTCGATCTGGGTCAGGCCTGGTCACAGTTGCCGCAGACCTTCCTGGCCATTTTCAGTCAGGATGGATTCCCTGCGCTCTTCTCCGACCCGGCCAAGCTGCCGGTGGTTCTGGTGACCATCTTCGCCTTCTCCCTGTCGGACACCTTCGACACCATCGGCACCTTTGTGGGCACCGGCCGGCGCTCAGGCATCTTCTCAGCCGAGGACGAGCAGGCTCTGGAAAACGGCCGAGGCTTCAGCTCCAAGATGGATAAGGCTCTGTTCGCCGATGCCACGGCGACCTCCATCGGCGCCCTCTTCGGCACCTCCAACACGACCACCTACGTGGAGTCCGCAGCGGGCATCGCAGCTGGTGGCCGAACCGGCCTGACCTCGGTGGTCATCGCCGCCTGCTTCGCGCTCAGCGCCGTCTTCGCTCCCTTGATCTCGGCCGTGCCTTCGGCGGCCACTGCGCCCGTCCTGGTCATTGTGGGCTGCATGATGATGAGCTCCTTCGCCGAGATTGAGTGGGGCGAGCTGTCTGAGGCCATTCCGGCCTTCTTCACGGCCATCTTCATGGGCTTTGCCTACTCTATCTCCTATGGTGTGGCCGCCGGCTTCATCACCTACTGCCTGACCATGGTCTGCAAGCGCAAGGGCAAGGAGGTCCACCCCATCATCTGGGCGGTCTCTGCCCTCTTCATCCTGGACTTCGTGCTCCAGGCTGTACTCTAAGCCAGGTTTTAGAATTACGAGCCATCCACAAGCATCATTCTTCAGAGCTGTTGCTCAGCAGTGCGGTTCGTCGTCATGCTGTTGTCAGGTTGACCTGACTGTTTGAGGGTGCATATATAGAGCGAATCAGGCACAGAGACCGCAGCAGGGCCCCGACACCTTTTAGTGGCGGGGCCCTGCTCGTTTATGCCTGTCAGTGCTTGTGCCGAGCGGCTGCTTTTCTGCCTTGTGTGCTTTGTGCTTCAAGGCGTTGCCGGTTGGCGGCCAGGCCAGCGACTGCGGCCAGCAAGCCGGTTAGGATGGTCACTAGGATGCCTGCCTCTCCGGTCAGGGGGAGGATGCCATAGTGGATGAAACGGAAGGCATTGGTCTCATCGTTGGGTTGTGGAGCCCCATTGAGCGTCCAAGCGATGCTGACAGTCGTGTCGCCGGCCTGGTGGTTCGGCGTAAGCACAGTCCAGGCGCCGTCCTTCTGCCCCGTGGAGCTTAGGCTGGTTCCTGAGGTGCCTCCGAATTGTACTGCGGACGGGGTGCCGAGTCTGAAGGGGAAGAGCACGTTGACAGGAGAATAAGTTGTTTGTGTCGCGTTGTTTCCCAGCCTTCCTTGGCTGTTGTTTCCCCACCCCAATGTGCTGCCGTTGGAGGCGACGGCCAGGGTGTGGCCAGTGCCGGCGCTGACCTTGACGAAGTGGTCAATGCCTGATGGATTTCTCATTTTTGTAGGCTTGTTTAGGCTGCCTGTGCCTCCAGTCCCCAACATGCCTGTTGAGTTTTGACCCCAGCCCCAGATGCTTCCATTCTGGTCCAGAGCCAGCGAATTGCCGCTAACTCTGCTGCCTGTCAACTGCGTGAACGTGCTGACGTTTGTAGGCATGGCTACCAAGGATGGGGCAGTCCTTGTGGTGGTGTCGCCCAGGCCGAGCTCTCCATTGCTATTCCCGCCCCAGGACCATAGGCGTCCCAGATCATCGAGGGCGGAGGAGTGGCCGCTGCCGGCGATGATCTGAACAGGCTTGAAGCCGCCTGTCGGGTTGGTGCCCGGCTTGGCTTGGACAGGTGTGAAGGTGTAGCCATTAAGCGCCACATCGCTAGTATTGCCCAGGTCACCGTTCTGGTTCGATCCCCAGCCCCAGGCACGGCCCTGGGTGTCAGTTGCCAGAGAATGTGAGCCTCCCGCACTGACCTGTGCATAGTGGAATCCCGTCGTCTCACCTTGCGGGGTTGCGACCTGGACGGGTCTGGTGGTGATTCCTGTCATCGCCACAGTGCCAGAGGAAACACCCAGTTTGCCGAATTCATTGGATCCCCAGCCCCAGGCTCTGCCTTGCCCGTCTACGGCGAGGACATGAGTGATTCCTGCACTGATGCCGGTGAGGCTGAAGCTTGTTGCCGTCATCCCGCTTGGGGCTTGCACGCGAATCGGGCTTGAACTGTATGCAGATGAGCCATTGGTAGCAACAGTATTGTTGCCCAGCTGTCCAGAGCTGTTAAGCCCCCATGCCCAGACGTGACCCTGGTCATCCAAGGCCAATGAGAAGGCTTTTCCTGCACTGACCTGTGTGAATCGGTTCACGCCTGTCGGCTTGGGAATCTGAACCGGGGTCAAGCGGTCCGTTGTGGTCCCATCGCCAAGCTGTCCGTATGTATTGGCACCCCAGGAATAGACGTTTCCATCCGATCCGAGAGCCAATGAATGATCATCGCCGGCACTGACCTGGCTGAACCTAATGCCTCGCGCTGCAGGTGGAACCAGGGTCACCTTGGTCTGACCACTGTCGGGACCCTGCTTGGGAGAGATGTTCCATTGCCCAGTGCCTGCCGTCCAGTGGGCTGTCAGTTTCGTGGAACCCTTGACGGGGGAAGAAAAGTCGTAGGCCGCATCGCCGTTGAACCAGCCATCAAATAGGAAGCCGGGACGGGTCGGGTCTTGATCCGGTCTGGAAGCCATCTGGTCTTCGATGACCGACTGACTGGTGGGCTGGCTGCCGTCGGCCTTGTCGAAAGTGACAACATAGGTGAGCGGGTCATAGGTGTAGTCCAGGATCTCATCGGGCTGCGGACCATAGAGATTCCAGGTGATGGCCGTATCCACTCGACCCTTCCTATGAGCTGGTGTCACCACCTGCCAGTTTGTACCTGCTTTTTTGAGATTGCTGCCCAGTGTTTGGTCGAATTTGACCGCAGTAAGATCCGGTGTAAGCGGGAAGGCCGCCAGACCTGGTGTCAGCCTCTTGGCTTTGCTGTTGTCGTAACCTGTGGGAATGGTCGGATCACCTAGTTGGCCCCCGCAGTTCCACCCCCAAGTATACAGGTTTCCGTCTGACCCTAGGGCTAAGGATTGCTCCCATCCAGCGTAGAGCTGAACCCAGCTGGTTTCCTGTCCGGCCACTGAGGGTTTCGGTTTTTGCACCGGCCGCGGTCTGATGACGGTACTGGTCTCGCCGGTGGGTACGTCCGGAAAGCCTAGCTCGCCGTACCGGTTGACGCCCCAAATATAAAGATTGCCATCTGAACCGATGCCCATGCTGTGATAGTCCCTGCCCATGACCTGCTTCCAGGTGAATCCTGCAGGTGTCCCATCGGGGCGCGGTATGAGCGTAGGTACATGCCTGTCTGTTGTGGTGCCGTCTCCCAGGCGCCCGCTGTCATTCCATCCCCAACCGTAAAGATCCCCATTCGTAGTGATGGCGAAACTGTAGTCGGCTCCTACACTGAATTGCGAGAACGTGACCCCATTGGGCTGAAGGACTTGGGTTGGCGTCAAACGATCTGTTGTGGTGCCGTCTCCTAGGCGCCCATAACTGTTCCATCCCCAGGCATACAGTTTTCCGTCGGATCCCATGGCCAAGCAGCTGTATCGTCCCGTGGTCGCCCGGGTAAGGGTGATTCCCGCCGGCTTGCTGACGGGGACGGGTTTAGTGCTATATGCAGCTGGATTGTTAGGGCCTCTCGGAACGCTGGTATTGCCGAGTTGTCCATATGAGTTCAGTCCCCATGCATAGAGATTGCCGTCTGATCCCAAGGCCACAGTGTGGTCCCACCTGGTGTTTGCCTGCTTCCAGGTAAATCCAGGCGCGGCCCCATCCGGCTTTTTCACCGGAGCAGGTCTACTGCGGTTTTCGGTAGTTCCATCGCCCAGCTGTCCAGAAGCATTGAATCCCCAAGTGTAGAGGTTGCCATCTGAACCCATGGCCAGGGCGGAATGATCACCAGCGTCTACCTTCGTGAAAATGAATCCTGCTGGTACATTGGCTGGTTTGGCTACTTTTATTGGGGCTTGGTGATCGATGTTTGTGCCGTCGCCCTGTTGACCATAAGCGTTTTTGCCCCAGGAATAGATGTTGCCGTCCGAGCCTAGGGCCAGTGACTGGGTGGATCCTGACGTGATCTGTGAGAATTTGATGCCCCGGGTTGCCGGAGGAGTTACCGTCACGGTGGTGCCCCCCGATATAGCTCCATGTGCAGGTGCCAGGGACCAATGGCCATCGCCGGTTGTCCATTTTGCGGTCAGCTTCAGGTTGCTGGTGACGGGCTGGTTGAAGTCGTAGGCTACCTGGCCAATAAACCAGCCGTCAAAGAGGTACCCGTGCCTGGTGGGATCGGTCGGACGTTTCGCCTGGCCTTCCGAAGGGACGGTCTGAGTGTCAGGGGTCGTTGTGTCAGCTTGTGCCGTGTCAAAAGTGACCGAACATTGATTATTTAAGCAGGGGCTTGTCAACCGGGTGGAAGGAGCAGGGCTTGCTGAGCCTAGTGAAGTGGGGGATGGAAAGGCGGGAGAAGGTGTTGTTTGGATAGGGGAATCCAGCTTTTGAGTTACTGTTGGCGTTGGAGCATTAGGGGGAGCTTGGGTTGAGCTAGGTATAGTAGGGGTCACCCCCTCAGCTTCATTTTCCGTGCTTTGCGATGCTGTCGGGGATGCGGTTGCATCCGCCTGCGCCAGGTCAATCTCCGAGAGATTTCCCAATATCAACACTGAGGCGATAATGGCTGCAAGAGAAGCTACGCAGCATGCACGATTCCTATATGACGATTGCATACAGTCCCCTTTGAAAGCAACGGCGCATGCAACGTGGCATCTGCATCCCCAGCTCAATCCCCATGGCCAGCGTGCATGACGTTTCAATCAAAGTTAGTTTATATCATATGGATCTGGAATACCAAGTTCTCATTGATGCCTCTCTTTTGCATTGACGGTCGGATTGTCGACAGGAAATCGGGACTGGTTGTTTCGTATATACAAAAAGAACTTCCGGCAAGCCGAACCAGCCTGCCGGAAGTTCTTGATTGAGTTTTATGAGAAAGGGATCAGTACCAGTTGGATGACTGGGATTGGGCCCACGCGCCACAGGGATTCCCGTAACGGCCCTGGATGTAGCCCAGTCCCCAGACGATCTGGGTGTGGGCATCGGTCTGCCAGTTGGGGCCGGCCGAGGCCATCTTGCTGCCGGGCAATGCCTGGGGAATACCATAGGCACCTGAGGGGTTGGCTGCGTTGGTCCGCCAGCCGGACTCCTTGTTCCACAGCTGCACCAGGCAGGTGAATTGATCCTCGCCCCAGCCGCGGGAGGTGACCAGATCATGGGCGATGCTCTGGGCTTCGCCTACAGGGGTCGTGGTGGTGGTCGAGCCGGACTGTGCAGGGGTGCCACCGCCAGTGCCCACCAGGATCACCTTGTCCACGGGGACGGTCTTGACGAAGGATGCGAAGATGTTGCTGGTCAGGTGCTTGCTGCCGGCTGCGGTGACCAGGCTGGTGGTCTCCATGACGCCGTTCTGTCCCTCGGTCTTGACCTTGGTGGTGCCTGACGGCAGGGAGTCGGTCTTCTCCTCGATGGTGTTGAAGGGGATGGGCGATTCGTCCGTCTTGACCTGGGCGTTGGCCCGGTCGATGCGGATGACGGTCTTCTCACTGACCCGGCTGGTCAGTGAGGGGGTAATTTGGTCGCCCGGTTGCAGGGTGATGTCTCCGGCCTCCAGAACCGATTTGACATTGGTGAAGCCGTTGCCCAGCACCACCTTGTTCTTTCCGTTGATCTGCACATTCACGTAGGAGGTATCGGAGTTGGCGCCGCCAGCACCATTGCGGATAGCCTGTCTGGTGCTCCCGCGGGACACTGTGCCCAGATCCTGGGTAGCGGAATAGGAAGTTACGCCTGACTTGGCAGAGCTCTCAGTGGATGTATAGAAGTCGCGCGAGACGAAGCCCGCGCCAATAACCATGCCGAGAACGGTGACACCGGCAGCCAATCGCAGCCACTGACGCTTGGTCAGAGCCTTGACCGCACTCATCCGTCCTCTACGGTGGTTCGCCATTACTCTCCTCTGTTGGACCGACAGATCCTCAGTGATCAGTCGACTGGTCAGTTCCTATCGACCGCACGCTTCCGGCAGTGCCGAAAGGGTCACTGGACAAACACAGCTCTACTGTAGTGCAAACCTGCTTTGGAACCAACTCGACTGACTCAAACCCGCGCCGGGGTTGACACATCGGCCTTGCGTGCCTGGTCGATCAGGTCGTCCAGATCCGAAGACCTGAGCGCGCCGGCCTGCTTGAAGATGATCTGCCCCTGCTTGGTGATCATCAGCGTGGGCACCGCCTGGATGTCGGCGGCCGCGGCCAGATCCTGGTTCTGGTCGATGTCCACCTTGCCGAAGACGATGTCGGTGTTAGCCTGCGACGCCTTCTCGAAGATGGGGCCGAAGGCCTTGCAGGGTCCGCACCAGGTGGCCCAGAAGTCAATCAGCACCAGGTCGTTGTCCTTGATGGTCTGCTCGAAGTTTTCCGAAGTAATAGTCGTGGTGGCCATGATAACGCTCCTTGAAGTAGTTTGACTGTCGCGCGGGAAGCTCCCGTGCTTAGCAACCGCTTTCAATCATCAGCATTCCATCAAGGCTGGAGAAAGCGCCCGAATATGCTCTGGGTGGAGATGTCCGCCGGGGTCCTGTGGGCGGTCAAGCCTGGTACGGATAATGGAACTATGCCAGTGCTGAACGACGAGATTCCCGATGATGACGACTTCGATGCCGATCGCGACCGTGGTGCTTTCTCACACATCACCCCAGAGGACTTCAACCGGGGTTTTTCGGGTTCGAATCCTCCCGGGTGGCTGGACCGTGACGCCATTGACCGTGCCCGGCGTTGCCTGCCCATGCCCTACGTGGAGGTAGTGCCGGTTCGCGTGGATGAAATGAGCGCTGTCACCCAGGTGGGTACCCTTTTGCGAGTGGATGATCAGGGCAACATCGAGCGCACCCTGATCACCGGACGGATCCTCTACCACGAAACCATCAGGGAGGCTCTGGCCAGAAACATTGCCAAGGATCTGGGCCAGCTGGCCCTGCCTATGCTGCCTGCCAGCCCGCAGCCCTTCACCGTGGCTGAGTTCTTCCCCACCCCAGGAGTCTCGGAGTACTACGATCCGCGCCAGCATGCCATTGCTCTGTGCTATCTGGTGCCGGTGGCCGGGGACTGCAAGCCCCAGGATGAGACCCTGGATGTGGAATGGATCGATCCCAAGGGCGACATGCTGGAGTCCTTCATAAGCCAGATGCCCGGTGGACACGGCAAGGTGCTGATGAGCGCCCTGACCTGGGCCGGTGCGCTGTGAGCCGTGAATCCTTGGAGGCGGGCATGACCATTGCCAATACCGTATATCGAAAGGGGGAGGGGCTGCCCTTGGTGCTGGTCCATGCCTTCCCCGTGGACCATCGCATGTGGGATCGGTGTGCGGCCTCGCTGATCGACCAGGCGGATCGTGCGGGTATGGCCCCCTTCCCTGTCTATGCTCCGGATATGCCCGGGGCAGGCGATTGTCCCCTGCCTGAGCCGGCATCCTGTGGTCCAGCTGACTCTGATGGCGCCCTGCCCGGTGCCCTGGATGCCATGGCTCAGGCCTTTGTAGACATGGTCGCCGCCACGGGGGCGCAGAAGGCCATCTGGGTCGGACTTTCCATGGGAGGCTACCTGGTCGAGGCCGTAGCCAGGCTTTACCCTCAGATGGTGGCTGGGCTGGCCCTGTGCGATACCACCATGAAGGCTGACCGCCCGTCCTCCCGAGCCAACCGGCTGCAGATCGCCAGAACCTGCGAGGTGGAGGGGACACTGGATCCGGTCATGCACTTCGCCAGGCCCCAGGAGGGCGATTCCACGGTCAAGCGTTCGCCCGCTTTTGTACAGACCATGACCGAATGGATACAGTCCCAGGACCCCCGGGGCATCGCCTGGCGTGAGCGGATGGCCGCAGGCCGCCAGGATCAGGGTGATCTGGTCGGCCGCATCAGAGTGCCTGCGGCCCTTGTCAGCGGCCGCTGCGATCCCTCCAGCCCTCCACGCACCATGGAGCCTCTGGCTCAGGCCATGCGCCAGGCCGGAACCGATGTCACTTTTACCGCCATCGACGACTGTGGCCACTTCAGTGCCGTCGAGCATCCAGACCAGGTGGCCGCTGCCCTGCTGGACCTGGTTCAACGCGTAGGGAGGCAAGCATGAGCGATCCTGAAACGGTCTTTTCCCCGCTGGCCCTTACCGGGCCCCTGCCCTTTTTGCCTTTGGCCCAGGGGGATGTGGACTATGACACGGCATCGCGGCAACAGCCCGGGTTGCTTGACCGTCTGCTGGACCAGGAGGGTACCAGTGTCATCCTGGTTCGGGGCGGGAAGGTGGCCGTGCCTAGGGGCAAGGGGGCCTTGGCCGGTCGCACCGGGGCCAGCATCCGTCTGGCTACCCTGCCCGCTGCCTACTTGCGGGGTCCTCTGGCAGGCTCGACGGGCCGGTTTGAGCCGCCCTGCTACTATCTGGGGAAGGCCGACCGTCAGGCCTGGCTGGCCCTGGATCTGGATCTTGCCTGCGCCGGTCAGGCTGTCCAGGGCCCTCTTCGTGACCTGGCTCAGGCCGCTGACCAGCGCTTCGATTGGCTGGCCCTGCGTGAGTATGCTCCTCATGGCCGTCCGCGGCAAGTGGGCCTGGCAACCTGCGCGGTCGCCCTGTCCGTGTGGCATGGACGCCAGGCCTTCTGCCCCCGCTGCGGTGCTCCGGTCCATCCCAGCCAGGCCGGATGGGCTCAGATCTGCCAGGGGAGTGCATCGGGAGACAGGCACACGCTCTTTCCCCGCATCGAGCCCGCAGTGATCATGGCCGTGGTGGACAGCCACGATCGGCTTCTGCTCCAGCACAATCGGCAGTGGGCTCCCGGTTTTCGTTCAGTCACCGCTGGATTCGTCGAGGCCGGGGAGAATCTGGAGCATGCAGTCCGGCGGGAGACCCTGGAGGAGGTGGGCCTGAACCTGGGTGAGACGCGGTACCTGGGCTCCCAGCCCTGGCCCTTCCCATCCTCCCTTATGGTGGCCTTCAGAGCCAGATCCATGAATACGGACATCCGGGTGGATGGTCAGGAGACCGATGCCGCCGACTGGTTCACGCGGGAGGAATTCGGCGCTGCTCTGGCCTCGGGCCAGTTGCGCATACCACAGGCGGCTAGTGTGGCCAGGCACATGATTGCACAGTGGTATGGCAGCGAGCTCTGACCCATTTGGGAAGTCCCGTGCTTTCGGACCTGGTCCTGTCGTAAGATATTGCAGGGAACTGTAAGCAGCGAAAGGTGTGCTATGGCCATGGAGGGGCAAGAAGAGCCTCGTATCTCGGACGTCGACCAGGCCGAAACTGTGACCATGCCGCCGACGACCGGCGACGGGCCCGACCCTGTGGACCTGTCCGCTGATAAGCAAGCGAATCGGGCACTGGGCGCAGGTCCCGCCCACGAAGCCCAGTCGAGCCGTCATCGGGGGCGTACCATCCTGGCCCTGCTGCTTCTGGCTGTGCTGATTCTGGTAGGGTGCTGGTTCGGCGCTCGCGCCTTCTTCCGCGATCGGGTGGCCCCCGGCGTCACCCTGGGCGGAAAGATCATGATGGGTCGGACCAACGACCAAGTCCGTCAGATTGTCGATCAGCAGGTGCGTGACTCCCAGGTGGAGCTCAAAGGCGAAGGGGCCTCCGCGCGGGCGGGGCTAAAGGACTTGGGCGTGAGTGTGGATCAGGATGCCACGGTCACAAGGGTCATGACTGCCAAGGGCTCTGCAGGTATTTCCCGGCTCAACCCCTTCCATAGCGAAGCTGTACCCCTGGTGGCCGAGCGGGACCAACTGGCCATGAACAAGTATCTGACCGAGCACTTCATCGACCGCCAGGACCGTTCCGTCCCCTCTACCATCGTCTTTGACTCCGGCGCTCACGCTTTCAGGGCCCAGGAGGGGCGTGGCGGCAAGGGTCCTGAGATGGGCCGTGTGCAAAATGCTGTCTCCTCTCTGATAGACAAGCCTGGCAGGCGGCTGGCCGTTGGGCTGGTTTACAAGGACGTGGGCATGCCCATCAGCCTGGATACCGCCAATCAGGTGGCTGCTCAAGCCAATCAACGGGTGGCCAAGGATCTGGTCATCAAGGGGACCGATGACGATGTCATGACTGTTCCGGCCGCCACCGTGGCCACCTGGGTCAAGCCGGTGACGGACCTGGGCAAGGGAACCATGGAGCTGGGCTTCGATCGGCAGGCAATTCAGCAGTACCTGGATCAGGAGCTGGCCCGGCATCTGGATCGGGATATGGTCACCGCCGTCAATGTCAAGAACACCAAGGGCGAAGTGGTGGCTGAGACCACCAAGGGTGTGGACGGGGTTCGGGTTTCGGATGTACCCGCCACAGCTGATCTGGTCGTCAAAGCCCTGGTCCAGGGTGACACGAACCCGGTCCAGGCGCGTGCCGAGGTCACCCCGCATAAGGAGCAGACACGTGTGGCCCGCTACGACGTGCCTGACGGCGACACCTGGATCCAGGTCAACCTGAGCGATCAGACCGCCACCGCCTACCATGGCACCACCGAGGTCAAGACCTTCCCCATCTGCTCAGGTAAGCCCTACGACGGGGACCAGTCAGATACCGGCACCTTCTTCATCAACGTGCGTTACACAGTCCAGACCATGCGCGGCCCCGGCTACGTCTCGCCCAACGTCAGATGGGTCTCCTACTACAACGGCAGTGAGGGCTTCCACACGGCCGACTGGAACTACGGGGGCATCGCCAAGGGCGACCCCACCCACTACGGATCCCACGGCTGCATCAATATGTACGAGCAGGATGCCAAGTGGATCTATGACAACGCCCCGGCCGGGACCATGGTCAAGGTGGAGGGTCAGGTTCCGCCAGGTCCGGCCCGGTAGATGCACCTGTCGCGGCAGACGGTCGAGTAGGCTGGAACCATGAGCGATGAACACAGTGATGGAACCTCCCGTTTGGACGTGCCTGACCACTTGAGGTATTCCCAGGATCACGTCTGGATCGACCCCAGTCAGTCTCCTGCGCCCATGGGCGTGACCGAGTATGCGGCTGACCAGTTGGGAGACCTGGTTTTTTTGGATCTGCCTGAGACCGGCACCCACGTCGATGCTGGCGACGAGGTCATCGAGCTTGAGTCCTCCAAGGCGGTGGAGCCGGTGGTTTGCCCAGTGGCGGGCACCATCGCCTACGTCAACAGGGCGGCCTCGGACGATCCGGAGGTCATCAATTCCGACCCTTATGGAGAGGGCTGGATAGCCAAGATCGACCTGGAGGACGATGAGCCTGATCTGATGAGCGCCGAGGAGTACGGTCAGCTACTGAAGAGCCTGAACTGACGGTTCAGACATGACCAGGCGATCCGGCCGCGATGAAAGGCCCCTGCGGGTCCGATCGGTCAGCACCACCTTCGATTCAGCCGCGCCCGGGGAGGGCATCGAGAGCAGACCTGCTCCGGTGCGTCTGCTGAGGCGCCTGGTAACGGGCGCCTTCGACCTCTGGGTGGGTCTGTCCATCAATATGACCGATCGCATGGGCTGGTCGGCCGACGTCCAACCCTATGTGGGCTACGGTACCGAGTCATACTCCCGACTGATCTGCCGCACTATTCTGACCGACGGCCGCAGACGTGAGGATCCGGCCATCCGGGGCATCCGCGGTCTGCTGACCGTACCCGCGCCCAGGACCAGGGTCAGGCTGGCCATTGACAGCACCGCCATCGGGAGGGTCCAGGTGGGCGATTCCTCGGTCTACGATGCCGTCGATCCCAGCCGCAGCCTGAGTGCGGATGCGGTCTTCTCCGACCGATCGGGCTATCTTGATCTGGTGGCCGAGCATCGGCTGACCCCAGGCGTGCACCGGGTCTCCTACCAGGTGCGGGGCCGCCGACCTGTCGACGCGCCGCTGTACATCGTGCCCAGTCAAACGCCGGTCGGTGTCATATCCGATGTGGATGACACCATCATGATCAGCCAGGTGCCCAATCATTGGAAGGCTGCCTGGAACCTGCTCCTGTCAAATCCGCACCGCAGGTCTTCGGTGCCGGGCATGGCCGTGCTCTACAACCGCATCCGCGACCTGGACCCCCGGATGCCCTTCTTCTATCTGTCGGCCTCGCCCTGGAATGTGGAGGGGTCCATACGCGGCTTCATCCGTGACCACGGCTTTCCGTCCGGCCCTCTGCTGCTGCGGGATCTGGATCCCAGGCCCAAGACCTTCGTGCCCTCCATCGTGCAACACAAGATGGAGTTCATCCACCAGCTCATGGCCGACTTCCCCCAGATGCGCTTCGTGCTTATGGGCGATGACGGGCAGAGCGACCCCGCCACCTTCGCCCAGGTGGTGCATCAATATCCGGACCGGGTCCTGGCCATCGGCATCCGTCAGCTGAGCCCCTCGGAGACCGGGCTGGGATCCTTGTTCAAGCGCACTGCCACCCAGCCGATGCCGGTGACGCAGGTGCCGGTCTTCTACGGGACCACGGGCGCCAATCTGATGCGGACCCTGTTGCCCTATCTGCGTCGTCGCGCCCGAATATAATCGCTCCATGAGTTTTTCGGCCGTCAACTCCATTCCTCCTCGTGCACAACGCCGTCCCACCGATCGATGCTTCCATGGGGATCACTTCGAAGATCCCTACGAGTGGATGCGCAACAGGGAGGATCCTGCCACCAAGGCCTATGTGCGCGACCAGAACAGCTACTGCCAGGAGCGTCTGGCCGGTCAGAAGGGTTTGCGGGCCACTTTACTTAAGGAGTTCACCGACCGGGTACAGCAGACCGACATGTCGGTGCCAACTCGGATGCACGGTTACTGGTACTTCTCCAGAACGCTTAGGGGCCAGGAGTACGGGGTGCAGTGCCGCCTGCCGGTGCGCGACCAGGATGACTGGGATCCTCCAACGGTTCAGGCCTCATCGGCGCCTGGATCCATGCCTGGCGAGGAGGTCATCTTCGACGCCAATGCCGAGGCGGAAGGCCACGACTTTTTCTCCCTGGGTTGCCTGGATCTGAGCGCCGACGGTCGGTGGATGCTCTATGGCCTGGACACCAGGGGCAACGAACGCTACGACCTGCGTATCCGGGATCTTTCCCAAGGCCGAGACCTGCCTGATCGGATCGACCAGGTCTCCTCCGGGGCAGTGCTGACCCCCGACGGCCGATGGGTCTTCTACACCGGCCTGGACAAGGCTTGGCGTCCGGACACGGTCTGGCGGCATAAGGTGGGCACTTCGGTCGACCAGGATGTCATGGTCTACCAGGAGGACGATGAGCGCTTCTGGGTGGGGCTGGGCCTGAGCTACGACGAATCCGCCATGCTGATTGCCACCGGGTCCAAGACCACCAGCGAGGTGCTCATGCTGGATTTGAATGAGCCAGAGGGCGAGTTTGTGCCCTTGATCCCTCGCAAGGAGGGGGTCGAGTACGACATCAGCCTGGCCAGGTTCGAAGATGCCGGTCCGGCAGGGGAGGATCTGCCGGTAGCTGTGGTCTACCACAATGTAAACAACCCCAACTTCGAGGTGGATCTGATCGATCTGCGCAGCCACCGTCCGCCTTTTCGACTGGGAGAAGGGGTGCGGCTGGCACAAGGCAGCCCCTATGGTTGCGAGCGCTCCGGAGACCTGGCCTCCCTGCCGCCCGAGAAGCCCTTTCGGGATCCGGGCAATCCGGCCATCCTCCAGGGCGCTCGCGGGCTGGGAATCGAAGGTCTGGGCATCCATCGCAGCTTCGTGGTCCTGACCTACCGGGCTGACAGTCTTCCTCATATGGCTGTTATTGCCAAGGATCAGGCATTTGAGGATCTGCGGGCGGGTCGGCCCTGGCGCTTCCGTGAGGTCCTGCCCGACCAGGCCAGGGACGGCATTGACCGTCTTTACAGCATCGGTCCCACTGATAACCCCTCCTACCAGGCTCCCGGGCTGCGCTACATCCGGGGCAGCTATGGGACCCCGGCCGAGCTGCGCGAGCTGGACCCGGTCCGGGGCGTGGATCGGTTGCTCAAGCGGGCCCGGGTGCTGGGTGATTTCCGGTCTGAGCGCTATGCCGAGCGTCGGGTTCTGGTTCGTGTCAGGGATGGGGCCCTGGTGCCGGTCTCTCTGGTCTGGCGGCGGGGCATGCATCCGGGGCTGGATGCCTGCGGGAGGACCGGGCCTGATGACACGATTATCCAGGCTCCCGACCATCCTGAGCGCCGTCCCTGGCCGGACCATGATCCGGACAGGTCCGCACCCATGTTCATCACCGGATACGGAGCCTACGAGATCAGCCAGGACCCGGGGTTCTCCACCGGTAGGCTCAGCCTGCTGGACCGAGGCGTACTCTACGCCGTCCCCCATGTGCGCGGCGGCGGGGAGATGGGCCGCGCCTGGTACGAGCAGGGCCGCCGGCTGCACAAGGTCAACACCTTCCTGGACTTCATCGACGTGACTGCCGCCCTGCAGGCCCAGGGTTGGGCGGATCCACGTCATACCGTGGCCAACGGTGGTTCGGCCGGCGGGCTGTTGATGGGGGCCGTGGCCAATATGGCTCCCCAGCTCTATGCCGGCATCGAGGCGGACGTCCCCTTTGTGGACGCGCTGACCAGCATTCTGGACCCGGACCTGCCGCTGACCGTGACCGAATGGGACGAGTGGGGAGACCCCCTGCATGACCAGCAGGTCTACCGGTATATGCGCTCCTACTCGCCCTACGAGAACGTTCCCGATGCGGATTGTCGGCGTCGGCTCTTTGGCAGCGACCATTTCCCTGCCATCCTGGTGACCACATCCATGAACGACACCCGTGTGCTCTATGTGGAGCCGCTTAAGTGGGTGGCCAGGCTGCAGGAGCCGCAGGTGGGGGCCGATGCGCTGATCAGGATCGAGGTCCAGGCAGGCCACGGAGGCATCAGCGGACGCTACCGGCAGTGGGAGGAGCTGGCCTTCGAGAACGCCTGGTGCCTGTCCATCATGGTTCCTGAAAGCCGCTGAACCTGGCCTGTCCGGGATTCGGTCGGGGTCGGGAAAGGGCCCTGGCAGGCTCGTTATGCTCGGGGTATGACAAATAGCAAGCAGAAAACATATCACATTGCGGTCATTGCCGGTGACGGCATCGGCAAGGAGATCGTTCCCCAGGCTCAGGCTGTGCTGGAGAAGGTGACCCGGGGCAAGGCTGATATCCGCTATGAGGACTTCGACCTGGGCGCTGAGCGCTACCTGCGCGATGGAGCCATTCTGCCCGACGAGGATCTGGACCGGCTCAAGCAGCAGGATGCCATCCTCCTGGGGGCCATCGGCGACCCCCGTATCAAGGCCGGCATCCTGGAGCGGGGACTGCTGCTCAAAATGCGTTTCGAACTGGATCAGTATGTCAACCTTCGTCCATCCAAGCTCTACAAGGGCGTGGTATCACCCCTGGCCAACCCGGGTGACATCGACTTCGTGGTCGTGCGTGAGGGCACCGAGGGGCTCTATGCCGGGGCCGGTGGCTCCATTCGCCGGGGCACCCCCCAGGAGGTGGCCACCGAAGTCTCCATCAACACGGCATACGGGGCGGAACGGGTCATCCGCTACGCCTTCCAGCTGGCTATGAAGCGTCGCCGTCGTCTGACTCTGGTTCATAAGAAGAACGTGCTGACCAACGCGGGAGATATGTGGCAGCGGCTGGTCGACCAGGTGGGTCAGGAGTACCCCGACGTGGAGCGCGAGTACCTGCACATCGATGCCTCCACCATATTCCTGGTGACCGAGCCCAGCCGCTTCGACGTGATCGTGACCGACAACCTCTTCGGCGACATCCTCACGGACGAGGCGGGGGCTGTGGTGGGAGGCGTGGGCTACTCGGCCTCCGGCTGCATCAACGCCTCGGGCACCTACCCATCCATGTTCGAACCCATCCACGGGTCCGCCCCCGACATCGCCGGCAAGGGGATCGCCAACCCCACGGCTGCCATTCTCTCGGCTGGGATGCTCCTGGATCATCTGGGCTTTGAGGATGAGGCGGCCAGCATCGAACGGGCCGTGGAGGACGACATCGAACGCTCCGGCTCCACCCAGCGGAGCACGGAGCAGATCGGCAGAGATATCCTAAGCCGGCTGTGATCGGGCCGGATGGCGGCTAGACTGGAGGGCATGACTATGGATGATGCCCCCCAGCCGGACGACCGGCAGTCCAGCGATATGCCGACAGGGAATCCCGGCTTCGGTCCCTCCCCGTCCCCGCAGGTTTCGCCCGAGCAACAGGAGCCTGCCGGGGGAGATGCCACTGCCAAAACAGCGCAGTCGGGCCAGTCAGGTCCAGATGCAGTCGACGGGCAGCAACAGGCTTCGGGCTATCCCGCTGGCCATGATTTTGGCGGGGGGAATCAGAATCCGTATCAGACCGGTCAGTATTCCTCCGGTCAGTATCCCACGAGTCAGTATCCCCATGGTGGGTATCCGACAGGTCAGAGGGCCAATGCCGGATACCCGTTTGCCCCTCAGAACGGTGGCCAGTATCCTGGGGCGTATCAGCCAGGGCCCTATCAGCCCGGTCAGTATCCGACCGCCGGGTATCCAGCTGGTCAACAATATCCAACCGGTCAGCGATATCCTGGTGGCCAGTATTCCGGTGGCCAGTATCCGCCAAGGCCCTATCAGCCGGGACCGGGCTATCCCGGCCAGTACCCGTCTGGCCAGTACCCACCGAGCGGGTATCCGGGCAATCAATACCCAACAGGCCAGTATCCGGGCAATCAATATCCTGGTCGGCAGTATCCCCCGCAGGCTCCTATGCCTTGGCCCTATCCGGGCATGCCCCAGGGCGGGTATCCAGGGGCTATGCCCACCGGCAGGAGTCCCTATCCAATATCACCCACTCCGCACAGCAAGTTGGCGGCAGGTCTGCTCAGCATCTTTCTGGGCTGCTTCGGCGTGGGCAACTTCTACCTGGGCAGAACCGGCCGGGGTGTGGCTCAGCTCATGCTCACCCTGATCGGCTTCCTCTTCTTCTTCATTGGGCCGACCATCGCCATAATCTGGGGGCTGATCGAAGGCATCCTGATTCTGACATCTTCAACCGGCTCCTTCTGGCATCGTGACGCTCGCGGATGGGAGTTGACGGATTGAATCCGGCCCCTCTGCGCGGCGTCGGCAAGCAGATGGGCGGTAAACTTGCGGGCGTAACCCTGACCTTGGGCCGGGGGGCAGACTCCCGTCCAGTCATCACTTCCTGCAGGATTGATGGCGACTTCTTTACGGAGCCGGCTCCTACCGCCTCCCGTGAATCCGAGGATGATCATGGGCCGGTATCCCGGCTGGAATCCGCAATTTGCCGTATCCCGCTGCCTTTGGATCCTGGTCTGGCTCTGAAGCGGCTGGGCAGGATCATGGCAGAAGGGGATGGCCAACGGGTTGTCGGCGTGTCCCCATGGACCCTAGTGACTGCACTGGAGCGCGCCCTGCCGTCTGGGCTGGTCATCCACAGGCACGAGGAGCCCGACCAGGCGTCTTTTCAACAGTCGCAGCCGGACGAGGTCGAATGCCGCCGCCGTTGGTCTGGCCTGAAGCTGGACCTGATCAGGGACCGTCCACGTCAGCCGGCCATGCAGATGGCCATGGATCAGGCTCTCAATGATGCCGTGGCCCAGGGCCAGCTGCCACCCACCCTGCGCATCTGGAACTGGGCGGCGCCAGCGGTGATCCTGGGACGCTTCCAGTCCCTGAGCCGGGAGGTCCACGTGGAGCGGGCGCGCAGTCTGGGCTTTACCCTGGTTCGCCGCTGTACCGGCGGTGGCACCATGGTCATCCAGCCCGACCGGGCCATCACCTATTCCCTCTATTTGCCCCTGGACTTCGTCAAGGGGACCGACCTGATCGACTCCTACCGGATCTGCGACTATTGGCTGGTTCGTGGTCTGCGCATGCAAGGGATTCAGGCGGGCTGGCAGGGCATGAATGACATCGCCTCCCCGCGGGGCAAGATGGGGGGCGCCGCCCAGCGCAGACTGCCGGCAGGCTCCCGCGGACCGGGCGGACTGCTCCACCACACCACCCTTTCCTACTCGGTGGATGCCGATCTGATGGCCCAGGTACTCAACGTGGACCCGGCGAAATTCCACGACAAGGCCGTGAACTCGGTCAAAAGCCGGGTGGATCCCATCGACAGGCAGACCAGTCTGACCCGTCAATCTCTGATCGATGCCCTTCTGGACACCCTGCCCTCCCTGGTGTCGGATCTTCGCATATCAAGTCCTGCGCCCGAGGTTGAGCAACGGGCCCGCACCCTGGCCCAGCAGCGCTACGGCCGTGGGGAGTGGACCGCCCAGATTGCATGACAGGCGAGGGGGTTGATGTGTGTGGGTATAATCGTGCTCAGTCGCGTCGAACCCGGCGTGAGGTCATCAACCATGCGTGAGTCGGTGCAGACCCGCCAGACATGGCGAAAAGGAGTGCGGAGTATGGCGGTTCACAAGCCCAACGAGATTCCCGATGACGGGAACGCCCTCCGGCAGACCGCCCTATTCAAACAGGTGCCCAGGCAGGATGCCGACCAGCTTTTGGACACCATGCACGAGTCCACTTATGCCAAGGGGTCCACGGTCTTCCGGCAGGGGGACACCGACCACCGGATGTATCTGCTGGAGGAGGGCAGGGTCAAGCTGGTTCGCCAGTCGCCCGACCGCCGCATCCAGCTGCTCAGTATCCATGGACGTGGGGAGATCCTGGGCGAGATTCCCGTCTTTGACCCCTCCGGCGGGCCGCGTACCGCCTCGGCTGTGGTCATGGTCAACAAGACCAAGGTGGCTGCCCTGGATCACGATGCTCTCTTTGACTGGCTCAATCAGCACCCCAAGGTGGCTGTGGACATGCTTCAGGTGTTGGCCCACCGCCTGCGGACCGACAACGAGCGCATCTCCGACCTGGTCTTCCTGGACGTGCCGGCCCGTCTGGCCAAGACCCTGCTGGATCTGGCCACGCGCTTCGGCGAACCCTTCGAGCAGGGGCTGATGGTCCCTTACGATCTGACTCAGGAGGAGCTGGCCCAGCTGGTCGGTGCCTCACGGGAGACCGTCAACAAGGCCCTGATGGACTTCTCCAACCGGGGATGGATCTCTCGCAAGGGCCGTACCATCATCATTTTCCAGCCAGGACCGCTGATTCGACGCTCACGCATGTGAACGCCGCTGTCCGGTAGAGCCAACGGCCTAGGATGGAGACCATGCCCGAACAAAAGAAATCCATGTCGGTCAGGCGCTTTTTCACGCTGCTGCTGGCTTACCTCATCTTCTGCGTCGCAGGTGGCGTGGTCGTCTCTGGTTTTCTGTTCCCCGCAGTCTTCGGCATCAACGCCGTCTCCAAGAATCTGATGCCTGCCCTGAAGACGGAGAACATCGACTTCAACGTCAATGATCTGCCCCAGCAGTCCCGCCTTTACGCCTCCGACGGGCATACCGTCATCGCCACTTTCTACGCGCAAAACCGGATTGTGGTACCCATCAAGGATGTTTCTGACTACATGCAGAAGGCCGTGGTGGCCCGTGAGGACCGTCGTTTCTTCGAGCATGCGGGCGTGGATACCCAGGGCGTGCTCAGGGCCTTCATCCAGACCTACATCAAGCAGGGTGACACCCAAGGTGGTTCCTCCCTGACCCAGCAGTACGTCAAGAACGTGCTCATGAACCAGGCCGAGGAAAACAACGACCCCATCGCTGAGTACCACGCCCAGGAGGAGACCATAGCCCGCAAGATGCGGGAGATGCTGATAGCGGTGCAGATGGAGAAGAAGTACTCCAAGGCCGAGATTCTTCAAGGGTACTTGAATATCGCCCAGTTCGGAACCAACGTCTACGGGGTTGAGTCGGCGGCCAGGCGCTATTTCAGCAAGTCGGCCAAGGAGCTGGATCCGGGCGAGTCGGCCACCATCGCCGCCGTGACCAAGAATCCCGCACGCTTCGACCCAACCGTCAATATCAAGGCCGCTCAGGAGCAGCGGAACATCGTCCTGGATCTGATGAGGCAGGAGAACTACATCAGCCAGCGTCAGTATGAGGAGAACAAGGCCAAGCCGCTGGATCAGATGCTGCATGTGCAGTCTGCGGACGCCGGCTGCCAGGCGGCCGGGGACGCGGCCTTCTTCTGCGACTACGTGACCAAGCAGATCCTCAACTCCAAGGAGTTCGGCAAGAGCCAGGAGGATCGCAACAAGCTCCTCAAGGAAGGCGGCTTGGACATCTACACCACCATGGACGTCAATGCCAACGCCGCAGCCATGAAGGCGGCTCGGGACACCATCCCCGTGGATGATCCGACCGGCTTCGAAGTCACGATGGCGGCCATTCGCCCGGGTACCGGCGAGGTTTTGGGCTTCGGCATCAACCGCATTTACGATGCCACCCAGAACTCCGGCGGTGGCACCCGCACGGCCATCAACTATGCAGTGGACCAGCAGGACGGCGGCGGCTGGGGTTTCCCCGTGGGCTCCACCTGGAAACCCATCAATCTGGTGGCCTGGATGAAGGCCGGCAAGTCCATCAATCAGCCCCTGCGCACCTCTACCAGCTATCCGCAGACCGCCTTCGCCTGCAAGACGGCTGACGGTACCTCCTACGGATTCGGCACTGGCAGCTGGCACGTTGAGAACTCGGGCGGCGGCACCACTTCGCCGGAGAGTCCCCTCCAGGGCCTGATCCGCTCGCACAATACCACCCAGGCCTCCATGGCCCAGCAGATTGGCCTGTGCAGCATAGCGGACACAGCCAAGGACATGGGCTACCACAATTCGCCCAAGGACCAGATGGACATCCACTCAGACAACAGCTTCCAGCCGCCCATGACCATCGGATCGGTCCAGGCCTCCCCGCTGACCATGGCCAACGTCTACGCCACCATCGCCGCCAAGGGCGTGGCCTGCAGCCCTATCGCCATGACCAAGGTGATCGATAAGAACAAGCGGTCCATCAAGGTGCCCAAGGCCAACTGCCATCAGGCCATCGACCCGGGCATCGCCGAGACCACCGCCTATGCCCTCAACCAGGGCGTGGTCCAGCCCGGAGGCGAGGCGGCCGTGACCCAACTGGACGGGGGCCGCAAGACCTTCGCCAAGACGGGCACCCATGAGGACAAGTACATGCTGACCGGCGGATTCGTGCCCCAGGTGGCCTCCTTCGTCACTGTGGGCAATGCTGAGGGCCAGGTCTCCTTCAATGGCAAGGTCATCAACGGACGGTCCATGGGCACTTGGTACGGCATGTACATCGCCACCCCGGCATGGAAGGAGTTCATGAACACCTACCTGGCCGCTGCCAACATTCAGCCCGATAATTCCTACGGCAACCCCGACGCTCGCTTTACCGGCGGGGTCCAGCCTCAGCAGTCGGCTCCGATGCAGCAGCGTCAGATGACCCGTGGTGTAGGCGTGCAGGAGCCGGAGAGCCAGGAGCTCGCTTCGGAAGCGACTCAGAGCGTGCAAGCGGCTGACTAGTACCTGGCCTGATCCGCTTGATGGGTTCCGGCTGGGACCCGAGCGAGGCTGTGCTTACAATGGAGACCATTAGGGATTCGTCGACGGGCGGGACCACGAGGGGTACGGCCGTCCGCCGGGAGAGGCAGGAACAGATGGTCCAGGAATATTCAGAGCTGGATGACAAGGCCCCTCGGGCCGACGGCCGGGTTCATGAGGATCAGGTGATGCCGGGGCCGGTAAGCGGCTCCGGCAGGTTGGATGTTTCCAAACCGATCTGGCCCTTTGAGCCGGATGCCGCCGAGGGCAAGAAGAAGACTGGCAAGGCTGCCAAGGGGATCAAATCGTCCAAGAAGGACAAGAAGGCCAAAAGAGTCAAAAAGGCCAGGAAATCAAAATCAGGAAAAAGGCGGGAGACGGCCCTGCCTGCGCTCTTCCAGCCCATGGAACTGCGCGACCAGCACATCCGCAATAGGATCTGGATGCCGCCCATGGACACCTATTCGTCCCTGCGGCATGACGGGGTTCCTACCAACTTCCACTATCAGCACTATGTATCCAGGGCCCTGGGCGGCTTCGGGGTCGTCATCGGGGAGGCCACGGCTGTAAATCCCCAGGGGCGGATCTCTCCCTGCGATGTGGGGCTATGGGATGACGAGCAGACCAGGGCCTGGCAGGGCATCGTCCGGGATGTCAAGGCCGCTGGAGCCGTCCCCATCGTCCAACTCAACCATTCGGGGCGCAAGGGTTCCTCCGGGTGCTCCTCCATGGGCTATATCAACGCCACCGTGCCCGTGGCCGAAGGAGGATGGCAGCCCGTGGGCCCCAGCCCCATCGCCTTCGGGAGGATGGCGGTCCCGGTTCAGCTCTCGCGGGCGCAGATAGCCTCCATCGTGGCTGACTTCCGTTCCGCTGCCGTGCGAGCCGTTCAAGCCGGCTTCCTGGGAGTGGAGCTGCACGCCGCCCACGGCTACCTGCTCTCACAATTCCTGGATCCCCTGATCAACCGACGCAGCGACGAGTACGGGGGTGACCTGTCCGGCAGAATGCGCCTGCTGATCCAGGTGACCGATGCCGTGCGCGAGGTCATTCCCTCGGGCATGCCCCTGCTGGTGCGCATGTCCGCCACCGACTGGGCCACTGGCGGATGGGGTCTGGACGAGACCATCCGCACCGCCAAGGTGCTCAAGCTGCACGGGGTGGATCTGATTGACGTTTCCACCGGGGGTCTGGTGCCAGGCGTGAAGATCCCAGCCGCTCCCAACTACCAGGTGCCCTTCTCCTACCAGGTGCGCAGCCAGGTGCTGATTCCCACCACAGCGGTGGGGCTGATCACCAAGCCCAGGCAGGCTGACCGGATCGTACGCAAGGGTCTGGCCGATGCGGTCGAGATCGGTCGAGCCAGTCTGCGCGACCCCTACTGGCCGCTCAGGGCCGCCTACAAACTGGGGCTGTCCGCTCAACAGGCCCCCTACCCTGAGCCTTACCGGCGCGGGGCCTACGGCATCGCACGCTGAGAGCGGCCATGGACGCTGTTCGTGGTGGAGCAGGGACCGTTGTGGTCATGCCTACGTATCAAGAGGCTGACAATATCGGAGTGACCCTTCCACAGCTGCTGGCCTGCTGCCCGGAAGTCGATGTTCTGGTCGTCGACGACAACTCGCCGGACGGCACCGGCGCCAAGGCCGAGGACATGGCTAAGCGCGACCCTCGCGTGCACGTCATCCATCGGCATGACCGCCGCGGGTTGGGCCCTGCCTACGTGCAGGGTTTCCGCTGGGCTTTGGGGCATGGCTATGGCCTGATCTGCGAGATGGACATGGATGGCTCCCATCGACCCCAGGATCTGGCCAGGATGCTGGCGGTGGCCCGAGGCGAGGCGCATCCGGATCTGGTCATCGGCTCGCGCCGGGTGCGCGGAGGCCGCACCCAACATTGGCCCTGGTATCGGGACCTGATCTCGCGTATGGGATCCTGGTATGCCCGCACCGCCCTGGGATCCTCAGTGCGTGACATGACCGCCGGCCTACGGGTCTATCGAGCGGATGTACTCAGGCGGATCGACCTGCGAAGGGTCCGCTCCAGCGGCTACGTCTTCCAGGTGGATATGCTGCGTCGGGTCCAGGCCATGGGTCTGAGCGTCGTCGAAGTGCCTATAGTCTTCGTGGAGCGGGTTCGCGGCAGCTCGAAGATGGATGCCGGGATCGTACTGGAGGCCATGGTACAGGTGACCCTGTGGGGACTTGAACGGTTGACCCATCGAAACTGACATTGCATCACCATCGTGTTCGCTTTCTCAGGCGACCCAGCAGGCCCTTGTGGGCGACTTGAAGACAGAATGTGCCTTGGTTGACAGATTGCTGCAATAGCCGCGGCAGGCCTCTGGCATATGGAAGAATGGTCGGGGTATCGAAGAAACATCGATTGTTCGCCCCTGTTTTTGGACCGCGACCACAGTCCAATGGTCGGCTTGCCAATTTGGGCGAATGTGTGCGATAATGTTCGAATGATATCGTCACAACGCCAACACCTGATATTGAACCGGTTGCGTACTCGTGGCGCAGTCCGTATCACCGCCCTCTCCAAGGAGTTGGGCGTTTCCGCCATGACCATCCGTCGGGACATTGCCGACCTGGCGGACAAGGGCCTGCTCAAGAGGGTCCACGGAGGGGCCGTCACCACCAGCTCGCTGCTGGCTGAGCCGCTCTTCTCGGTCAAGTCGCAGATGGACATGGGCCTCAAGGACACCATCGCCCGTCATGCCATCGACTATGTCTCCCCGGGCGATGTCATCGCCATCGGCGGCGGAACCACGGCCTATGTCTTCGCCCAGCACCTCCTGGAGAGCCGTCAGTGCGCTGGCGTGACCCTGCTGACCAATTCCATCCCCGTGGCCGAGCTGGTTCAGGCCATGGAGAGCAAGGACGTCGAGGTCATCGTCACCGGCGGCGTCATCACCCGGTCCAACTCCCTGGTAGGCCCCATTGCGGATAAGGTCATCGCCTCCCTGCGGGTCAACACGGTCTTTCTGGGGACCCACTCGGTCTCCATCCCACGCGGCTTCCTGATGCCCAATTCCCTGGAGGCGGCCACCGATATGGCGCTGATGGACATCGCCGACCGGACCATCATCCTGACCGACCATACCAAGTGGAGCTGCACCTCCCTGTCCCTGTTCGCCTCCTTCGACCAGGTGGACACTGTCATCACCGACGACCAGCTGGACCAGGAGTCGGCCGAGGCCACCCGCTCCCTGGTCAAGCGGCTGGTGTTGGTGCCGGTCAATCCCGAGGAAGGCCAGGCTCAACCCACCGATGGGTCTGAGGATCAGGCTCAATGAGCGGCCGGTCACACTGGAGTGCGCGGGTTGCCATAGCTGGTTGCCATGGATTGTCAATCATCACGGACGATGAAGGAGCAGCATGAAGTCAGAGCAGTATGTCCCTCAGCGGTATGTTCCCGGCGAGTATGCCAGGGAGCACATCCGCATCACCCCCACCAGGCTGGCCGACGGGCGCCGGTTCTTCTACCTGGACGATGATCCTGAATATGTCTCCGGCCGCAGGACCAGGCGTCTGGACGATCCCCGTCCGCTGACCGACCGGTTCGCCCCCCATCAGGATCAGGAGGGCAGAACGGTGCCCTTCCAGCCGCCGCAGATGCGTCGGGACCCTCTGACCGGCGACTGGATTCCCATGGCCACGGCCCGGATGAACCGGCCCATCACCGCCGGTCCGCAGGCCACCGCCAAGGGCAACCCCCTGGCAGCCAGAAAGCCCGGGGACCCCTACCAGGATGGGGAGATCCCCGATGTGGACTACAACGTGGCGGTCTTCGAGAATCGCTTCCCCTCCATGATGCAGGTGCCCAATACCCAGGCGGCTGACCAGCCCTCCCTGGTGGACGGCAACCCCCTCTGGCCGGTGCGCGAGGCCAACGGGCGCTGCGAGGTGGTCTGCTTCGACCCTGATGAGCACGCGTTGCCTGCCGATCTGCCGGTTTCCCGTCTGCGGACGGTGGTGGAGGCCTGGGCCTTCCGGACTGCTGAGATCTCGGCCATGGAGGGCATCGAACAGATCTTCCCCTTCGAGAACCACGGCCAGGAGATCGGCGTCTCCCTGGCCCACCCCCACGGACAGATTTACTGCTATCCCTTCATCGCCCCCAGGCTGGAGCAGGAGTTGAGGCAGTGCGCCGACTACCGGGAGCGCACCGGCGGCAACCTTCTGGCGGACATCCTTAAGGCTGAGCTGGACTCCGGACGGCGGGTGGTCTTCCGCAACGCCACCTGGGTGGCCTATGTGCCTGCCGCCGCCCGCTGGCCCCTGGAAGTCCACGTGGCCCCCGTCCGCGACGGGATCCTGAGCCTGGACCAGCTCAACGACCAGGAGCGCTGGGACCTGGCCGTCATGTATTCCACCCTGCTCAAGCGGGGCAACGCCTTCTTCGACAAGGGCGACGGCAGGGGGATGGATCTGCCCTACATCGCCGCCTGGCACCAGGCACCGCTGCACGATCCGCGGCGGGAGGACTACCGGCTCAACCTGCAGTTCTTCTCCTTCCGTCGGGCCGTGGACAAAATCAAGTATCTTGCCGGATCCGAGTCAGGCATGGCTGCCTGGGTGTCGGACACCACCCCTGAGCGGATCGCCGACCGTTTCCGCCAGCTGGGGCCCCTGGATCTGGAGAATGGAGAGAATCAATGACGACGACAGTGGAATTCATGCAGGCCTGGACCCAGGGCGCCGACGGCCAAGGTGCCACCAAGGCCCGGGAGCTCTTCCAAAAGGTCTATGGGGAGGATCCTCAGGGTGTCTGGAGCGCCCCCGGCCGGGTCAATCTAATCGGTGAACACACAGATTACAACGCCGGGCTCTGCCTGCCCATCGCCCTGCCCACTCGTACCTATGTGGCCGTCAGCCCCAGGACGGACAGCCGGGTCCGTCTGGTCTCCACCATGGATCCGGAGCATCCGGTCCAGACTGATCTGGATGGTCTTCAGGCTCGGGGAGTGAGCGGATGGGCGGCCTATCCGGGTCGGGGTGGCATGGGCCCTGCAGCGGGACGGCTTCCCTCAGGTTCGAGGGTTCGACCTGGCCCTAGCCTCCTGCGTGCCCGTGGGGTCCGGGTTGAGCTCTTCGGCGGCCATGACCTGTGCCGTGGCACTGGCCCTGGATGACCTGTTCGATCTGGGACTGGGCGGCGACGAGGCTGGCCGGGTCAGGCTGGTCCAGGCTGCCATTACGTCGGAGAACGATATGGCCGGAGCCTCCACTGGTGGCATGGATCAGAGCGCCTCCATGCGGTGTCGATCCGGTTGCGCCCTGCGGCTGGACTGCCGGCCAGAGCTGGATGCCATGAGCAATGTGCGCCAGGTCCCCTTCGACCTGGAGGCTGCAGGTCTGGAGCTGCTGGTGGTCGACACCAGGGCCCAGCACCAGCTCAACGATGGCCAATACGATCAGCGACGGGCCACCTGTGAGCAGGCTGCGCATCTGCTGGGAGTGGCCAACCTGCGACAGGTGGCAGACCAGGTCAATGGCGCTGCTGATCCCCCATCCGCCCTGGTTGCCCTGCTGGAGCAGCTGCCCGATGAGACCATGCGTCGGCGGGTACGCCACGTGGTCAGCGAGATAGGACGGGTGGACCGCTTTATCGAGGCCTTCGGTAGGGGCGATTACGTCCTGGCCGGCCGCCTGTTCAACGCCTCCCATGACTCCCTGAGGGACGACTACGAGGTCACCTGCCCGGAGCTGGATGAGGCCGTGGATGCGGCACGTCAGGGCGGGGCCTATGGGGCTCGCATGACTGGCGGCGGGTTCGGCGGATCCATCATCGCCCTGGCTGATGCCGGCAAGGGCTCCGATCTTGCCCGTGAGATAGCCGAACGATTCGCCTCCAAGGGATTCAAGGCCCCCAGAGCCCTGATCGCCCTGCCATCATCGGCGGCCGCGCGAGAATCCTGAATTCAGACTGCAGACCTCTACGACCCCGCTTCTCCCGGCGCTCCTCTAAGCTAGGGGAGCGGGGTCCCGGTTTTCAGGGGTCCAGTCAAGGGCGAGGTGGATGAGGAGGACGGTCATGGACAAGGCGATCATCACGGTGGTGGGCAAGGATGCCATCGGCATCATCGGCAAGGTCTGCACAGACCTCTCCCAGCAGGGTGTCAATGTGCTGGATATTTCGCAGACCATTCTGGACGGCTTCTTCACCATGATGATGATCGTGGACTGCACCGCCTGTAAGGATGATTTCGACGCGCTGAGCCAGCGGATGGAATCCCTGGGAGAAGAGATCGGGGTCTCCATCCGCTGCCAGCGCGAGGAGATCTTCACCAGGATGCACCGGGTCTGAGGAGGTGGCCATGATCACACGCGACGAGGTCCTGGAGACCAACGACATGATCGACCGGGAGCGCCTGGACGTGCGCACCATCACCATGGGCATCAGCCTGCTGGATTGTGTGAGCGGTGATGTGGACATGCTCTGTCGGAACATCCATCGCAAGATCGTCTCTCTGGCCGGCGATCTGGTGTCCACAGGCGATGCCATCGCCCGCGAGTACGGTATTCCCATCGTCAACAAGCGCATCACCGTCACTCCTATCTCCCTGGTGGCCGCCGGCGCCTGCCACACGGTGGAAGACTATGTAGCCGTGGCCAAGGCCCTGGATCGTTCGGCCCAGGAGGTCGGGGTCAACCTGATCGGCGGCTATTCGGCCCTGGTCGGCAAGGGCATGACTCCGGCCGAGCGGCTGCTGATCAAGTCCCTGCCTAGGGCGCTGAGCCAGACGGAACGGGTCTGCGCCAGCGTCAACGTGGGTTCCACCAGAACAGGCATCGATATGGATGCCGTGGCCCTGATGGGCCGGGTCGTCAAGGCCACTGCCGAGAGCACCGCCGACTCAGACAGCTCCGGCTGCACCAAGCTCGTGGTCTTCTGCAACGCTCCGGACGACAACCCCTTCATGGCCGGCGGCTTCCACGGGGTCAGCCAGGGGTCGGCCGTCATCAACGTGGGGGTCTCCGGGCCCGGCGTGGTCAAGACTGCCCTTGAATCAGCCAAGGGAGCAGACTTCGGGCAGCTCTGTGAGACCATCAAACGTACGGCCTTCAAGATCACCCGCGTGGGGCAGCTGGTGGCTCAGGAGGCCAGCCGCCGCCTGGATGTGCCCTTCGGGATCATCGACCTGTCCCTGGCGCCCACCCCGGCGGTCGGAGACTCAGTGGGGGAGGTCCTGCAGACCATGGGCCTGGAGCAGGTGGGTGCCCCCGGGACTACTGCGGCCCTGGCCATCCTCAACGATCAGGTCAAGAAGGGCGGCATCATGGCTTCCAGCTCGGTCGGCGGGCTGTCCGGGGCCTTCATTCCCGTGTCGGAGGACGCCGCCATGATCCAGGCTGCACAAGAGGGGAGCCTGACCCTGGAGAAGCTTGAGGCCATGACCTGCGTCTGCTCGGTGGGGTTGGACATGATCCCCATCCCCGGCGGCACCTCTGCGGAGTCCATCTCGGGCCTGATCGCCGACGAGGCGGCCATCGGCATGATCAATCAGAAGACCACCGCAGTCAGGGTCATTCCTGTCATCGGCAAGCAGGTGGGCGAGTGGGCCGAGTTCGGCGGGCTCATGGGCGGCGGGCCGGTCGTGCCCGTCAATACCCGTTCCTGCGCGGACTTCGTCAATCGAGGCGGACACATCCCAGCGCCCATTCACAGCTTTAAGAACTGAGTGCGCTCGCGGGGTTCAGCGACCACCTTGGAATCCCAGTTGCCGCCAGGCCTCGTAGATGGCGATGGAGGCGCAGTTGGTCAGGTTCAGGCTGCGCAGGCTGGGCCGCATGGGCAGCCTGACCTGTTCGGCCACGTGAGGACCGGCCATGATCTCCATGGGGTCGGGGATGTCACCCGGTTCGGGGCCGAACAGGAGGATGTCGTCCGGCCGGTAGCTGACCTCGGTGTAGAGCTTGTCGGCGTGGGCGGTGAAGGCGATGATTCGGCTGTCGGGCATGGAGCGGACCAGGTCGTCGAAGTCCGGGTGCAGGACCACGTGGGCCATGTCATGGTAGTCCAGGCCGGCCCGGCGCAGCTTAGTATCTTTGAGGTTGAAGCCCAGGGGCTCTATCAGGTGCAGGATGGTGCCGGTCACGGCGCATAGGCGGATGGCCGAGCCGGTGTTGCCGGGGATCCGCGGCGAGTAGTAGCACAGGTGGGGCGTAGAGGTCTTGACACGGCTGGCCTGATCGGCCTTCATCATGGCATCCACTACCGATATGGGGTTGCCGTGGGCATCGGTGACCAGCTCGTCGGGACCATAGTTCGATTTGCGGTATCCGTACTCGTACATGCTTTCGACGGCCTTCGAGGGGTCGCCGGACCGCTCCTGTTCCTGCCTGTTCATGAGGCCAACCTACCGTCGCCAAACGACAGGCCAGGCAGTGCCGGTCGGCACCGTCGGGCAGAATACGGCGGTTGAATGAGGCGGAATCGGATGGTGAAGGGCGGTGTGACCCATGGAGCGTGCGGAGACGACCCTGGCGGAGACGGAGCCCATCCGTCTGCGGCTGTTTGACTGGTGGAGCCGATATGCCCGCGACCTGCCCTGGCGCTTCGGGCGAACCACGCCCTGGGGGGTCCTGGTCTCCGAGGTCATGAGCCAACAGACCCAGATGAGTCGGGTGGTGCCCTACTGGACGGCCTGGATGAAAGTCTGGCCGGATGCGGCCTCACTGGCCGCCGCCCCCAAGGCTGAAGTCATTACGGCCTGGGGCAGGTTGGGTTACCCGCGCCGAGCACTGCGCCTGCAGGAGTGCGCGCGGCAGGTGGCCAGTCAGTACGCAGACCGGCTGCCCCAGGATTACGACCAGCTGGTGGCCCTGCCTGGCATCGGCGACTATACGGCCAGCGCTGTCATGAGCTTTGCCTACGGCGAGAGGATCGCCGTCATCGATACCAACATTCGCAGGGTGCTCTCCAGGGTCTTTCTGGGACGTGAATCCAAAGGGGGTGCTGCCAGCCGAGAGGAGCGCCAGCTGGCCTGGCAGGTCCTGCCTGAGGACGAAGATTCAGAAGTTTCTGATCATCACGTGAACGGTGACGACAGCTTGGGAACGGCTGACCCGCAGATCCGGTCGGCAGCCTGGCGGGAGCCGCCCTCGGCCCGATGGAATCAGGCCGTTATGGAGCTGGGCGCCACGGTCTGTGTGGCCCGCAAGCCGGCTTGTGACATCTGTCCTCTGGCCGGCCACTGCCGTTTCCTCAAGGCTGGTCTGCCCGGTCTGGGTACAGGCAGAACCAGGCCCCGGCAGCGCTTCGCAGGCACCGATCGGCAGATTCGCGGATCCATCCTCCAGGCGCTGCGGCAGGCTTCGGGCGCGCCCGTCTCCAGGAAGGACCTGAAATCCCTGTGCGACGACGAAATCCGACTTGATCGGTGTATCGCCTCCCTGGACGAGGACGGCCTTCTGGAGATCGGCCAGGACGGCCGCTTGAGTCTGCCGCAGTGAAGGCCGCCCTGACGATTAGACTGGAGAAGTATGGCCAAGCGACGCATGAGCGAGAAGAAGCGGCGGATGTACCGTCGCCGGAGGATTGCTGCCGCCCTGCTGGCGGTGCTCTTCCTGCTGGTCTGCGCTGGTCTGGTCTGGGGCGTGGGGGCAGGCATCCGAGCACTGCGTGGAGGCAATGGGGCCCAGGGAACCTCGACCAGTGTCCAGCAGAGCTCAAAGACAAAGTCCAAGGACAAAGACAAGCAGAAGAAGGATTCCGGCAAGAAGCGTTCCTCAGGAGCTCCTGACTGCGGCAAGGAGGACTTGGCCTTGGAACTGGCTGCGCCCGATCCCAGTACCGGGGTCGGCGGATCCATCGATTTTACGGCGACCATTCGTCACAAGGGAACAGGCTCCTGCTTGGTGGACGGCTCCGACGGCGGCCGGGTGCTGATTATCACCAGCGGCGAGGAGACCATCTGGCGTTCCGACGCCTGTCCGGTTGGGGCTCGCACCCTGCTCATGGCAACCGGCGACAAGGATGTGCAGACCATCACCTGGAATGCTGACAGCAGCCAGGACAGCTGCCTGCCCGACGATCAGCTGCCCCGCGTCAATGCCGGTTCCTACCAGGCCAAACTGGTCCTCAAGGCCAATCCCCGAGTGGTTTCCCAGCCAGTGCCGGTCATGGTCCAATAGCAGCTTTCCAAAAACGACACGCCGATTGCGTTCATGGTTATTGTCTGCTATAGTTTTGTCTTTGCATGAGGTGTGTCATATAGCGGGCATGCATCATCGAGGAGATGCCCGCGAATAGGCATATGGCGGCCATTCGGCATCTCCCTGGGGTAACAGGAATGATCGAGTACGGCGAGCGATAAGGAACGTCCATTTTGGCTGCCAATAAAGCTGTAAGAAGTACCACCACTACGCAGGCACGCGCTGACGAACACGACATCAAACTGCACAAGGCCACCGACCGTGTCAACTTCGGATCCATCCGCGAACCCATCGAGGTGCCCTACCTCCTGGGTGTGCAGACCGATAGCTTCGACTGGCTGGTCGGCAACGACCGCTGGAAGAAGCGGGTCGAGGAGGATCAGGTCAACGGGACCCATACCGTGGCCCCCGTCTCCGGCCTGGATGAGGTCTTCCAGGAGATCTCTCCCATTGAGAACTTCGCCCAGACCATGAGCCTGACCTTCTCGGATCCCTACTTCGAGGAGCCCCGGCACACGGTTCAGGAGTGCAAGGAGAAGGACTACACCTACTCGGCTCCTCTGTATGTGAACGCCGAGTTCGAAAACGGGGACACCGGCGAGATCAAGTCGCAGACCGTCTTCATGGGCGACTTCCCGCTGCAGACCCCTCACGGCACCTTCATTATCGGGGGCTCGGAGCGCGTCATCGTCTCCCAGCTGGTCCGCTCCCCGGGTGTCTACTTCGACCGCACCCAGGACCGCAACTCCGACAAGGAGATTTTCGGGGCCAAGATCATCCCCAGCCGGGGCGCCTGGCTGGAGTTCGAGATCGACAAGCGCGATGTGCTGGGCGTGCGCGTGGACCGCAAGCGCAAGCAGTCCGCCATCGTCTTCCTCATGGCCATCGGCATGACCAAGCCGCAGATCCGCAAGGCCTTCAAGGGCTACCCGCTGGTGCTGGATGCCCTGGAGAAGGAGACCATCGAGACCCAGGACGAGGCCCTGACCGACCTCTACCGCAAGATCCGGCCTGCGGACACCGCCTCTCCCGAGGCCGGCCGCAACCTGCTGGACTCCTTCTACTTCAACACCAAGCGCTACGACCTGGCCCGGGTCGGTCGTTACAAGATCAACCGCAAGCTGGGCCTTGAGGCCGATTTCAACGACCGCAGCCTGCATCCCGAGGACATCATCGCCACCCTGAAGTACCTGGTGACCCTGCATGCCGGCGGGCAGACCTTCCCCGGCCGCCGCGACGGCCAGGACATCGAGCTGCGGGTGGACGTGGACGACATCGACCACTTCGGCAACCGCCGCATCCGCCAGGTGGGCGAGCTGATCCAGAACCAGCTGCGCACCGGCCTGAGCCGTATGGAGCGTGTGGTCCGCGAGAGGATGACCACCCAGGACGCCGAGGCCATCACCCCGCAGTCCCTGATCAACATCCGCCCGGTCAACGCCACCATCAAGGAGTTCTTCGGAACCTCCCAGCTGAGCCAGTTCATGGATCAGAACAACCCGCTGGCCGGCGTGACCAACAAGCGTCGTCTTTCGGCCCTGGGCCCCGGCGGCCTGTCCCGCGACCGTGCCTCCATGGAGGTGCGCGATGTGCACCCCTCCCACTACGGACGCATGTGCCCCATCGAGTCCCCTGAAGGTCCCAACATCGGTCTGATCGGCTCTCTGGCCACCTTCGCCCGCGTCAACCCCTTCGGCTTCATCGAGACCCCCTACCGCAAGGTCATTGATGGCCAGGTGACCGACGACGTGGTCTACATGACCGCCGACCAGGAGTCCGAGCACACCATCGCCCAGGCCAACCAGGAGATCGACGAGACCGGACACTTCGTCGAGGACGAGGCCCTGGTCCGTGATGCCGAGGCCGAGGCCAAGGATGTGCCCGTCTCCCAGGTGGATCTGATGGATGTCTCCCCCCGGCAGATGGTTTCCGTGGGCGCCTCCCTGATCCCCTTCCTGGAGCACGACGAGGGCCACCGAGCGCTGATGGGCACCAACATGCAGCGTCAGGCCGTCCCCCTGGTCAAGTCCGAGCGGCCTCTGGTGGGTACCGGTTCCGAGTGGCGGTCCGCCATCGATTCCGGTGACGTCATCCTGGCCGAGAAGCCGGGCGTGGTCACCTACGTCTCCGCCGACATCATCCGCGTCATGAATGACGACGGCACCCAGTCCTCCTACAAGCTGGCCAAGTTCCAGCGGTCCAACCAGACCACCTGCTACAACCAGGTTCCCCTGATCAAGGATGGGGAGCGGGTCGAGGCCGGCACGGTCCTGGCCGATGGCCCCGCCACCCAGAAGGGCGAGATGGCCCTGGGCAAGAACCTCCTGGTGGCCTTCATGCCTTGGAACGGCTACAACTACGAGGACGCCGTCATCATCTCCCAGCGTCTGGTCCAGGACGACACCCTGAGCTCCATCCACATCGAGGAGTACGAGACCGACGCCCGCGAGACCAAGCTGGGCGCCGAGGAGATCACCCGGGATCTGCCCAACGTAGGTGAGGATGCAGTGGCCAACCTGGACGAGCGCGGCATCATCCGCATCGGTGCCGAGGTCGAGGCCGGCGACATCCTGGTCGGCAAGGTCACCCCCAAGGGCGAGACCGAGCTGACCCCCGAGGAGCGACTCCTGCGGGCCATCTTCGGCGAGAAGAGCCGCGAGGTGCGTGACACCAGCCTCAGGGTGCCCCACGGCGAGACCGGCACGGTCATCGAGGTCAAGGAGGTCACCCGCGAGGATGCCGAGGAGGACGGCGACGAGCTGCCCAACGGCGTCAACCGGATGATCCGGGTCTACATCGCCCAGCACCGCAAGATCACCCAGGGCGACAAGCTCTCCGGCCGCCACGGCAACAAGGGTGTCATCTCGAGGATCCTGCCCGAGGAGGATATGCCCTTCATGGCCGATGGCACCCCCATCGACATCATGCTCAATCCTCTGGGCGTGCCCTCACGTATGAACCTGGGCCAGGTTCTGGAGCTCCACCTGGGGTGGATCGCCCACTCCGGCTGGGACATCAGCCTGGATCCCAACCTGGAGGCCGAGTGGAAGAAGCACATCCCGGCAGGAGCCGAGAAGGCCGAGCCCGGCACCGCTGTGGCCACCCCGGTCTTCGACGGTGTGCGTCAGGATGCTCTGAACGGTCTGCTCAAGACCACCCTGCCCAACCGTGACGGTGAGCGCCTGGTCGGCGACGATGGCAAGGCCGTGCTCTACGACGGCCGCACCGGTGAGCCCTTCACCAAGCCGATTTCCGTGGGCTACATGTACATGCTCAAGCTCCACCACCTGGTGGACGACAAGATCCACGCCCGGTCCACCGGCCCCTACTCCATGATCACCCAGCAGCCCCTGGGCGGTAAGGCCCAGTTCGGCGGCCAGCGCTTCGGCGAGATGGAGGTCTGGGCCCTGGAGGCCTACGGTGCCGCCTACACCCTGCACGAGATGATGACCACCAAGTCCGATGACGTGGATGGTCGTGTGCGGGCCTATGGCGCCATCGTGCGTGGCGAGAACCTCCCGGCGGCAGGCATCCCGGAGTCCTTCAAGGTGCTCCTCAAGGAGATGCAGTCGCTCTCCCTGAACGTGGAGGTGCTCAACGCCGAAGGCAACGTGATCGAGATGAAGGACGAGGACGACGACCCCAACGCCGCCTCCGACGACCTGGGCTTCAACATCGGCGCCCGCCCGGACGCCGCCGCCAAGGCCGACCAGTCAGCTCCCGAGCCGGAGTACCGCTGAACCACCAGTCACAGGGATGCCCGCCAGACGGGCATCCCGCTAAAAGGCAAACTTCAGAGCAGTTACAAGATCAGAGACAGGACATAGAGTGCTGGACGTCAATGCATTTGACAAACTGAGAATCGGACTGGCCACGGCCGACGACATCCGCGGCTGGAGCTATGGCGAGGTCAAGAAGCCCGAGACCATCAACTACCGTACCTTGAAGCCCGAGAAGGACGGCCTGTTCGGCGAGCAGATCTTCGGACCCACCCGCGACTGGGAGTGCGCCTGCGGCAAGTACAAGCGCGTGCGTTTCAAGGGGATCGTCTGCGAGCGTTGCGGCGTGGAGGTCACCCGCTCCCGCGTCCGCCGCGAGCGTATGGGCCACATCGAGCTGGCCGCCCCCGTCACCCACATCTGGTTCTTCAAGGGGGTGCCCTCCCGGCTGGGATACCTGTTGGACATCGCGCCCAAGGACCTGGAGAAGGTCATCTACTTCGCGGCCTACATGGTCACCAAGGTGGACGAGGAGCAGCGTCACAAGGATCTGCCCGACCTGCAGGACGAGTTTGACAACGAGATCAACCAGCTGGAGAAGAAGCGCGACCTGGAGATCGACAAGCGCGCCAAGAAGCTGGAAGAGGACCTGGCCGAGCTGGAGAAGACCGACGAGGTCAAGGGTTCCATGAAGGCTCGTCTGCGCAACGGGGCCGAGCGGGACATGACCGCCATCCGCAAGCGCTACGACGACCAGATCCAGAGGATCACCGCCGTCTTCGACCGTTTCAAGACCCTGAAGCCCGGTGACATGGAGGGCGATGTGGATCTGTGGCGGGAGATGCAGGACCGCTACGGTGACTACTTCGAGGGCTGCATGGGCGCCGAGGCCATCAAGAAGCGTCTGCAGGACTTCGACCTGGAGGGTGCCGCCAAGGAGCTCCGCCACGAGATCGACACCGGTTCCGGCCAGCGCAAGGCCCGTGCCTTGAAGCGGCTCAAGGTGGTCTCCGCCTTCCTGAACACCGGTAACAAGCCCGAGGCCATGGTCCTGGACGTCGTCCCGGTCATTCCGCCCGATCTGCGCCCCATGGTGCAGCTGGACGGCGGCCGCTTCGCCACCTCCGACCTGAACGACCTCTACCGGCGCGTCATCAACCGCAACAACAGGCTCAAGCGCCTGATCGAGCTGGGCGCCCCCGAGATCATGCTCAACAACGAGAAGCGCATGCTCCAGGAGGCTGTGGACTCCCTCTTCGACAACGGCCGCCGTGGCCGTCCCGTCACCGGAGCCTCCAACCGCCCCCTGAAGTCCCTGGCAGACATGCTCAAGGGCAAGCAGGGCCGCTTCCGTCAGAACCTGCTGGGCAAGCGCGTGGACTACTCCGGTCGTTCCGTGATCGTGGTCGGTCCCTCCCTGCGCATGCACCAGTGCGGTCTGCCCAAGCCCATGGCCCTGGAGCTCTTCAAGCCCTTCGTCATCAAGCGGCTGGTGGATCTCAACTACGCGCAGAACATGAAGAGCGCCAAGCGCCTGGTCGACCGCGGCGATCCCGAGGTCTGGGGCGTGCTGGAGGAGGTCATCTCCGAGCACCCCGTCCTGCTCAACCGTGCGCCTACGCTGCACCGTCTGGGCATCCAAGCCTTCGAACCCATCCTGGTCGAGGGTAAGGCCATCCACCTGCCCCCGCTGGCCTGCGCGGCCTTCAACGCCGACTTCGACGGCGACCAGATGGCAGTCCACCTGCCCCTGTCGGCCGAGGCCCAGGCTGAGGCACGTTCGCTCATGCTGGCCTCCGACAACATCCTCAAGCCCGCCGACGGCCACACGGTCACCATGCCCTCCCAGGACATGATTCTGGGTCTGTACTATCTGACCACCGTGGTTGACGGTGCCAAGGGCCAGGGCCGGATCTTCTCCAGCCTGGCCGAGGCCCGGATGGCCTTGGACCTGGGTGAGATCGACATGCAGGCCAAGATCCTGCTGCGGGTCCCCGCCGACTTCGTCATGCCCAGGGATTGGAAGCCCGGCGACCTCAAGGTCGTCGACCCCGAGCCCGGCAGCCCTGACGTGGTCAAGGAGGAGGTCTTCAAGGACGGTTCCAGGCTCTTCGCCACCAACTACGGGCGGGTCCTGTTCAACCGGACGCTGCCTGTGGACTACCCCTTCATCAACGAGCAGGTGCCCAAGGGCAAGCTGTCCGGCATCGTGGACGACATCGCCACCCGGTACTCGACCGCCCAGGTTGCGGCCACCCTGGATGCCCTGAAGGATCTGGGCTTCACCCGGGCCCAGTGGTCCGGCGTGACCATGGCCTTCTCCGACATCGTGGTGCCGCCCGAGCGCGAAAAGATCGTCAACGAGTACCAGGGGCAGGCCGCCAAGGTCAACTCCCAGTACGATATGGGTCTGCTGACCGACGAGGAGCGCCGTCAGGAGCTGATCAACCTGTGGACCGAGTGCACCGACAAGGTGGCCGACGCCATGCAGGAGCACTTCACTCCGGACAACAACGTGAACATCATGGTCCAGTCCGGGGCACGAGGCAACTGGATGCAGATCCGCCAGATCGCCGGTATGCGAGGCCTGGTGGCCAACCCCAAGGGCGAGATCATCCCCCGACCGGTCAAGTCCAACTACCACGACGGCCTGTCGGTGCTGGAGTACTTCATCTCCCAGCACGGCGCCCGCAAGGGTCTGGCCGACACCGCACTGCGTACCGCCGAGTCGGGCTACCTGACCCGTCGTCTGGTCGACGTCTCCCAGGACGTGATCGTGCGCGAGGAGGACTGCGGCACCATGCGTGGTCTGACCATGAAGGTGGCCGAGCGCGACGAGCAGGGCAACCTGGTCCTGGTCAAGGCCGCCGACGGCGGACCTTACTCCAGGCTCCTGGCCGCCGACGTGATCGACCCCAAGGACGGCAAGACCGTGCTCTACAAGCGCGGCGATGCCCTGTCCATGGATGTGCTGCGTGACATGGTCGCCCACGGCGTGGAGGAGGTCAAGGCCCGTTCGGTCCTGACCTGCGAGTCCACCCGCGGGGTGTGCGCCAAGTGCTACGGCTGGTCCCTGGCCACCAACAAGCTGGTGGACGTCGGCGAGGCCGTGGGCATTGTGGCCGCCCAGTCCATCGGCGAGCCCGGTACCCAGCTGACGCTGCGTTCCTTCCACTCCGGCGGTGTGGCTTCGGCCTCCGATATCACCCAGGGTCTTCCCCGTGTCACCGAGCTCTTCGAGGCCCGTACCCCCAAGGGCGAGGCTCCCATCGCGGAGTTCCCCGGCACCGTCAAGGTGGAGGATACCGACCGTGGCCGTCAGGTCACCCTGACCCCCGACGACACCTCTGTTGAGGCACTGACCTACCCGGTCACCCGCCGTGCGCCCATGATGGTCAAGGATGGACAGCACGTCGAGGCCGGCACCCAGCTGATCGAGGGCTCCGTGGATCCCAAGAAGATCCTGCGCATCCTCGGCCCACGCGCCGCCCAGGTGAACATCGTCAACGAGGTGCACACGGTCTACCGCTCCCAGGGCGTGGACATCCACGACAAGCACATCGAGGTCATCGTCCATCAGATGCTCCGCCGCGTTACGGTCATCGACTCGGGCGACACCGATCTGCTGCCCGGCGAGCTGGTCGACCAGGCCAAGTTCAAGGCCGCCAACATGAAGGCCGTCAAGGCCGGAGGCAAGCCGGCCGCGGGACGCCCCGAGCTCATGGGCATCACCAAGGCCTCCCTGGCCACCGACTCCTGGCTGTCGGCCGCCTCCTTCCAGGAGACGACCCGCGTGCTCACCGAGGCCGCCCTGAACCAGAAGGTCGACGACCTGAAGGGCCTCAAGGAGAACGTGATCATCGGCAAGCTGATTCCTGCCGGCACCGGCCTGGCCAGGTACCGCAACGCCACCGTGGAGCCCGACAAGGCCATCCGCGACACCATCTACCCCAACTTCGGTCTGGGTGGCGGTGACGTGGATCTGAGCGACGCCGACCTGAACGATGTGGACTTCTCCAACATCGACTTCGGGGATCTGAAGCTGGGCGACGACTTCAACCCGGACGACTTCCTCAACGACCAGGGCGGCCAGAGCCATCTGGACACCCCCAACGTGCAGGATCCGTCAGCTGAGGCCGGCGATCAGACGGCTGCCACCACGAACACGGGATCTTCGGATGCCGCCGATGGCAGTGACTCCGCCCAGAATCGGTCCCAGCAGTCCGGTTCGGCCACCTTCTCCTCTTCGGAGGATCAGCACTCCAACCAGTGAGCGTCTGAACAACCGGTAGCCGCAGATCCGCTTGGGCCGGATGACCCGGCCTGGCGGATTCGGCTGCCGGATATGTGACAAATGATGAGGGCCCGTGCAATCGTAGTGATTGCACAGGCCCTCATCTTGTTTTCTCGCGGTCCAGGTTGCAGACAGGTCAGCGCAGGTGCCTAGGGGAAAGCAGGGTGCGCCAGCGTCGGGTTCGCGGCAGAGATGCCAGGATGGCGGATCGGAGCTTGTCGACCAGCTGCCAGCAATCCTCGGCCTCCTGCTCATCTGAAGGATGACGGTCGAACGAGGCCTGATCAGCCATGTTGCGCAGTCGATCCAGATCCCGACGCAGCCCAGCCGACGAGGACCCTGGGGGGTCGGTCAGCAGGGTCCGGGCGATCAGGGCTGCCTGCTCGCTACGGGTGCCCTCCAGGGACAGGCCGGTCTGTCTGCCCAGGTTGCCGATCTGTCGCCAGCCGGCGCGGATGCGTGTCTTCGGATCGCCGGTCGACCGGGCCCGTCGGCGCAACCAGGCCTTGACGGCCAGCAGGAGCAGAACCAGGAGAGCGGGCAGCCAGACCGGCATGGTCCAGAGCGTCACTTTGGCTATCAAAGGGCCGTACCGCTTCCAGAAGGAGGGTGAAGACTGCCGGGATGCTTCCTGTCCGCCGACGGTAGTCCGACCCTGGGTGGTCCGGTCGTCGCGGGGAGGATCGACCAGCGGGGGCGGTGGCTGGCGGACCAGGGTGCGCGGGTTGGGTGGCGTAGAGTCCAGGGACCTGTCCGGGGTCTTGGTCTCCGGTGGCGTGGGGTAGAAGGGGACCCATCCTAGACCCTCTAGGTTGACCTCCACCCAGGCCTGGGCATCGCGGCCTGTGAAGTCGATTCTGGTGCTGCCGTCCGCCTGGGTCCTGGTCCGTTCCCTGCTGATGGAGCCGTCACGGTTCTTGGGCAGGAATCCCAAGACCACCCGGGATGGCAGACCCATCTGCCGGGCCAGGAGGGCCATGGCTGAGGCGTATTGCTCGCTGTCGCCCACCATGGCCTGGCCCTGTAGGAGTTGATTGATTCGATAGTCGCCGTGGCCGGAGGCCGAGGGGTAGTCGCCGGCCAGACCGTGGGAGAACCACCCCTCCCGGTGCAGCCGTTCCTCGATGGCCAGAGCCCTGGCACCGCCGCGCACCTGCATGGAGGTCATGGAGGCAGCCGCCTTGGGCAGGCTCTCAGGAGCATCCGCCAGGGGAGGCACCTGCACATCGCCCGGATCGCTGTCGGCGATGCGACGGGTTGCTGGTCTATCTTCGGCCAGGCCATGCACTGTATAGCTGGTCCCCTTCTGCAGGGCCTGATCGGTCAGGGCAGTGTCTGTGGCCTTGTTGAAGTAGAGGTCCTCCCGTTGCAGGCCCTTAGCCGTATCGATGCCGTTGACCTGTCCGGCGGAAGGCAGCCATGCGTGGTTGAATCCCTCTCGAATCTCGAAGGTCGCTGTAAAAGGTCGTCCGGTCGATTTGGTGTCTTTGGCCTTCTCCTGGTGTGTTTCTGTCCGGATCTGGGCGCCGATGCGCCGGTAGTCGGCGGCTCCTGCACCTGAGGAGTCGGACAGATTCCAGACCTTGCCGTCATAACGGTCCATGACGGCCATACGAACTGGGGTGCCAGCGGGCAGGTTGCGGACCGTGACCAGGGTATCGTCGCTGTGGCGTTTGATGTAGGCGCGGTAATCGCTCAAGGGGCTGGTGAACTGGTAGGGGTCTATGGGCGGCTGATAGTGGTCGCGAATGACCAGTCGGGTCGGGGCGGGCAGGAGCCCAGCGGAGAGCATCAGTCCGGCTGCCAGGGTTAGGGTCAGGAGGGCGGATGCGGGCCCCTGCAGACGCAGCAGTCCCAGCCCACTGGCGCACCAGATCAGCAGGAGCAGCCAGAGGATGCCACCTGTCAACGCCGGATAGAGGCCTCTGCTGGTGCCTAGTGCTGCTGACAGAGCCATGGTGGCCAGAATGGGCAGGGTGGCTGTCAGGACAGCCACGGGGTGCGCCGGCCGTCCCAGGTTGCGGCCCAGGCCATGACGGGCCAGCAGCACGGCCAGGTAACAGGTCCAGAGCATCAGCGTCCACAGGGCCATCAGTCCGCCTGCCTCCTGTCCAAGGGGCGGATCGATGGCTGCCAGGGTCTTGAAGGCGCCGAAGGTGGCGGACCACCCTTGCGCCAGGGTTGCCCAGGTGGGCAGGACATGGGCCAGGGTGGTCCCGTTCAGAGCGAATACAGGCCCTAGCAGGAACTGGGCGGCAATCAGCAGCAGAGGCTGCAGGAGGGCTGTGGCGATCCCACGGCGGGGGAGCATGGCGATCAGCAGTCCGGTCAGACAGGCGGCGGCTCCCACTGTCAGCCAGAAGGGCAGGCTGCCATAGACCGGCAGCAACTGGAGTCCGGCCAGCAGATCGAGTGGGGCCAATGCGGCGACCAGAATAGCGGGGGAGCGGCGCCTGGTCGGATCGACGGTGGATTGCAGACCAGACCGGTCGATCAGGCGGATAGGTTCCCTCTGGGCTTGGTCCATCCATGATGCGGATGTGCTCATGGCTGGTTCTCCAAGAGGATGGGAAGGTCCTTCCTGTTGCCCACGACAGCGTTGACCAACCCCGGTTGCGTCTGCAGGCTTGGATGGGCATCCAGGTCAGCAGCTAGCAGCATGACCGGGGATGCGTTCTGGGCCGATCCGTCCGCTAGGACTGAGGGTTGGCGGTCACCCAGCGAACCGGTCACCAGGATGGTCAGACTGGTTTGCTTGGGAGCATCAGTCAGATCGGGCTTGTCGTAGCTGTCCTGGCGGGGGCGGATGGCGCTGCAGGCATCCAGAAAGCTTCGGGGATCCTCCGTAGGCAGGGTGGTGGTCCCATGGGCATCGGGATCGTCCGGTTCTGGAGCCAGCGCTTGCAGCCAACGGCCGTCAAGCAGGCATCGGCAGCCCAGAGAGGCATAGATTTCGACTGCCAGCTCGAACTCATCCGCGCTCCTATAGGAGGTGGCCTGGCCGTCCAGGATCAGTTTGATTCTGGTGCGCAGGGTGGGCTCGTACTGACGGACCATCAGGGTACCGGCCCGGGCGGTGGACAACCAGTGAACCCGTTTTATGTCGTCGCCCGGAACGTAGGGGCGTAGGGCATGGAATTCCAGATCGTCGTCGACAATGCCGGGGCTAGGGTCTCCCTCCAGGTCGCGCTCCAGCCCGGCTTCAAGGGGCGGCAGTGCCACCGTGCGGGGATGGATATAGAGCCTTCGGGCGCCGGTCAGAATTCGGCGACGACGGATGAGTCCCAGCGGATCCCCAGCCTCCATGGTCACCGGGCCTAGGTCAATCACGCCACGGGATCTGGCCTCCAGTTTCAAGCGGATCTGGTGACTCTGACCGGGTGCCAGGGCTGGCAGCGGTGCCATGACGGTTCCTTGGCCTAGGGCCAGGCCGATTCGGCCGCGGCGGGTGGAGCGGCTGCCTGGGTTGGTCAGCACCAGGATCAGCTCGGCCTGGCCACCCACCTCCAGATGGCCTTGGTCCAGGCTCGTTTCAGCGCTACAGGACAGGTTGCCCAGGCTCATCAACAACCCCAGTAGGAGCATGCCCACGCCCAGCAGAGCGCCCGCCAGCAGTTCACGCCAGCCTGTAGGGGCGAAGGCCAGAGCGCACAGAAGCGTGGCCAGAGCCATAGCCCGGCCCAGGGCAGTGATCGACTGCCATAGGCCGGCGGCCCGGGATCGCAGGCTCTGTTCGGATCCTGTCGAGGATGCCGGTCTAGCTTTCGGGGCAGTTCGGCTGGCGAAGGCGGTCATGACTCACTGCTCTCCTGTGGGGACGGGGACCTTGGCCAGGGCTTCGGCCAGCGCCTGGTGTTCATCCATGTCCGCCAGCCTGCTCTGGGAGGTCAGGATCAGCCGGTGGGCCAGGATGGGGTCGACCAGTTTCTTGACATCATCGGGGATCACGTAGTCGCGGCCCTGGGCGCAGGCTCGGATCCTGGCACAACGGACCAGAGCCAGCCCGCCTCTGATGGAGGAGCCGACCCGGATGGCGGGACTGTGCCGTGTGGCTTCGATGATGTGGATGACGTATTCCATGATGGAGGAATCACAGAAAACCTTGGAGGCGCAGGCAGCCATGGCCTCCACCTGGGCGGCGTCGACCACCGGTCCCACCAGGCCTGCCCGGTCGCGGATGTCGGCCTCTTCAAGAATGCGCATGCTGGCATCGTGTCCAGGCGCCCCAAGCGAGGTGCGGATCAGAAAGCGGTCCATCTGAGCCTCGGGCAGGGCATAGGTGCCCAGCTGTTCGATGGGATTCTGAGTAGCCATCACCATGAATGGCCGAGGGAGGCGGTAGGTGCGGCCATCCACGGTCACCTGACCTTCCTCCATGACCTCCAGCAGGGCCGACTGGGTCTTGGGGGAGGCTCGGTTGATCTCGTCGGCCAGAACCAGGGAAGCAAAGACCGGGCCGGGCCGGAAGGAGAATTGCCCTTGAGCCTGGTCATAGAAGGTCACACCCAGCAGGTCGGAGGGCAGCAGGTCCGGGGTGAACTGGATCCGCTTGCAGTCCACGGCGATGGAGGCAGCCAGGGCGCGTGACAGCTGGGTCTTGCCAGTGCCCGGATTGTCTTCCAGGAGCACATGGCCTCCCGCGATCAGGGCAGTGACGCATAAGGCGACGGTTTCCTCCTTGCCCAGCACCGCCTGGCCGACGTTGTCCACGATGGAGTGGAAGAGGTTGGCGAAGGTCGACACATCCACGGCGGTCTGGCTGTTGCCTGTGGCATGGCCTGAACGTCGCTGCTGCCTGGTCTCTGATGCCTGACCTCCTGCTTCGGTGGGAGGCCGTTGGTTCTGCCCGGTCTCGACTTCGTATCTGGGAACTGAGGTGCGTTCCAGCTGAGGGTGACGGGATTGATCGGTGGCGTCGACGAGGTCAGGCCCTGCAGGAGCTGAGGAGGACCGGGAGAACAGGTCACGGACCGGCTGATGACCGGGGATAGTCCCGTCTTCCACCATGGTGCGGTCCGATGGGGCAGATTCCGTCCCGGATTTCTGATTCATTCCTTGTCCGGCAGCCACGGGGATGCGGCCGGGCCTGGTCCGGTCGTCGTTCGCCGCCGAGTCAGATTCCTGCTGACCCAGACCGGCCATGAGGGCCTGGCGCTGTCGCTTGAGTACATCCAGTCGGTCGGCGGGGATCCGTCGGCCTTCGTTGCTTGCCTCGCGGGCGGCTTTGGGGGTACTCCTCCTGGTCGCGTCATCCGGGATGGTGCCGTCCTGCTGGATGGGTTCCTGTGCGCTTCGATCATCCATGGTCATTCATCCTTGTCTGCTGAGGGATCCCTGACGGGTAAGGGTCTTGTCGCTTGGTTTGTCGGCATCCTCGGGCAGGGTCAGCTCCTTGGTGGCGGCGGGCGAATAGCCTTCGGACCCCACCCCACGGATGCGAGCTACCGCCCGGAAGTTCAGCCTGGCACCAGGTTTGACTGATCCGGCGGGCAGGGTGATGACATCACTGACCTCAGGCTGACCGCATGGCAGGGTCCAGGAAGCCTTGCCGGGGTCGAGGCCATCGATGCTCACCTGGATGTCTGCGCAGGGTCGGCCGTGTTCGGCACCAGGGTTCAGGACCAGCTTGACCTGATCCTTGCCTTGGTACTCCAGAGTCTGGAATGCAGGCGGATCCGGGTGCGACCAGGTGGCTCCAGAGGCTGAGGCCACAGGTCCTGATCCGGCCATATTGGCTGGGGTCACGCTCACTGTGCAGGTGCCTCCGGACTCGTCATGACCCACATCGAAGACCGCCTTGGTGGAGGTGGCCGACCGCCATCGTGGCGAACCGCAGCCGGAACCCTCACCGTGGACCGTATAGCCCTGGATGGGTGAGCCATGATTCTCTGGCGGACGCCAGGTGACCGTCAGGGTTTCCTTGCTGCCGCCGTCCACAGTCAGTGCCTGCACGCCTCCGGGGAGTGCGTCTGGCCTGGCTGCCGCCGGCGAGGAGGCGGGGGACCAGCCCACCTGGTTGTGGGCTTGGACAGTGAAGGAGTAGTCATGGCCGTTGGCCAGCCCGTCGACCCGGCAGGTGACGGCATTGCCGCAGGAGCGTTGTCCCGAGCCTGCCGATGAGGTGTAGGAGACTCGATACTCGTCCACCGGACTACCGTTGGCTGCACCCGGCTCCCAGGCCAGGAGAACCGTTCCATCGCCTGCCTGGGCCGCGCCCGCCAGCATTCTGGGGGCCTGAGGGCGGTCGATGATGCCCACGGTGATGGTGGCGCTCACCCGGCGGCCCGGATCCCGGCTGCCATCCTCGACCGTGGCCAGAATGGTATTGGTGGAGGCGCCGATGTCACGATCGGCTTTGATGGTGATCCTCCCGTCGCCCAGGTTGCTGGCTGTCAGACGTGAGGTGTCGTCGCTGACCAGGCCGACCAAGCGCAGCGGGGTGTCGGGGAAGGGGTTGAGGGCATCGTCGAGTAGGTTCAATTCCAGACTCTGACCGGCTTTGAGCCCCACCTGGCGTGAGGGGACCGAAGCCAGAGGCCGGGTGGTGGCGACGATGCGGAAGGTCAGAACCGTACGCACCTGGCCGGATGAACCGGTGATGGTTACCGGCAGGGTGGCCTTGGTACCAGGTGTCGCGGTCTTGTCAGCGGACACGTTCAGCTGGCCCCGAGGACTCAGCTTGGCATGGATCGGCCCCTGGGGGTCCCCGGAGGAGAATGTGCTGTCTGCCGGGTCGCTTCCCTGAGGCCAACGGGTCATGGCAGGCAGGGAGATGGTCTGTGCCGGCTCCCCGGCCACCAGATCGATGACCGGTGCCGAGAGGACAGGCGGGGATGCTCTGCCGCCTGTCACGGTGATGGGCAGGGTCAGCACCGACTCGTTGACGATGGCCTGGCCGCCTGGATCCCCATCACGGACGGCAAAGGTCAGTGATGCTGGACCGGCATAGTCCTTGGCGGCGGTGAACCTCAGGGTGTGCTCGTCCACATAGGGATCGGACCCGTCGGACTTGGTGGCGGAAACGGACTGGCGGGAGGAGATCCGTGCGGTCTTGCCTGCGCCCACCCTGACCTGATCGGCGATGTCGATGGTGATGCTCTGACCAGCCCGCACTTTGAGGGCCGGAGCGCGTGGCCTTAGGACCGGAGGGAATACCCCATAGGCGGGGACCTTCACAAAGGCCATTGAGGTGATCTTGTACCGGGTGTTGGTGACGGTGTAGGGCACGGCCCTGGCCTGGTCGGTCAGGTCGATGACCAGCTTGGTGGAGCCGGCATCGCCTACGGTCCTGGCGTGGGCCTTGGCCCCGGGATGAATCCCCAAGCGCAGGTCATCGAGGGTGCCGGATGGATTGCTGATGGAGTCGGCCAGATTGACTTCCACGCTGCGCTTGTCCACCGTATCCTCGGGAGCCACCTGGTAATCCTGGGCTATGGGCGGCTGGATGGGGGCCTGGGGATCCGTGACCACGGTCAGGGTGGCCTGGTCGCTCAGCCCTGCCCGGTTGTGAGCCCGGTAGACCAGATAGGAGGTGCCTGGCTGTGAGGGGGCGGTCAGCCGGATCATGTCGTCCTTTACGCTGGCTTGATCCAGGCCCTGGCGCTCCAGGTGGGGGTCCAGACTCAAGGAGTCATCATTCCCGGAGATGTCGTTGAGCAGAACCGGCACGTCGGCCACGGTCCCGGGCCGCAGCCTGACCTTGTCGTCCCGGGCGAAGACCCCGGTTACCGACGAGTCGGGGAAGACGCCGATGCGCACGTGTGCCTGGGCGCGCTGCCCCATCCAGTCCTCCACGGCGTAGGTGAACTCGTCAGTGCCATGCGAGTCGGGATAGGCCTCATAGATCAGGTAGTCGGCACCGGCTTTGACGATCCTGCCCAGCCTGGGTGCCTGGTTGCCCAAGCCGGACAGGGTGTCGCAGTCTCCGTCCGGGTCGATGCCGGTCAGGGGGACGGGGATGCGTACCTTGGTTCCTGCAGCCACCTGGGCCCGCAGATCCTTGGGTGTAGGCGCGGGCTTGCTGGCCGGGTCGGAGGTATGCACCCGGAAGGTGATGGTGCCTGAGGCCGCGTTGCCCAGATCGTCCCTGACCGTATAGGTGGCCGGGAAGTCTCCGGTGCGCTCGCTGGCCTGATATCTGACCGTATCCCCGGATACGAAGGCCAGGCCCGCAAAGGTTCGCTGATCCGTAGTCAGCTGCTGGTCCAGGGTGACGCTGGTCCCATCAGCGTGGGTGACCTTGTCCATGACCGGAACCGTGACCAGGCCCGATGAGCGGACCCCCACCGTCAGATTCGGGGCCTTGGGCGCTGAGGCTGCCCTGCTCAGGGAGGGAGGCTGCAGGACGATGGTCCCCTGGGCGCTGCCGCTGGCGTTGGCAACTGTGTAGGCAATGCTCAGCGGCCGCGTGGGGATTTTTCTGGCAGACAGGTAGACCCGGCGGTGGTCCACGATGCCGGCCTTGATGCCGGAGTCCGGATCCACCCGCACATCGGTCAGGGCCAGCACTCCGCCCATGGGATCCAGGTCGTTGTCGAGCGGATCGACGATGGCGGTCTGGTCGGTCCCCAGTAGGGCTACATCGTTGACAGGAACCGGCAGCGCGGATCCGCTATGGTCGTGTTCTACCTCCAGCCTGACCAGCCCTTGGGTCTCCCGGTCACCCTGGGCCACCCGGTAGGGCACGTAATAGGTGCCCGGGTTGGCGGCGGTGGCAGTGAAGGAAAGGCTCTCGGTGTTGACCTTTATCTGGATTCCGTCGGGCTTGTCGACCCGGATCAGGCGGAGGGGTTGAGCGGCATTGGCGTGTACGCTCCTGCTCAGGTCCACGGTGGCCTCTCGGCCGACAGCGGCCTGGCGAATGACCGGATCGACCAGTGGAGCCAAGGTGTTGACGGGTCTAATGGTGAAATAGATGAGTCCCTGACCGCTCATGACTCCGTCTGAAACAGTGACTTTGACTGCCAGCCGACCGGAGGTGGCCGATCCGGCACTCATGGTCAGCTGTCCGTCAGCCCTGGTGGACAGGGAAATCCGATCCGAATTGACGGACTCGGCACCGGCCAGGGTCAGGGGGTCCCCGTCGGGATCCTCGAAGCCGGCCAGGGCGTTGACGGTGGTTGTGGCTCCCTGCTCCACCTCGTACTCGGGAGGGGTATCGTTCTGGACCGGTGCCTGATCGCCTCGGTCCATCTTGGCCGGGGCGATGTTAAGGTCAATGCCAGCCGAGGAGACCTGGCCGCGTCCGTCGGTGATGGAGTAGTTGATCCGGGCCCGGCCGACAGGTGCGTCGCTGGCATCCACCTGCAGGTAGCGGCCGTTCATGACCGGGGTCAGGCGAAGGTTGCCCTGTGAGCTGCGTGCATCCTCGATTCGCAGAACCGAGCAGTCGGTCTGGTGATCGTTACGCAGGGGATCCAGCAGGGCTCTGGATCCGGCTCGAATGCCCAGACTGTCGTCCTCGGCCTGGATGGTTTGGGATCCTGATCGACAGGTGGCCGCGAACCGCTGACGATTGTCGGCCGAGTCCTGACGCTGATCCGTCCTGTCCGTGTGTTTGACTTCCATGGTCTGCCACTGCGGCCGAATCACCTTGGTGGAGGTTCGGGGATTCCAGACATCGCCGGTCAGTACGTCGTTGAGGATGACCCTCCGGTGGTTGGCTCGGAAGACCAGATCCGAGGTGGGGCCGATGGCCTCCAGGGTGGAGGTACGCGGCTGCGGTGACCGAACCTGCGGCATGGCTGTCCCTGTCGCGCACAGTCGCAGGAAATTGTTTCCCGAGGAGGCCCAGGCTGTCCACAGGCATCCGCCAGAGGAGACCGGTTGAGCGGGTTGACCGCTGCCGCCGGTGTCTACTGTCTCAACCTTATTTCTGGGGTGATCCAGATCAACCAGGTGGACGCTTTCCTGATCGGTCAGGCCCACCCAGGGTCCCTGGCGGTCCATATCCACTGGAGTGGATTGGAGCTGCAGGTCTCCTCGGTGCGGTATCCGGATGGATCCCTGGGGCCAGTAAAGCCGGTCGCTAGCCAAAAGGACGGGCCTTCCGTCGATGACGCTGAAGGCAGTGGCCCGGACGGGGGTGTGGTTTGTCAGGGAGTCCAATTCACGGTGGGCCCGGGAGTCTGGTCCGTCGATCTTTGACACGACCCCGTCCGAGGGCCGGTAGGCGTAGACGGCTCCGGAGGCATCCACGGTGACGGAGGCCCCGGGGCCCAGGGTCAGCACAGGGTCCCGGCGCTGCGGGTCCAGATCTCCCGGCGAAGCGGCCCGGCCCACCCAGATTTTGCCGGTCCGTGCTTGGAAGAGAGCCAGTGTGGGTCCGTTGACCATCCGCTGAACCCTGGCATCCGAACGCGTGGTGTCCCCCAGGGTGGCGGTGGAGGCAGCTATGGGTGCCATGCCTCCCTCCCGGCCCAGGATGACTGCGTATCCGCTTTGGGCCAGGTCGAAGTGGTCGGTGCCCGTCGACAGGGCCACGTCCGCCTCTCCGATGTCGGGCTTGAACCGGGCGACCTTGCGCTCGTTCTGGGAGGTGATCCAGATGCTGCCGTCATCCACCTGAACGGCACGGCGGTCCACCCCATGCACGAATAAGACACCCAGGATGAGCAGGACCAGCGCCGTCAGCGTGACGGCCAGGATGGCGGCAGGGTTCTTGGCGCGGATGGCCAGAGCATGCCGCAGGCGCAGCCCGGCCCGGCGCATCCGCAGGAATCCTCCCTGCAAGTCCATAATCCCCTGGGTTCCTTTCCTGTCCTGCCACACAGGCTTAGCTTCTTAACTCGTCCCGGACCGCCGTCAATGCTCTCTCTGAGGACTGATTTTAGCTGGTTTGCAGGGGCTTGGCGGTCTGTGAAAGTCGGGGTGGTCGAATGTGAAAATTCATCCACCGAGGGTTTACTGAACAGCGCAGATGATGGTCGGTTCCTGGGACATGCTGCGGTCGGCCCGCACCAGGGTGACGCTGATGCAGGTCTGGCCCCCCTGCGGATCGTCGATGCGGGCGGTCGGCTGTCGGGTCTGCACGCTGCGGCCACGGTCGTCGTTGCCACCTTGGTCCAGGGGATGCCAAACGTAGCTGTCTCCCGGTTTGGGGTCGGGATTGGTCCAGGTGAAAACTGCCGTGGTGCCCTGGTAACGGCCCTGACCTTGGGTGGGTGAGGGAACCGCGCCCTCCTGCAGATCCTGGGGGCCACTCGAATCCGTCGGGTCCGGGGACTGCGCCTGCTGGGTTTGGATCTGGGAGGCTCCTGTAGTCGGCTGTGAACCTTGCTCGGATCCGTTTGGCAGGCCGACAACCAAGACCCAGACCAAGGCGACGGCTAGGACGGCAGCGAGGATCAGCGCCAGAAGAATCAGGCGGCGGCCGCCAGGAAACCGCCTGGCTTGGTTGCCTTCATGGTCAGCGACCGCCTCCCTGTCTGGTTGCAGACGCGATTCGGAATTGGTCCCTGTCCCGGTCCAGGAGTGACCGGACTTCTTATTTTCCGTCCCGCCCGCAATGGCTCCGGTATGGGCGTGCGGGCGTACATCCCCCTTGGGATAGGGGTCGATTCCCTCGCCTATGAAAGGCGTCGCATGGCCGTAGAACTGCTGCTGGACCTTCTGAAGGGCGCGGCCGAACTCCAGGGCCGAGTAGTAGCGGTCGTCCCGGTCATGGGCCATGGCCTTCTCCAGAACCGCAGCCAACATAGGAGAGGCCTCACCCATGTGCAGAACCGGGGTCTCAGCTCTCAGAATCAGCTGTGCCAGGTGATCCTCATCCCTGGCCCGGTAGGCGTACTCGTAGGGGGAGCGGCCGGCCAGCATGCCGAAGAGCGAGGCACCCAGGGAGTAGATGTCGCTGGCCTCGGATCCTCCCGAGCGGTTGGCCAGGACCTCTGGAGCCGCCCAGGGTATGGAAAGGCCGCCGGCCCGTTCGCCTCCATAGATGCCCGAGGAGATGCCGAAGTCGGCCAGGACGGGCAGGCCCTGGTCGGTGATCAGAAAGTTGCTGGGTTTGACGTCCCGGTGCAGGATTCCGCGTTCATGGGCGCAGTAGAGGGCCGAGGCCATGCGCACTCCCAGGTCCAGCACGCCTTCCTGATCCATGCCCCCATTGAGCATGATGGCCTTGCAGCTGCCGCCCGGAGCGTATTCGAGCACCAAACAATCCCGTCCGTCATCGCTGACCAGCGCCTGGTGGATGCTCAGGATGCAGGGATGGGTGGAGAGCTTGGCCAGGGTCTTGGCCTCGCGAAGAAAGAGCTGATGGGTCTGCTGGTCCATGCTGCCTTGGAGGGCCACCTTGACCGCCACAGGTCGGCTGAGCCCCTCCTGCTCATACAGGTAGACGGCGGCGGTGCCTCCCAGGTCCAAGGGACGAATAAGCTGCAGCCCGGGCAGCGCTGGCGCATCGTCCATGGCTGGAACCGCACCTGGGCGCCGGGGGTGGGAACCATTCTGCTGCAAGGGACATCACCTCCTAAGAACTGCCTGGAAACTGCTATCCACGATAACAGCACGCCGTTCCCGATCAGGCATCGATTGAGCCTCCTGCGGGCGGTTCCGGACCAGCGGGTTCCTGGGCCTGTAGATGGACCATGCCGGACCCTATTCTTGTAGCTATGAGCAAGCAGCCACCGGTGGATCCGCAAGAGGCCATGGAACCGGTCCGCGCCCTTATCGGCGATCGGCTCCAGAACAAGGAGGGTCGGCCCACTCGGGCCCTAGTGGTGGCTGGTCCTCCCCGCAGTGGCAAGACCAGGCTGGCCACCCGGGCTCTGCTGGCCGGTATGGAGCAGTTCGGTGACGGAGCCAGCATGGCCGTATCAGGTAGGACCGCAGCCGACCAGGTCAGCCGCCAGGTCATTCTGGAGCGGGGCAGGTCCGACCGCACACGACCGGTGGGCACCCTGCAAGCCCTGGCCTTCCGTCTGCTGACACGGTCCCGGCTGGCCCAGGGGGGCCACGATCCGCTTCTGCCCAGGCTGCTCAACGGTGCCGAGGAGGATGCCCTGCTCAGGCAGGTCATGACCGTCCATCTGGAGCATGTACAGGCCGGGGACGATTGTGCGGTCTGCCGACTCCTGGAACGCTACTTCCGCAACGGGGCGGGCTGGTCGTCCGTCCTGGTTGGCGATGACCAGGGACGGGTCGTAGGGGTCGCGGACAGATTCATCGCCCAGCTGCGGGACATGTTCGCCCGCATGACGGAATTGGGCCTGGACAGGGATGACCGGGACCAGCTTCTGGATGCTTTGGCTGTTCAACCCATGGATCCCGACCGCCGCGACCGGTTAGGCCTGCAGTGGCGGCTGGCCTTCGCCTTGGAGGATGAATACCGCCAGAGCATCACCGAGAGCTACCCGGACGAATTCCGTCTGGATCCCTCCATGCTCATGGTCGAAGCTTCCCGCAGCCTGGACGGTCTGGCCGATGACGACCTGCCTGACCTGCTGGTCGTGGACGACTGGCAGGACATCACCTTGGCCGGGATGGGCCTGTTGCAGGGCTTGAACCAGGCTGGCTGCCGACTCCTTCTGGTGGGCAATCCCGACCAGTCGGTCCAGTCCTTCCGCGGCTCCTACCCGGAATTTCTGTCCACTCGCCTGACGGCCTTGTCCAAGCCCATGCCAGGCGCCGCCGCCCCCCTGCTGGCCCAGGATTTCGCCTGCCTGGGCGCCGCCACCGTGACCCTGAAACCCCGGAGGATGGTGGTTCCGGAAGCAGTGGCAGAGCATACCGAAAGCGGCCGTGGTTCCGACCCGGCGGCTCCAGGTTCCTACGCCGATCTGGTGGCTGCCAGGGTCAGCCTGGGCATCGCCGGGGTCGAGGAGAACGACATCCCCCTGCCCGACAGACCCGGCAAGCTGCCCGCCTGGCCCGGTGCCGGACCTGTGGCGCCCCTGACCGATGGCGACGGTCTTATCCGTGATGGCAGCGTACAGACCAGGCTCTTCCACACCCCCGACCAGGAGGACGATGACCTGGTTTGGCAGATCAAGCATGAGTTTCTGGCCAATCAGCGTGACTGGAACGACATGGCCGTCATCGCCCACGACAACATGACCCTGCGTACCCTGGGCCGCAAGCTACGCGTTCAGGGTGTGCCGGTGCGCTTCTCCTCGGTGACCCGTCCGCTCAGCCAGGAGCCCGCCATCCAGGGTCTCTTCGCCCTGGTCGAGCTGGCCCAATCGGTGCTGGATCCTGGTACCGCCGGAAGCGATCCGGACGATCCTGCCCAGGTGGCCGCCTGGATCCGTTCTCGTCTGCGCACCCTGATGGCTGGCCCTCTCTTCCGTGTTCCCGCCACCGCGGCTCGCGCAGAGCGTCCCGTCAGGATGGAACGCCTGGAGTCCATCATGGAGACGATGGCTGCATTGGCCCCCCTGTCCGACCAGCAGGGGAGCGGCCCGGACTCATCCAGCTCCTTGGAGGACCTGCCGCTCCTGGGACAGGCCTGGCAGACCTGGGTTAAGGGCCTGACCGAGCGACGGGCTCAAAGGGACCGTTCATCCGGCATCAGCGTCGATGACTCCCTGTTGACCAGGCACGATTCCGCCGAGCCAGGGGACGGGTCTGGTCCCTTCTCCACCGCCTCGGCCCCGGACCAGCCGGTGGATCTGGGAGACCGGGGTGCTCAACAGCCAGCCATTCTGTCGGTTCAGGCCCTGGAGACCCTGCTGGTGCTGGACCCGGATGACCGATCCTCGGGAATCATTCTGGAGGCCATGACCGCCATCGCCGGAGGTCGCCGGGAGGACCCTGACGTTCAGGTCCTGGACAAGGCCCTGCAGGTTCTGCATCTGACCGCCACCCGCATCAGCGCCCTGGAGGACCGTCAGCCCCAATACGTGCTCTGGGAGGCCTGGCAGAGCCTGAACCTGGCTGATGACTGGCAGCGGCGAGCCCTGATGGCCACCCAGGAGGGGGAAGAGGCCAACGACCGTCTGGACGCGCTCATGCGGCTCTTCCAGTACGCGGCTGGCTCCCGTCGTTTCCCAACGGTCGAAGCCTTCATGGACCAGGTGCGCACCATGCAGATCGAGGCCGACTCCCTGGCACGGATCGGGCCCATCGAGCACGCCGTCACCCTGACCACACCCGCAGGCGCTGCCGCCCTGGCCACCGACTGGCCCCTGGTCTGGCTGCCCGCCATCCAGGACGGGGTCTGGCCCAATCTGATCCCCCGCGACACCATGTTCGGGGCCGAGGAGCTGGCCGACCTGGTCCTGCACGACCGCATCGGCGACCCCCTGGCGGACACGCTCAGCCACGATCCTGCCCTGCGCTCCATCCTCTACGCCGAGAAGAAGGGTTTTCTGGAGGCGCTGACCCGGGCCCGGATCCAGGTACGCATCAGTGCGGTCTGGAACGATGACCTGGTTCCATCGGACTTCCTCTACGGCTATCTGCCCGAACGCTATCCACGCACCGCCGATATGAGCCAGGCCGAGTTCAGCATGGTCGGCGCTGGCTCCGGCGGCAGTGAACGCTACGGGGGGCTGGAGGTGTCTGCTAGGGGGCTGACTGCGGCCGCCCGGTCCATCCTGGCTGTCCAGGCGTTGCTCCCGGAAGATCAGGTCGACCGTGAGCGAGTGGACGATGCCGTGCAAGCCCTGCGGCTGCTGGCCGACCAAGGCCAGGATTCGGCCGATCCCGGGCATTGGCCCTTCCTCTATGACCATGACCAGGAGGGCGCTGCTGAACCGGCTTCGGGGGAAGAAGTTCATACTGCACAGGCCGCCGAGTCAAGGGCCATGGGCGCCGCCACAGGTGTCGCATCGGTTACTGAAAGGGACCATGCCCCTCGTTCTGCACATGCTTCCGTCAATCAAGCCGGGCAGACAGATCGAACACAAAACCGTGACCAGGGTCGTGAGCACCGCCATGAACACCGGTCCGACCGTCAGGTGGTCCTCCTTTCGCCCTCAGCGGTCGATGCCATCTGGAACTGCCCATTGGAGTGGGCCATAGGAGACCAGTTCTCCGGCCCCTCACCGTCCAGGGTGCCCACGGAGTTCGGTTCCCTGATTCACAAGGTGGCCAGCGAGGGCACAGCCCAGGGTCTGGACCGTCCCGGCCAGGGCGATCCGGACGCTCGCCAGCAGCAGGTGCGGGATGCGCTCCTGGACATCTACCAGGAACTGGCTCCTCAGGAACAGCGCCTGCGGGACCCCGACGAGCTCTATGACCAGCGCGGTCGCAGGAGCCGGGTGGAGTCCATCCTGGATAACCTGGCCTCTTATTTCGTCCGCTCATCGGATTCCGAATACGGTCTGGGGGGCAAGAGCCCGGTCCCGGTCGGCGACCTGCTTGGTGTGCAGAGCGAGCGCTCCTTCGACGTCAGCCTGTCTGTGGAGGACCTGGTTCCTCTTTGGAAGGCCACCTTCCCCGACAGGCCTCTGGATGCCGACGGGCTCTTCGCCCTGATGTCCGGCCTGGTCGATGGCTTCCCAGCAGCCCTGGATGCCAGGACGACGGTCAGGTTGACCGGCCGCATCGACCGTCTGGAGGTCAGGTCCCTGCCCGAGGGCATCCGTCTGCGGCTGGTGGACTACAAGACCGGCAGGGTCCCCTATACCCAGGGGCAGCTCTTCAACGATCTGCAGCTGGTCTGCTATCAGCTGGGACTGGCCTTCCCGCCCACGCCCGGCAGCAGCCCGGAGGTGGGGGCGGCCTGGAGCTCGCCCCAGGCTCCCGACCTGGAGAGGACCGAGGGGATGAAGCTGAGTCAGTCCCTGCTCCTGCAGCTGCAGGCCGCGCCCAAGGATGCTCAAACAGGGCTGCGCCGGGAGGAGATGGCCTATCAGCCGCCACTGTTCGAGCGTAACAGACTGGTCACTGTCGCTCAGCCCAGAACCGGCATGCCTTCCCCGCTCAAGTCCAAGGCCGAGCCTGCGGATCTGCCTGATCAGGTGCCGCCTGGGGTGGATGCGGACCTGTGGGGCATGGTCCGAGCCGCCCGAGTCTCCTCCCAGGCTGTATGGGGGCTGACCATGATAGCCAGGGTCTTCTTCGCTGCCGGAGTCAAGCTGACGGCTGGCCGGGATGACGCGATCTTTGACCCTGCCCGTTGCCATCGGGCCGGCAATGGGCAGGAATGCCAGGCATGGCAACTGGTGGCGCCCAATCTACTGGAGGATCAGGAATGAAGCAGACTGCCGAACAGTCCGCCATCGTCGATGCGGATGTCAATGAGGATCTTCTGGTGGTGGCCGGCGCCGGCTCGGGCAAGACCATGACCATGACCAGCCGGATCATCGCCCTGATCCGTCGGGGAGTGCCCTCCGAGCAGATTCTGGGATTGACCTTCACCCGCAAGGCCGCATCCGAACTCCAGTCCAGGGTGGGGGCGGCGGTCATCCGACGCGACCAGGGCAGAGGCACCTCGGGCGTAGACCCCGAACGCAATTTTCTCAAGCCGACCGTGTCCACCTATGATGCCTTCTTCCAGTCCATCGTGCGCCAGTACGGTCTGCTGGTGGGCATGGACCAGGACACCCGTCCCCTGAGTTCGGCGGGAGCCTACCAGCTGGCCTCACAAGTGGTCGCCGACCATCTGGATCTGATCTTTCCTGCCGGTTCCTCGGCGCAGGATGGCGAATCCGACGACCTGGGCTCTGCGACCTTCTCGACCACCGTCAATCGGGTCCTGGGGCTGACCGGAGCGGTGACCACCTCCATGATCAGCAGCGACTGCCCTGATTTCGACCAGGCTGTGGAACGGATCCGTACCTGGGATCGCGCCTTTGTGGATCGCGCGGACCAGCTGATCGGCGACCAGCCCGTGCCGGACACCGAGCCCAGAGCCGGCAAGACGCCACCCAAACGAAGCAAGAAGGAGACCGACGAGCACTATCAAGGCAAAATCGAGGCTTTTCGAGACACCAGGCAGAGCATTCGCATCTACCGGGTGGATGCCATGCGACGGGCGGTTCTGACACGAGAGAAGCTGCTGACCCTGGTCCAGGACTACCAGCGGGCCAAGAGGCAGGCCAACATGGCCGAGTTCGGCGACTTCACCCTGGCCGCCTTCCAGCTGGTCGAGCGTTTCCCCTCCATCAGCGCCCAGCTGCGTCGCCGCTACAGCCACGTTTTTCTGGACGAATACCAGGACACATCCACCACCCAGGCTCTGCTTCTAGCGGCCATCTTCCACCCGCAAAATCGACAGGAGGATCAGGGGAGTGCGGAACAGGCTCCCGGCAGATCCTCCGTGACCGCCGTGGGTGACCCCTTCCAGTCCATCTATGCCTGGCGAGGGGCCAGTCCCGGGGCCTTCCGCACCTTCCAGGCCCAGTTCGGCATGTTGGCCGACCGACCCGCCTCCGGCAATGGTCCCTTGTCTGGCGTGACGGCCTTTGGGCGCTCGCAGGACCAGGACCCGCTGACCCTGTCGCGCACCTTCCGTAACTCCAGCTGGGTGCTCAAGGCCGCCAACCAGCTGACCGTCCCCCTGCGCCATCGAGGCCAGGAGAGCCGGTCCGAAGCAGAACTGCGCGAGGTGGACGTGGCCAGGCTCCGTCCCCGTGAGGATGCCGACCCGGGTACCGTGGGCCTCCTGGGCTACAGCACCGGCGGCCAGGAGATTGATGGGGTGGTCAGGTTCGCCCTCAGGGCACGCGAACTCTATGGCAATCACGGTGACGCGCCGCACGTGGCTGTTCTCTTCCGCTCCAAGGCCGCCCTGCCCAGGTACCGCGAGGCCATGGAGGCTGCAGGGCTGAGCTGCCAGGTCGTCGGGTACTCCTCCCTCTTTGATCGACCCGAGGTCATGGATCTGCGGGCCCTGCTCTCCCTGGTCTGCGACCACACCGACAGTGATTCCCTGATGCGTCTGCTGGCCTCGGCCCGGTTCGGCATGGATGCGGCCGATCTGAGCGCTCTTGCCTCCCTGGCCGCCAAGGTCAACGAGGACAGCCAGTATCGGGCCCTGGTCCGTGCCGGCCTGGTCGAGTCCGACCCCGACCCGCGCCGCCGTCGTGAGGATCTGCACCGTTACCGTGACCAGGTTCCCAACGATGTCTTCCTGGTGGACCTGCTCCTGCGCGACGATCTGCCAGACCTCTTGAAGGGCTCAGGCCTATCCGCCAGGGGGCGGGTCCTGGCCGCCGAGGCCGCCAGGGTCATCTGCCAGGTCCAGGCCGAGTCCTCGGCCCCCCTGCGCCAGGTGGTCATCGCCGCCATCCGTGCCTTGGATCTGGACGTGGACCTGGTCTTGTCTCGTTCCCTGGCCAATCCCCAGCGTCCTCTGGAGCCCAGCCAGGCCAAGGTGGGCATCCAAGCCCTGCTGGATCAGGTTGATGTCTACCTGTCCGAGCTGCCCCAGGGTCTGGGGCCCAGCCTGCGCGGGTTCGTCTCCTGGCTGTCCTCCCTGGATCAGAGTCCAGAAATGCCCACTGACGGGGACGACCGGCAGGCCGATGTGGCCCTGATGACCGTTCACCAGGCCAAGGGTCTGGAGTGGGATGCCGTGGCGGTTGTCGGGCTCAAGCGTGGAGCCTTCCCCAGCAGCCAGGGCGACCGGCTCACGGTCAAGCCCGCCTCGGATCAGCCGGTGGTCCAATCCCCGGATGGCCCGGTCTACCAGTACAACTGCACGGCCCGTACCTGGCTGGTCGATCCCGAGTCTGTGCCGGTGCCGGTGCGGGCTGATGCCATGATTCTGCCCCGCTTTCCTCACGATGCCCAACTGGGAGCTGACCCTGAAGATCTGCTGGGTCGGCTGGACCTGGTGGGCTTGGAGGAGGAGGCCATGGGCCTGTCTCGAGAGAGCGGGCTGGATGACCAGGCCCGCCCGGTCCGTGCCGATGCCATAGCCCCCTCTCAGCGCGAACAGTACGGCCGTCGGCTGCTGGACGACGAGCGGCGGCTGATCTATGTGGCGGCGACCAGGGCCCGACATGACCTGCTGCTGACCTTCAGCCAGGATTCCCAGTCGGAGTCTGCGGCCCTGAACACGCCGGCTCCGGACTCGGATAAGGCCTCCAACTTCTGGACCGAGCTGGTGGAGCTCTTCCAGGAAGAGCCCGATGCGGTCAAGCTGGAGCAGGCAGAGGATGCGCAGGAGGGCGAACCGACGCCGCCCTTGGGGCTCTTTGTCGGTGAGAACGCCCAGTCCTACCGCCAGGCCATTGTCGACCGCGCGCTGGATCAGGTGGATCAGGTCGCCGCCCGCGACGGCGAACGGGATCAGGCGCTCTGGCCTCCGGTGCTGAGTGCGCGCACACGCCAAGCCCTGGATCGTTCGGCCGCTTGGGTGCGCGCCGGGGAACCGGGCGAGCCCACAGTTGATGAGGAGGGCGATGACGGGCTCTACGCCAATGCGGTCCGCGTCCTGCAGGTCAGCACCGGCCGTCTGGGTGTCGCTGACGACCAGCTGCTCACGGATCTGGATCTGCTGCGGCGCACCGGCCGACGGATCCTGGGGCACGGGGCTAGCAGCGTCACCGCAATCCAGGCTGGTTCGGCAGGGGGCGACCCCAAGATGGAGAGGGATTACTGGCAGGGGCTGGTCAGACCCATACCTCAGGTGGCCTCCCCGCAGGCCGAGGCAGGCACCCGCTTCCATGACTGGGCCAGGCGCTTCATCCTGCCCGAGATTTCCGACCCTCAAGGACTGGTGGATCTGCCCGATCAGGCGGAATCGCCGAATCTGCTTGATGGTCCGCTGGGTCCCGGGGCCATGGCCGAGCGGGCCCGCATGCTGGCCGGGCTTGACCAGGAGCGGGAGTCCCTGGACCCCCAGGCCGATCCCGTGCAGGCCCGTCTGCTGACCTGGGAGCAGCGGCTGGCCGAGTCTGACTGGGCCCAGCGCACCCCCGTCTGGGTGGAACGGCCCATCGTGGCGGTGCTGGCAGGCCAGATCGTCAAGGGCAAGCTGGATGCCGTCTTCGCAGGCGGACTGGACCCAGATCGAACGGATCTGCGCTACACCATCGTGGACTGGAAGACCGGTGCCCGACCGCACGGAGAGGAGTCGACCAACCGCCGTCTGGTCCAGCTGGACTTCTACCGGCTGCTCCTGTCACGCTTGCAGGGTATCGGCCTGTCGACCATCGACGCCTGCCTTTATTATGTAAGCGAAGACCGGCCCCAGGATCGACTCATCAGGGCCCGTGCCAGGACCGAAGAAGAAATTCTTGCATCCCTGGCCGAGGGCATACCAGAGCAGTCGGACGAGGACTGAGTCTGCGGCAGACCCCGCCAGATAAGGCGATGGGTGCCGCGCATCAGCAATCATGAACAGCAGGCGATCGGCAGACGGCCAAGTGCCGTCGTTGGGCCGGGCACGCCCGAATGGAGCAATGAGACAGATGACTACGTCCAGTATTCACGACCAGGCCTCCCGGCGGAGGGGGAGCGTGGAAATACGACCCATGGTCTGGGCGGATATGCCCGACTTGGTGGGGACTTTCGACGCTACTTGGAAGGTGCAGGAGGATCCCGAGGGCACCGTGTCCCGGCTGAGCGCCGCCCACTTCATCCTGCACTACCTGGTAGGTACCACCAGGGCCCGGATAGCTGTCGATGGGCAGGATTTTCTGGGAGTGACTCTGCTTGCTGAGGGGCGTGGCGAACTGTGCTTCCCCCAGGCCGAAGAGGAGCTGGAGCAGGTCGATCAGCAGCTGTCTGCCACGACCTTGGGCGCTCAGACCCTGGAACGGGCCCGCCAGTGGCAGCTGACCGAGGTCAAGCTGGAGGAGCAGTGCGATCTGGCTGTCCCACCCCAGGCTGAGCTGAGGCTCTTCCTGGTCTCCAGCCGTGCCCGGGGACGCGGTGTGGGTGGCGCCCTATGGCGGGACACCCTGGAGCATCTGGACCAGGCGGGGATCGAGCGCTTCTACCTGCACACGGACTCCTCCTGCGACGTCGGCTTCTACGACCACCAGGGCATGGAGCGGCTGGCCGAGCTCAAGGGGCGGGACCATGCGGCCTTCGCCGGGCGCGACCCCTCTGACGATCCGCAGTTCTTCGAGGGTATTGACGACATCTTCATTTACGGAGGCCGTGTGAGCGACCAGCTGGGCAAGGACGGTGACCGTGGCGGCCGCTAAATCCCCATTCCTGCGCCTGTTCACCTACCCGGGCGCCGCCGGCTTCTGCCTGTCGGCCGTTCTGGCCCGCCTGCCCCTGGGCATGATGGGTCTGGGCATTGTACTGGCCTTGAACAACATCTATGACAACTGGACCTCTGCCGGTCTGATGAGCGCCGTCTACACGCTCTGCGCGGCTCTGGTCACCCCCTTCTACGCCCGCTTGTTCGACCGGTTCGGCCAGCGTCGGGTCGGAGTGACCGCCCTGATTGTGCAGGCTCTGGCCATCCTGGGATTCGCCGTGGGGGCCATGCGCCGGGTTCCCCTGGGAGTGCTCTTTGTGCTGGCAGCTCTGATGGGCCTGACCCAGTTCGCCTTCGGAGCCCTGGTGCGTACCCGCTGGGCCTGGGTGCTGCGCGAGGATAAGACCAATCTGCTCAACACCGCCTACGCCCTGGAGTCGGGCCTGGACGAGTGCGTCTTCATCCTGGGACCCATCCTCTCCGCCTACCTGGCCACCTCGGTCAGCCCGGTCTCCCAGCTTTACCTGCCTGCCCTGGCCCTGTTGGTCGGCGGGCTGACCTTCTTCGCCATGCGTTCCACCGAGCCTCCGGCCGTCGTTCGCATGGAGGCCGTCAGCCAGTCTGCAGCGGATCATTCCCCGGTGGACGCCCATGGGGACGTCCTGCCAAGCGACACTGACGGCCACCAGGGATCGCGCTCGGCCCTGGTCTACCCGGGCATCCTCCTGTTGGTCGTCATCTTCGTCGTCTTCAACATGAGCTTTTCTGCGGTGGACGTCTCGGTGACCGCCCTGACCAAGTCCATGGGCCGCGAGGGTGCTGTGGGCCTGCAGCTGGCCCTGTTCGCCCTGGGCTCCCTGTGCGGGGCGCTGATCTTCGGCTCGGTCAAGCTCAAAGGATCCCGCTGGCGCTATCTGACGACCTTCCTGGTGCTGCTGACCCTGGGGTACGTGGTCTTCCGCCTGGTCATGGACAACCTGGTCCTGCTGGGTCTGGCCGAGGTGTTGACCGGTCTGTGCGTCTCGCCCATCTTCGCCACCGGCAACCTGATTGTGCGCGAGAACGTGGATGCCCGCGCTCTGACCGAGGGGCTCTCCTGGCTGTCCACCGGCGGCTCCATCGGCACCTCCCTGGGATCCACCCTGGCCGGAGTCGCCCTGGATCAGTTCGGGCCCCATGGCGGCATGACCATTCCTGCGGTGGTCACCTGCTGCGCGGTCCCTCTGGCCCTGCTGGGCTGGGCCAGGAGCCGCAGGAGGGGTATGGTCGAGAAAAAGACCGAAAATACACAGTGAAATGAAATAAACAGTTAAGAAGGAGGCAGCCGATGATCCGCGTATCGGTGCTGGGCGCAGGCGGACGCATGGGAACCGAGGTGGTGCGTGCTCTCAAGGGCGCGCAGGATATGCAGACGGCCCTGTTGCTGGGGCCGGATGACGATCCGTCGTCCATCAATCCGAGCAATACGGATGTGGCGGTCGACTTCACCAGCCCCGATGCCGTCCTGGGCAACACCCTGACCCTGATAGGGCAGGGGGTCCATTCCGTCATCGGCACCACCGGATGGACCAAGGAGCGCCTGGACCAGGTCAGGCAGGCCCTGGACGGGCATCCCGGACTCAGCGTCTTCATTGCTCCCAACTTCGCCATCTCCGCAGTGCTGGCCGACCGGTTCGCAGCCATGGCGGCCCGCTACTTCGAGTCGGCCGAGGTGGTCGAGCTGCACCATCCCGACAAGGTTGATGCCCCCTCTGGCACGGCTCTGGGGACCGCTTCCGCCATCGCTGAAGCCCGCCGTCAGGCTGGGATGGGTCCCATGCCCGACGCGACCCAGCAGGCTGATGCTTCCAGAGGCCGGGTGGTTGACGGTGTCCATGTCCATGCCGTCCGGCTGCGGGGCCTGAACGCCCACGAGGAGATCCTCATGGGCAACCCCGGCGAGCAGCTGACCATCCGCGCGGACAGCTTCGAGCGTGTCTCCTTTATGCCCGGAGTTCTCCTGGCCGTGCGCCGTGCTGGAAGCATTCCAGGACTGACCGTGGGCCTGGACCACTACCTGTTCTGATATCCGCAAGAGCGTCCCCATCTGCAAGTAGCGTGAAGATATGACTGAGACCGTTACCCATCTGCTTCCTTCTGCACCCTTCGGACGGGTGATCCCCGCCATGATCACGCCTATGAATAAGGACGGATCCGTGGATTACGAGGCTGCCGCCAATCTGGCCCGCACCTTGGTGGCCGATGGGGCCGACGGCATTCTGGTCAACGGCACCACAGGCGAGTCTCCCGTCACCCATATGGAGGAAAAGGTCAACCTGGTCAGGGCCGTCAAGGATGCTGTCGATGTGCCCGTCATCTCCGGAGCTGGCTCCAATGACACAGCGCACACGGTACGCATGGTGGAGATGACCCAGGAGGCCGGGGCCGATGCCCTGCTGGTGGTCATGCCCTACTACTCGCGGCCCTCCCAGGACGGGGTGGTGGCCCACTTCCGCTCGGTCTGCCAGTCGGCTCAGCGACCGATCATTCTCTACGATGTGCCCGGACGGACCGGACTGCACGTCGAGCTGGACACCTACCGGCGGCTGGCTGAGCTGGATGGGATCGCAGCCGTCAAGGATGCCACGGGCGACCTGGTCTCCATGACCCGCAAGCGCCAGGAGACCGGCCTGACCTGGTATTCAGGCGACGACGGGCTCTATCTGCCTTTCCTTGCCCTGGGCGCGGTCGGCGTCATCTCGGTCATCGCTCATGTGGCATCCGGGCCCATGAAGCGTCTGGCCGACGACTTCGATGCCGGCGATCTGAATGGCGCAAGGGAACTGGCCGCACGTCTGGATCCGCTGGTCCAGGCTCTGAACGGTCAGGGTCAGCAGGCCGTCATGGCCAAGGCCGCTCTGAAGGTGGCAGGCAGACTGGATCAGACGGCCATGAGGCTGCCCAATCTAGGTCCCGATGAGGACCAGGTGGCTCTCGCCCGCAAGGGAATGAAGGCCGCGGGGCTGATCTGAATCAGTCCTGAAAGCAACGTCGCCCCTGTATAGGCAGGGGCACAGATGATAGAAACACAAGTGACAATGGCAAGAAAACAAGAAGAATCAAACACGACCGGCAAGAGCAGAAATCGTCGGTCCTCCTCCAAGAACGGCAAGCAGGGGTCAGGCAGGTCCCGGGGCGAATCCCGCAGCCGTCGCAATGGCGCCATCGCCCGCGGCAAGGGCACTCAGACTGAGCAGCGTCTGGTGGCGCCCCCCAAGTACCGCAAGGGCTCCATGCGCATCGTTCCCCTGGGTGGCCTAGGCGAGATCGGCCGGAACATGAATGTGATCGAGTACAACGGCCACATCCTGCTGATAGACTGCGGCGTGCTCTTCCCCGAGGAGGAGCAGCCGGGCGTGGACCTGATTCTGCCCGACTTCAGCTACATCAAGGACAAGCTGGACCAAGTGGACGCCCTGGTGCTGACCCACGGGCATGAGGACCATATCGGCGGTGTGCCCTATCTGCTCAAGCTGCGTCCGGACATCCCCCTGATCGGCTCCAAGCTCACCCTGGGATTCGTCGATGCCAAGTGCGAGGAGCACCATCTCAAGCCCACCGAGGTGGAGGTCAAGGGCCGTGACAAGCTCAAGGTAGGCCCCTTCAACCTGGAGTTCGTGGCGGTCACCCACTCCATTCCTGACGCCCTGGCCGTCTCGGTGCGCACTCCGGCGGGTCATATCATCGACACCGGCGACATGAAGATCGACCCGTTGCCTCTGGACCACAGGCTGACCGACCTGCGCGAGTTCGCCAAGCTGGGCGAGTCCGGCGTGGACCTGCTCATGGTCGATTCAACCAACGCCGAGGTCCCCGGCTTCGTCAAGCCCGAGATCTCCATCGCCCCCGCCCTGGACAAGGCCTTCGCCGAGGCGCAGCGCAAGATCATCGTGGCCTCCTTCTCCAGCCACGTCCACCGTGTGCAGCAGGTGGTCGACGCCGCCCACAAGTTCGGCCGCAAGGTGGTCTTCGCCGGCCGGTCCATGGTCCGCAACATGTCCATCGCCTCCGACCTGGGCTACCTGCACCTGCCCGAGGACACCGTGGTCGACCTCAAGGATGCCCACAGCATTCCCGATGAGAAGATCGTCTACATGTGCACCGGGTCCCAGGGCGAGCCCATGGCGGCTCTGGGCCGCATCGCCGACGGGACCCACCGTGACATCACCATCAACGAGTTCGACACAGTCATCCTGGCCAGTTCGCTGATCCCCGGCAACGAGCATGAGGTCTACAAGGTCATCAACAAGCTGGTGCGCCTGGGCGCCAAGGTGGTCAACCGCGACAACGCGGCCATCCACGTCTCCGGCCACTCCGACGAGGGCGAGCTCCTGCACTTCTACAACATCGTGCAGCCCAAGTGCGCCATGCCCATCCACGGCGAGAACCGGCACCTGGTGGCCAATGGGCTGATTGCCGTCAAGACCGGCGTGGATCCGCAGAACGTGGTCCTGGCCGAGGACGGCGACGTGGTGGACCTCTACCATGGCCAGGCCGCTGTGGTCGGATCCGTGCCCTGCGGATACGTCTATGTGGACGGCGACTCCGTGGGCCAGCTGACCGACGACGAGCTGGAGCAGCGCCGGATTCTGGGCACCGAGGGCTTCGTCTCCGCCTTCGCCGTGGTCGACACCGAGACCAGCAAGGTCGTCTCCGGCCCCAAGCTCTACCTGAACGCCGTGGCCGAGGACGAGAGCGAGTTCAAGTCCATCAACGCCCAGATTGTCGATCAGCTTGAGGACGCCATGTCCAAGGGAACCACCGGCACCTACCAGCTCCAGCAGATGATGCGCCGCACCCTGGGCGGCTGGATCTCTCGCAAGCTGCACCGCCGGCCCATGATCGTGCCCGTGGTAGCCGACATCGCCACCGACGTGCAGCCGCAGGACTGACGCCACTGCCCGCATACTGATACCGAAGGCTCCGGTCGCCCAGATGGACGGCCGGAGCCTTCAGTGTTATCAGTAAATAGGGAGCGTTTACATGCTCACGATGATCTTGACGTGGTTTTCCGCGTCCTCACGCAGCTGGCGGAACCCCTTGTCCACGATGTCCTCGACCTTGATCCGGTCGGTGATGAAGGTGGACAGATCGATGTTCCGGTCATGGATGAGCTTGATGGCGTCAGGATGGTCGTTGGCGTATCCCATGGTACCGCGGATGAACTTCTCGCCGAAGCCCAGCTCCTTGGTCAAGTTCAGCGTAATGGGCTTGCCATGCAGGGCTACGACCATGAGCCCGCCAGTGGCCTTCAGGGCCTCCAAAAGCTGGTGGTCGACCGGTTCGGCTCCAGCTGCATCGAAGGCCAGATCAGCCCCGGCTTCGTCGGTCTCCTGGCGGACCCGCTCCGCCAGATCCTCCTTGCTGGGATCGACCACAATGTCGGCCGAATGGGACTGCAGGGCCTTCTCCTTACGAGCCGAGGAGAGCTCGGACATGATCACCCGGACTCCCTTCGCCCGCAGGATGGTGCCGATGAGCAATCCTACGGGCCCGGCGCCGCCGACCACTGCGGTCTGTCCTTCGTGGGGATCCATGGCGCGGATGGCGTGATGGGCCACAGCGAAGGGCTCGATCATGGCAGCCTGGTCCAGAGGGATGTCGCCCACGGGAAAGACGTGCTCTGCCGGAACCACGATGTGCTCGCTGAGTCCGCCGCCGCCTCCGTTGATGCCGATGCCGGCCAGCTTGTCGCAGTCATTGTAGTTGCCGGCCTTGCAGGCTGGGCATTCGCCGCAGGCGATTTCGGCCTCGACTACCACCGAGTCGCCCACCTTCATGTCAGTGTGCACGTCGTCGGCGATGGCCTCGACGGTACCAGAGATCTCATGGCCGAAAACCACCGGCAGGGTCTCTCCCGTCAGGGGATGGGGATGGTCGGGCGAATTGCCTCCCCCGTTGACTGCTCCGTCGTAGTACAGATGGACATCGGAACCGCAAATGCCAGTGAAGGCGGGGTGGATCTTGATGGTCCCGGGTTTGAGCTCAGGCTCGGGCACGTCCTCCAGACGCACATCTTCCTTGCCGTAGTACATCAACGCTTTCATATCGTATATCCTCTCTGATATGCGTATAGATCCTGCACGGACGCAGTTGAACACCCAACATGACATCCTTGCTGGTGGGTGACGCTCCTTCGTTGGAGACCACCTGATTCCCATATTACCGCTGATATGCAGCCCCAGTAATGGGAGTTTCAGTAAGGACCTCGCCGCCCTGGTCGAAGTCGAAGTCGCCCAGCCAGTGTCCGAACCTGCTGGGCCCCTTGCCGCACCAGACCACACAGGCGCTGCGGTCGGCCTGACCGCTCAGCAGACGGTTGGCGGTTCCGGTCACCCTGTCGTTGCCCAGACGGTAGTCAAGGAACTTGCCGTCCCCGTAGTGACGGGCCACCCGCTGACGCTGCTCCTGGTCCAGCACCCGCCATGGGTCGGCGGCGCAGAAGACCCTGGCGGGCAGGTCCTGCTCCGCCGCCTGGATCAGGGCCAGGCCGCCGCCCAGGCTATGCCCGGTAAAGAGGACTCCGCGTTCGGTTCCCGCCTTGCGTCGGGCCAGGTCAAGCGCCTGCTTGGCCAGGATGCCTGCCTGCTGTGTCTGTCCTGGTTCCCCGTTCAGCGGCGGCAGGAAGCAGGTCAGCGCGGCGTGGATGTCATGGCGAGGGTCGTCACGCAGGTTGGTGCCCGCATAGACCACGATCAAATGGGCGTAGTCCGGACCGTTCTCCAGGCCCTGGGCGGCGATCATCCCTTCGAAGCCGTTTTCGGGGCAGTAGCGGGATCGCAGCACCCAGTAGCTGCCCAGGGCCGGATCCTCGAACCAGTGCAGCCCCGGCCGGGTCTTGGCATCCCCTCGACCAATCCCGTAGGAATACTGGCAGAGCATGTTGAGCTGCTGTGTGGTAAACCCGGTCCGGACCTGCATGGCGTTCCCTTTCTGCCAGACTCGTGAGGCATCGAGCATGACCAACCGCCTTTAGGCCCGACTATTCCCGTCTGGACTGCGCCGTGAGAAAAGAGGGAAACCGTCCTGCTGGCCCGTCGGCTGGTGCCCGCATTAGACTTGACATGCCATATCCATACAGGACCTATGCCGATGCCGGTGGGGGCACCGACATCCATGCGCGAAAGGAAATTCATGCCCGGAGCAAATCTGACTCGTGTGGAAGCCGAAGAGCGAGCCGTCGTCGTATCCAATGTCAGCTACAAGGTCAATCTGGACCTGACCAAGGGGCCTGCCACCTTCCCCTCCACGGCCCTGATCGACTTCGATGCCCGGCCGGGGGAGTCCACCTTTGTGGACCTGATCGCCGACCAGGTCAGCCTGATCGAGCTCAACGGCCAGCGTCTGGACCCGGCCCTGGCCTTCCGGGACGACCGGATTGAGCTTAACGACCTGCGCGAGCACAACCAGCTGCGGGTGGAGGCCCTCTGCCGTTATTCGCGGACAGGCGAGGGGCTGCATCGCAGCGTGGACCCCTCGGATGGCAACGTCTACCTCTACTCCCAGTTCGAGGTGCCCGACGCTCGCAGGGTCTACGCGGTCTTCGACCAGCCTGACATCAAGGCGGTCTTCGACTTCACCGTGGATGCCCCTGCATCCTGGACGGTCCTGTCCAACATGCCTCCAGCCTCCCATCAGGACCTGGACAGCCGCACCGCCGAGGGAACCCTGGAGGGCGGCCGCACCGAGGGCGTGACCCGCTGGGTCTTCCAGACCACCCCGGTCATGAGCTCCTACCTGACCGCCTTCGCCGCCGGACCCTATGCCCAGTGGACCAGCGAGTATCAGAACGAGGATGGGCGGACCATCCCCATGGGCCTGTACTGCCGCCAGGCGCTGAAGGACTCCCTTGACGGGGATGCCGAGTACCTCTTCGACGTGACCAAGAAGGGCTTCGCCTTCTACGCCAAGACCTGGGACCTGCCCTTCCCCTGGGCCAAGTACGACCAGATCTTCGTACCCGAATACAATGCGGGCGCCATGGAGAACATCGGCCTGGTCACCTTCCGCGACTCCTACGTCTTCGAGTCCAAGGCCACCGGCGCCCAGATCAACCGCCGCGTGGAGACCGTCCTGCACGAGCTGGCCCACATGTGGTTCGGCGACCTGGTGACCATGAAGTGGTGGAACGACCTGTGGCTGAACGAGTCCTTCGCCGAGTTCATGTCAACCCTGGCCACCGCCGAGGCCACCGAGTGGACCGACGACTGGGCCACCTTCTGCTCCGGCGAGAAGAGCTGGGCCCTGACCGAGGATCAGCTGCCTACCACCCACCCCGTGGTGGCCCCCATCCGCGACCTGCACGACACCGAGGTCAACTTCGACGGCATCACCTATGCCAAGGGCGGTTCCGTCTTGAAGCAGCTGGTTGCCTATGTGGGCCGTGAGCGCTTCTTCCAGGGCATCCACAACTATCTGACGGCCCATGCCCACGGCAACGCCACCCTGAAGGATCTGCTGACCGAGCTGGAGAAGACCAGCGGCCGCGACCTGGGCAACTGGTCCCGGCTCTGGCTTGAGGAGGCCGGCATCACCACGCTGACCAGCCAGGTGCAGACCGACGAGCAGGGGACCATCACCGCCATGCGGATCGACCAGACCGCCCCCGAGGAGCATCCGGTCCTGCGGCCGCATCGCCTGGCTGTGGGCTTCTATGACGAGGACCAGTCCGGCAAGGTGGTGCGGACAGACCGGTTCGAGCTGGATCTGGAGGGCCAGGGAGCCGAAGTGCCCCAGGCTGTCGGCAGGAAGCGTCCGGCCCTGATCCTGATCAACGACGATGACCTGACCTATGCCAAGCTGCGCCTGGACCAGGACTCCTTGGAGTATGCCACGCAGAACCTGTACCGGATCGAGGATCGCCTGGCCCGGGCCGTGGTCTGGCTCAGCCTGTGGGACATGACCCGGGATGCGCAGTTCCCTGCTGAGCGCTTCATCAGCCTGAGCCTGAAGGCCCTGGCCACCGAGCACCAGTCCACCACCTTCCGCTACGCCCTGTCGCAGATTTCCACGGCCGCCCACCACTTCACCGCCTCCCGTCGCCGCCAGCCCATGCTGCAGCTGGTGGCCGGCACCCTCTGGGACCTGGCCATGAAGGCCCAGCCGGGTTCCGACGAGCAGTTCCAGCTGGTCCGCGCCTACCTGGGCTATGGGGACGACGCCGACTTCGAGGATCACGCCCGCGGTCTGCTGAGCGGCGACCTGAAGCTGGAGGGGCTGACCATCGACAACAACACCCGCTGGCTGATCGTCCACGCCCTGTCCGCCCACGACCTGCTGGCTGACGGCGAGATCGACCGGGAGCTGGCCGCTCGAGACACCACTGAGAACCGCGAGTTCGCCATGGGCGCCCGGGCCGCCCGCCCGACGGCTGAGGCCAAGGCCTGGGCCTGGGATCAGGCCCTGCACAACGAGGATCTGACCAACTCGCAGATCGAAGCTGTGGCCGACGGCTTCTCCGGCTCGGGGGACCAGGAGCTCTTCGCACCCTACGTGGACCGCTTCTTCGCAGCCGTGGACGAGGTCTGGACCCAGAAGACCTTCCACATCGCGGAGACCCTGCTCAACCCCCTGTCTGCAGGCGGACTCTACCCGTCCAAGGCCGATCCGGCCGCCCTGGTCAAGGCGGGCGATGCCTGGCTGGCCGACCACGCCGAGGCTCCCAAGGCCCTGCGCGGGATGATCATCCAGAACACGGAGTCCTCCAGGCGCATCCTCAAGGTCCGCGAATACAACGAGCGCCTGCGCTGAACACCCTGCCCGCCCCGATCCGAGTGGCGACGGGTCAGGGGCGGGGCCATAATGAATCTGTCGCCTGTATGCAGAATGGTAGGTTCGGAGGAGAGCAATGCCCAGATTATTCGGTACCGATGGTGTACGCGGTTTAGCCAATAGAGACCTGACTGCACAGCTGGCCTTGGATCTGGGCGATGCAGCGGTCCGTGTCCTAGGTCGTGGCGCGGATCGGTCCGCTGGCCGCCGACGGGCCCTGATCGGTCGCGACACCCGGGTCTCCGGGGACTTTCTGGCATCGGCCCTGGCTGCCGGTATGTCATCAGGCGGCTTCGACGTGATCGATGTGGGCATCATCCCCACTCCGGGCATCGCCTACCTGACCAGCGTGCTGAACGTGGAGATGGGTGCGGTCATCTCCGCCTCACACAATCCCATGCCCGACAACGGCATCAAGTTCTTCGCCCGGGGCGGCTTCAAGCTCCAGGATTCCAAGGAGGACGACATCGAAGCGGTCCTGGGCCAGGACTGGGAGCGCCCGGTGGGCGAGGGCGTGGGCCGCGTCTCCCATGACACAGTGACCGCCACCAACATGTACATTGACCACCTTGTTGAAGCAGTTGCCCCTGTCGCCCCCGACAAAACCCAGACCAAGCCCCTGGACGGTCTGCGGATCGTGGCCGACTGCGCCAACGGAGCCACCTCGGTGGTGGCCCCCGAGGCCCTGCGCCGGGCCGGGGCGGACGTGGTAGTCATCAACGCCTCGCCTGACGGCTACAACATCAACAAGCACGCCGGATCCACCCATCCCGAGCAGTTGCAGGCCATGGTCCGGGCCTCGGATGCGGTCATGGGCGTGGCCTTCGATGGGGATGCCGACCGCTGTCTGGCGGTGGACGAAGAGGGTCACATGGTCAACGGCGATCAGATCATGGGCATCCTGGCTCGTGCTAAGCAGCGCGAGGGGAAGCTGGCCAACGACACCCTGGTGGTCACTGTCATGAGCAACCTGGGACTCAAGCTGGCCCTGAAGCAGATGGGCATCGTCACCGTCCAGACGGCTGTGGGCGACCGCTACGTCCTGGAGGAGATGCTGCGCGGGGGCTATACCTTGGGCGGCGAGCAGTCCGGGCACGTCATCAACCGGGAGTTCGCCACCACCGGCGACGGGACCCTGACGGCCCTGACCCTGGCCAAGGAGGTTGTGCGCTCGGGCAAGAGCCTCAAGGAGCTGGCCGCCGACTTCCCCCAGCTGCCCCAGCAGCTGATCAACGTGTCCGGTGTGGACAAGAACGCGGCCCGCACCAATGCCAAGGTCCAGGATGCGGTCGAGGCGGAGGAGCGGATGCTGGGCAGCACCGGCCGGGTCCTGCTGCGGCCATCGGGCACCGAACCCCTGGTCAGGGTCATGGTCGAGGCGGCCACCCAGGAGCAGGCCGACCAGGTCTGCCAGCGGCTGGCGTCGGTCGTGGCCGACGAGCTGGCCATCTGAACCGAAGACCCAGGAAAGGCGGAATCATCCATGTTTGGCCGAAAGGCGGCCTTCGACGCCGATCTCAACTACCGGGTGGAATCCATGCTGGCCAAGGCCGGCAAAGAAGAGCTCCTGCCCATCGTGCAGATGGGCGAGCCCGTCCTGCGCCAGCAGGCCCAGCCCTACCAGGGTCAGCTGGCAGCCAAGACTCTGAACAGGCTGCTCAAGGCCATGCGCACCACCATGCTTGAGGCCCCGGGCGTAGGGCTGGCAGCACCTCAGGTGGGACTGGGCCTGGCCATCGCGGTCATCGAGGACCATGTCCGCGACGACGAGGATGATCCGCGCCAGATCCAAGAACTGCCCTTCAGAGTCATCATCAACCCCTCCTATGAACCTATCGGGCAGGAGGCCGCATCCTTCTACGAGGGGTGCCTGTCCCTGGAAGGATTCCAGGCGGTTCGGCGTCGCTGGCTGGACATCACGGCCAGCTGGGAGGATCGTTCCGGGCGCAAGCACCGCCATCGCATGCACGGCTGGCCTGCCCGCATCTTCCAGCATGAGACCGACCATCTGTCGGGTGAGGTCTACATCGACAAAGCCGAGATTCGCAGCCTGTCCTCCGACGACAACCTGAGCGAGTACTGGGCCTACGACCCGGTCCCCACCGAGGCGGCGCGGGAGCTGGGCTTCACCATCTGAATTCCAGGAACCTTCTAAATTTTCTTGACTCTCTGGTCCAGGGCTATGTCCTCGGTCAGTTCCGGTCCATCTCCCCTCAGGGGCGCCACCGGGTGCATGGTCAGTGTCCCAGAGGCATGACGGCCAGGCTCCACAGCCTTGGGCAGGATTTCCTTGCCCTCCATGCCTGGGTCCAGCCAGGAGTCCAGGTTTTCATCAGTGATCAGCAGAGGCATCCGATCATGCACCCGGGCGGCCTCAGGCGTGGCTTGTGTCGTCAGGATGGTGGCCGTCAGCAGCCAGGGTTGGCCAGGTCTGGCACGCCACCAGGAGTAGAGGCCGGCGATGCTCAGGGTGTGGCCGTCCGGAGCCTGGAAGTAGTAGGGCTGGTGGTCAGGTGTCCACTCGTAGTAGCCGCTGGCCGGAATGATGGCCCTCTGACTCCTGGCTGAGTCCGCGTAGGTCCGCTTGGTCAGGGCGCTCTCCACTCGGGCGTTGTGGGTGGGGTAGGCCATCTGATCGCTGTCCGACCAGGAGGGGACCAGGTTCCAGCGGGCCGTATGCAGGTGCCGCTGTCCATGTCGGTCCTGGGCCACCAGGGCGATGGCCGATCCGGGACTGATGTTCCATGAGGGCTTGGGCAGTCCCGGAGCCTGCCGGGCACCATAGTGCTCGGCCAGGCTGGAGTAGTCTAGGTCAGCCGCGAATCGTCCACACATGAAGCCCATTCTATGGATGCTTGGAGCCCCCGTCGAGGAAACGCCGGAGGCCTCTTCCCGAGCCAGTCTAAATGCTGATTGACCCCTCTTTCCTGCTAGCATGAAAGTGGTCTGCGGCAGCGGTGCATACATTGAGGATGACCGTGGCCACAGCGCAGTGTTCAACATTGTTTTTTGCCCTGCCTGGCATGAGGCCGGTGGCGGCATGGTGATTAGGAGATGGTTTATGCCTCAGAAGATCAAGGCGTCGATTGCCTATGGCATCGGCAAGGGCTTTGCCCAGCCCGAGGAGATCATTATTGACGACCCTATTGGCGCGGAGGTCCTGGTGGATGTGCAGGCCTCGGGTCTGTGCCATTCGGATCTGCATCTGGTCGAAGATGACGACAAGTTCTTCCCCTTCCCGGCCGTGATCGGCCATGAGATCTCGGGCATCGTCGAGGCCGTGGGCCCCGAGGTGTCCGGCATCAAGGTGGGCGACCACGTGGTGGCCTCCCTGGAGCAGGTCTGCGGACACTGCGCCAACTGCCTGAAGGGCCAGCCCCAGTCCTGCACTCAGCAGCAGGAGTGCGTGCGCGGCGCGGGCGAGAAGCCCCGCCTGTCCTTCCCCGACGGCCGGCCCATCACTCAGGCCTTCGGCACCGGCGGTTTCGCCGAGAAGGCCCTGATTCACGAGAACCAGCTGGCCGTGGTCAACAACCAGGTCAAGTGGGATGAGGCCGCCTGCATCGGTTGCGCCACCATCACCGGAGCAGGAGCGGCCATCAACACCGCCCATGTGCGCCCCGGCGACACCGTGGCCGTTATCGGTACCGGCGGCATCGGCCTGAACATCATTTCGGGAGCCCGGATTTGCGGCGCCAAGCGGATCATTGCCATCGACCTGCTGGACAACAAGCTGGAGTTCGCCCGCAAGTTCGGCGCTACCGACGTGATCAACTCCAAGAACGAGGACCCTGTGGCCAAGGTGCGCGAGCTGACTGACGGAGGCGTGGATCAGGCCTTCGAGGCCATCGGTCTGCCCGTCACCATGAAGCAGGCCTGGGACATGCTGGGCGTGGGCGGCACCGCCTACCCGATCGGCCTGACCAAGCCGGATGCCACGGTCTCGTTGGAGATCAACCCAGCTGACCTGCTGGTTCACCAGCGCGGCTTCAAGGGCGTGTGGATGGGCTCCACCAACATCAAGCACGACATCCCCATGTATGCCGACTTCGCTGTGGACGGACGGCTGAACATGCATGACATCGTCAGCCAGCACATCAAGCTGAGCCAGATCGACGAGGCCTACAAGCAGCTGGTCAACGGCGAGGTCATCCGTTCGGTCATCACCGAATTCGACTGATCCCTTCCAACTTAACGGCATGACTGCTGAAGGTTATGCCGAACAGATTACAGGGGCTCCGGGTGCGCAAGGCATCCGGAGCCCCTTTGTTGTTCTGCTGATCCGAGAGCCGGATCAGGCCAGGAGCCTGCCGATGTTCTCGGCCACTGCCGCGAGATTGTCGTCAGCCTTGGCCATGGCATCCTCAAGGCTGACGGCCCCGGGGCTGATGCTGAAGATGGCGTCGATGCCCGCCTTGTAGAGCTCTTCGGTTCCTGCGCCCACGCTGCCCGCCAGGGCGACGACCTTGCAGCCGGGGGAGGACTCCTTGACAGCCTGGGCTGTGCCCATGGGGGTCTTGCCGAAACCGGTCTGGAAGTCGATGCCGCCCTCGCCGGTGAAGCAGAGGTCGGCGCCGCGGGCCAGTTCCTTGAGGTGGGTGGTCTCCACGACAATATTGACGCCCGAGGCCATGACGGCAGGAGTGAAGGCCAGGAATCCTGCGCCCAGACCTCCGGCGGCCCCTGCGCCCGGTTTGGTCTCCACTTCACGGTGCAGGTCCTTGCGGATGACGGCTGCATAATGGGCCAGGGCCGCATCCAGCGTGGCGACCATGGATGGGTCAGCCCCCTTTTGCGGGCCGAAGACGGCCGCGGCTCCTTCGGGGCCGGTCAAAGGATTGGTCACGTCCGAGGCCAAGCGAATGCGTGTGCTTGCCAGCCTGGGATCCAGCCCGGAGACATCGATCCGCTCCAGCCGGGCCAATGCTGCTCCTCCCTGGGGCAGCTCACGTCCCTCGTCGTCCAGGAGCCGGGCACCCAGGGCCTGGGCCATGCCGGCGCCGCCGTCGTTAGTGGCCGAGCCGCCCAGACCGACGATGATCTCCTGTGCGCCCTGGTTAAGGGTCTTGCTGATCAGCTCGCCTGTACCGTAGGTGGTGGTGAGCATCGGATCGCGGGTCTGTTCGTTGACGAACTGGATGCCGCTGGCCGCAGCCATCTCGATGGCGGCCGTATGTCCGTCGCCCAGGATGCCGTAACTGGCGGTGACGGTCTGGCCTAGGGGTCCGGTGACCTGGGTCTGGATCATATGGCCTTGAGTGGCATCGACCAGGGCCTGGACCGTGCCCTCGCCGCCGTCGGCCATGGGCACCAGGACCGTTTCGGCCTTGAGGGGGCTGCGTCGCAATCCGCGTTCGATGGCCTCTGCAGCCTCCTTGGCGGTCAGGCTGCCCTTGAAGGAGTCGGGTGCGATGATGATTTTCATGAGTGTCACCTTTCCTGACTCGTCGCTTCGGAAGACCAGATAGACCAGCATGGCCACCAGAGTCATAGTAAGGCCTACCCGCAATTCAAGGGGGGCCGCCCCCACCGTGCTTGCCCAGGTCAGGTTCATGGACTTGGTGAGGGAGCTGCTGCCCAGGATGACGCTTGTGGAAGTGGCAGTGACCATGAGGATGCCGGCGATGGGTGACAGCATGGGTTCGGGCACGACCATGGAGCAGATGAGGTTTACGATCCGCTTGGGCAGGTATGGACTAGGTCAGACTAGGCCTGGCTCGGCCCTGCAGCTTCCGCTGCCTGGTTATCGGCGGAAAGCTGTTTCAGCTCGGCACGGACCTTTTGGAGCTTGGCAAAGGCTGTGTTGCGGTCCTGGGTGGTTTTGGCCCGGCTATGGTCTCCGGTCAGCTTGGCCTCCTGGGCCTTGAGCAGTTCGATGCGCTCGCGGACGGCGAGTCGGCTGTCCAGATCCGTACCGTCAGTCTGGTCCAGGGTCACCTGGGCGCACAGGCTGTCCCAGAGCTGGTCCATATCGTCGCCGACCAGGGTCAGACTGGTCTGATCGGCAGGACGGGGCCTGCCCAAGTGGAGCGTATGCCTGGTCTCATGACCGGCCTTGGTCGGCAGGGCCCGGCGCACAGCCGGTGTGCAGACGAGACCCTCTTCACCCTGGTGAATGGTGATGAAAACCATGCCTGAGGAGCGCATGGCAGCGATGTGTTCCAGCACATCCTCCGGCACATCGGGGGTCTTCAGCCCGATGGCCATGACCAGCACCTCATGGCAGTGTGCGCCATCCTTTACAGGGATGGTCCCGGGCCGCAGCAGGGCCAGCATGACGATCTTGTCGACGCTGGTGGAGAAGTGCTGACGCAGCCGTGAGGAGACGGGCGGTCGCGTGGTGAAAGCCCTTATGGGCAGTTCGCCCTTGGCTGCCGGAATGGCGGTGGTGGGCGGCAGGCCCAGGGAGAGCGCGGACACGCCTTCGTAAGTTGCGATTGTCATCCTTGGCCTTTCTGTCGCTGTTTCCGTTATTCTACCGGCAGGAGTGCGATCAGGGGCAGGAGTGTCCGTCTGCCGGCAAGGTATATTGGCTGTAAACCCAAAAGACCGGATGCGAGGAGCTGTGCGGGTTGGAGTGATGAGGACTGAATGATGAGCAAGGATGCAGAGATGACGGTAACCGACGAGGAACGCGAACTGCTAGAGGGCTGGACCGAGGTCGACGGCGACCTGGAGGGCTGCAGTCCGGATATGGTTCGGGCCGTTCTGGGCTCCCGGCTGACCTTCGGGCGCATGGATGCTCCCCGCTCCCGTCACTGGCAGGTGCCCGAGGGGGTGGACTGCCTGAACGACATCGCCTATGTGGACGACGGTTTGCGCGCGCACAAGCTGGATCTGTACCTGCCTCATGATGCCCTGCTGCGCAACGGCAGGGTGACCCCGGTCTACATCGACATCCACGGCGGCGGGTTCATGTACGGCTACAAGGAGCTCAACCGGAACTTCTGCACCCACCTGGCCAAGCGTGGCTTCGCGGTCTTCTCCGTCAACTACCGGCTGATCCCCAGCACGGACTTCATGGGGCAGCTGTCTGACGTGCTGACGGCCCTGACCTGGATTAAGCACCATCTGGACGAGTATCCTGTCTCGCCCGACCGGATCTTTCTAACGGGAGACTCGGCTGGAGGCACCCTGGCCCTTTATACGTTGGCCGTCGAGTCCGATGATCAATTCGCGCAAAGGCTGGGGCTGAAGCCTGCCGGGCTGCGGCCTCGGGGCGCTGCCTTGGTTTCAGGCCTGCTCGATCTGACTCCTTACTTATCGGTGAATCCGGAAGACTTCCATCCGACTGGTTCACCCACCGATGCCTTGACCATGGTTGCTCCATCCTTCTTCAGAAGCTTCGTGCAGGCTGGGGGTGACCAGGTGGCCGACCTGACGACGATGGTCGATATGGTTCACCTGCCGCCGGTATTCCTGAACACCAGCGCCGACGACTTCCTGCAGGGCGACGCGCTCAAGATGGCCGAGATCCTGTGCAGGAAGGGCCGCGACTTCGAGCTGCACGACCTGAGGCCCAACCGTCTGCAGACCCTGGGACACGTCTATCCGGTGGCCATGACCTGGCTGGAGGAGAGCCGACAGGCCCTGGACCAGATCCACGATTTCTCCTACGACCTGATTTGAGCCTCTGTGCGCGCCCGGTTCATCCGCTCGCTGGCTATGATGGGAGGAGAAAGGTGGGCATCGATGGCGCAAGGCCCCCGGTGTCTGCACCGCCGCTTACAGAGGAGTGATTCATGGACGAGAAGACCTTGGTAGAGAAGCTAGGCAACCTGGAGACCATCGACCAGCTGGTTGATCTGTCCAAGGAGATCGGCCAGCCCCTGTCATACAACGACGCGGACCAGCTCTTCGGCAGGATCAACCAGTGCAAGAATGACGTCGCACAGCTGGGCGGCGACACCATCGCCAAGCTGGCCAAGAAGGCCTTCAACATCTGAGGCATCAGAATCTGAGGTATCAGATTCCATAAGGGCGGGCCGTTGTCCGGTTCCGCCCTCTTTTCATGCCCGAGCCCGGGCCTCCTGCTCGATCTGGGCCAGGCTCTTGCCTCGGGTCTCGGGCACCATGATCCAGGCGAACACCAGGGCGCACACATTGATCAGGGCGAAGAGCAGGTAGGTGCCGGTGCCGCCCAGCCGGGCCAGCAGGGTGGGGAAGACCAGGGAGAGCCCGAAGTTGGTCAGGTTCATGGCCACGTTGGCGTAGCCCATGCCGCGGCTCTTGATCTGCTGGGGGAAGATCTCGGACAGGAGCAGCCAGGTGACCGGGGCCACCAGGCCCTGGACGAAGACCACGTAGATCATCATCATGCCGATCATGATCCAGGCGGCCGTTCGTGACCCGCTACCCGGGGCGCCGACGAACCGGTAGCAGACCCCGATAGCGGCCAGGAAGACGATGGTGCCTGCAAGTCCCGCAGCCAGAATGACGCGGCGGTCGAAGCGGTCGATCAGTCCCAGCCCTCCGATGGTGGCCGCTACGGCGGAGACCAGGATGACGGGGACGGTGGCCACCATGGACAGGGAGGGGTCGAAGCCCAGGGTGTCAGTGAAGATGGTCGGCGCGTAATAGTTGACGATGTTCAGTCCGGTCAGCTGGTTGATCATGGCCACGCCGATGCCCACGATCAGCACCCGCCGGAGCCAGGGGGCCTTGAAGCTGGGGGTCTTCGCGCTCGCCGGCTGCGACAGCTCCTGCATGGTCACCCGGGCCTCTGTCTGGTCGCGGGTGGACTGAAGGAAGGCTGCTGCCTGGTCCGGCTCGCCTCGGCGGATCAGGTGGGCCGGGCTGTCATGCAGGAAGCAGGCCAGCAGGGCCAGCAGGATGGCCGGCGGCACGAGGGCCCAGAGCATGGTCCGCCAGTCGGCACCCATCCGGTCCAGGATGGCGTTGACGCTGACTGCCAGCAGCTGCCAGACCACGATCATGACCGAGTTGACCGAAACCACCCGTCCGCGTTCCGCCGTGCCGACCATGTCGGCCAGGTAGATGGGCACGATGGTCGAGGTCATGCCGATGCCGGCTCCGATGATCAATCTGCCCAGTCCCAGCAGGGCCAGGCTGGGGGCCAGGGCGCTCAGCAGGGCTCCCGGGATGGCCAGCAGGGCCCCGGCCAGGATGATGTGCTTGGGGCCGAAGCGGTCGTTGAACTTGCCTGCCAGGTAGGATCCCAGCGCGGCGCCTATCAGCAGGGCCGAGGTGACCATGCCCTGTTCGCCGGCCGTCAGGTGTCCGCCCGAGCCGGAGCCCAGGTTCATGCCGATCAGCGCTCCGGAGATGACGGTCAATGTATAGCCGTAGAGGCCGCCTGCCAGTACGCCCAGGGCGGTCATCAGTTGCAGATTGCGCCGCCGTCCTTGGATTGCAGCCATGGGCTCCCCTTTCGCCTGTTCATCCGGGCTGAATCAGAGTCATCATAGGCACCTGGGGGAGCGGTCCGTCGATCCGGCTCGCCATTGTGGACAGGGCAATCGGCCGGAAAACCAGCTGTTGGATTCGCTATCTGGATTCGTCATCCGGGCCCTGGTCGCCGGCTAGATGAACATTTGAGGATATTGTCCACGACTTGCGCATGTCATGGGCAGCGAAACTGCTCAATTTCGCATATGATAAACAAGCATTCACCACAAGGACATCGTGGATGCATACGGCCATGGTTCCATACAGCCATGGCAATGAAAGGAAACATTGTATGCGCAAGCTGATTCTGGATCTGGACACTGGTGTCGACGACACTCTGGCTATCTCCTATGCCCTGGGCAGCCCCGAAGTTGAGCTGATCGGCATAACCGGAACCTATGGCAACGTGCTGCTGGAGCAGGGCATCCGCAACGACCTGGCCATCACCGATCTGCTGGGCCACCCCGAGGTCAAGGTCTACCCGGGCCTGTCCCACGCCTCCAAGGCGGACTCTTTCCAGGTGCTGCCTGTCTCCGCCTTCATCCACGGACAGAACGGCATCGGCGACGTGGCCATTCCCGACTCGGATCGCAAGGCGGAGACGGAGTCGGCCGTGGACTTCATCATCGATGCGGTCAACACCTATGGCAAGGATCTGGTCTACGTGCCCACCGGCCCCATGACCAACATCGCCGCCGCCCTGGCCAAGGAGCCTGACATCGCCCAGCGCATCGGCTCCATCGTGCTCATGGGCGGGGCCTTGACCGTGCCGGGCAATGTGGACGCCTGGCAGGAGGCCAACATCTCCCAGGATCCGGACGCGGCCGACGTGCTCTTCCGCTCCGGCGCGCCCGTGACCATGGTCGGCCTGGACGTGACCCTGCAGACCCTGCTGACCTACAAGGAGACCGCCCGCTGGCGGCAGCTGGGCACCGCGGCAGGCAACTTCCTGGCGGACATGACCGACTTCTACATCAAGGCCTACGAGACCACCTCGCCCCACCTGGGTGGCTGCGGCCTGCACGATCCGCTGGCCGTGGCCGTGGCCGTGGACCCGACCCTGGTCACCACCCTGCCCATGAACATGAAGGTGGAGACCGAAGGCGCCACTCGCGGGCGCACCATCGGCGACGAGCAGCGGCTCAACGACCCCAACAAGACCATGCGCGTGGCCGTCGGCGTGGACGTGCCCCGCTTCCTGGACGAGTTCATGACCCGCATCACCAAGCTGGCCTCCCAGGCCGACTGAGGTCCGCCATCCCCGGCAAGTCCACGCAAGAGAAAGAGAATTGACGACATCATGTCCGAAAAGCAATCCACCGAGGATTCGACAGCCGTACGATCGCTGATCCTGCTGCTGATCACCTTCGTTCTGGGAACCCTGTGCCTGCAGGGCTTCAACCTGGTCTTCCAGCAGGTCGGCAAGGACGCTGGCGCTCCAGACCAGGCCTCGCTGATCACGGCCCTGCCCAGCATCGTCCTGGGCATCGTCTGCTTCATCTACGGTTCCCTGGGCGACTTCGTATCCCTGCGCAAGCTGGTCACCTTCGGCCTGTGCATACTGTTCGTCGGGTCCGTGTACGGATACGTGGCCAACACGATCATGGCCCCCAACATCTGGAATGTGATCGCGGCCCGGCTGCTGCAGACTGCCGGCGAGCAGGTGGCTGGCTCGGCCTACCTGGTCGTGGCCACCAAGTATCTCAAGCCCTCCCTGAAAGTGATCTTCTTCGGCATCTTCACGGCAGGATACCAGGTGTCTGCAGCCATCGGCATCTTCGCCGCCGGTCTGCTCAGCTCCATAGCCTGGCAGTACCTCTTCCTGATTCCCGCGGTCACCATCGTCTTCCTGCCCATCCTGCTCAAGAGCCTGCCCACCGGCGGCGGCAACGGCGAGAAGGTGGACTGGCTGGGCTTCGTCATCTTCGGACTGGCCACGGCCCTGCTGACTCTCTTCTTCTCTTACACGGCCTGGTGGCTGCTGGCGGCCTCCGCTGTCTGCTACCTGATCTTCGCCGTGTACATCAGCCGGGCCAAGAGCCCCTTCATCACCCCGGACTTCTTCCGCAACAAGCGCTGGCTGATGGGCATCGGGCTGATCCTGATCTTCTACTTCATGAACTACTGCATGTCGCCCATCTTCAACGCCATTGGCCGTGACGTCTACAAGGTGTCGACCACCACGGTCTCCCTGCATGTGGTCTGGGCCTTCCTGGTGGCCGCCGTGCTGGGCACCACCTCGGGCGCCATCGTGGACAGGATCGGCCGCAAGCCTGCCATCATCATCGCCGCCTGCCTGATGATCCTGGGCTTCGCAGGGACGGCTCTGGTGGTCAACTCCGGCCTGCTGGCCCTGACGCTGACCGCCTGCGTCTACTATGCCGGGGTCGGTCTGATGTATTCGCCCATCGTCTCCACCGTGCTGGACACCCTGCCCCAGGACCAGTCGGGCCGCGGCGTGGGCATGAACGATCTGGTCATGAACGTGACCGGCTCCATCGGCATCGCCATCATCGGTGGTCTGATGGGCAAGCCCAGCCTGGAGGGCTTCAGCATCATGGGTGCCACTGGCCCGGCTGCCAACTACAGCAACCTGTTGCTGATCGGGGCTGCGGTGTCCCTGCTGGGTCTGGTTGTGTATTTGGCCTGCAAGAAGACCATCTACGCCACGACTGCTGACCAGCAGTAGAACAGTTGTAGTCGACCGTCCGGGCGCGGCAAGAGGAGCTGCTTCCTCTGTCGCGTTCGGACGGTCGATTGATATGTGTGGTGGGGGCGCGGGAGGGAAGTGTCGGCTCTCTTGGGGATGAGCCTTAAGTGACACGTTTCCTCCCTGCTCCCCCTAGAAGGGCCAGGGGCGGGGGGATTAATTCGCCGCCCGGCCGCTCTTACTCGTGCGAAGCGTGAAGCAGTTGGTGTTGTTCCCTGCGGTGGCGGCGTGATGCCAGGACTCCGGTTATGCCGGTTATGCCGGTGGCCAGGGCGAGCAGGATGCCTTCCCCTCCGGCTTTGGGGAGTACGCCTGCTGGCAGGTACGTGTACCTGAGGGAGGTGTCCGGTGTTTGGGGTGCGCCGCCTATCGTGTAGTCCACGCTGACGGTGACTGTGCCCGGCGCGTGTGCGGGCGTGAGCACGGTGACGCTGCTGCCGTCGCCGCGCGTCAGGCCTGATACTGCCTTGCCGTCGAACCAGACGCCGGTGATCACCAGCTGCAGGTTGAACGACACCGGCACAGGAACCTTCGCTTCTTTGGTGGTGTCGTTGCCGAGCTGGCCATTGTAGTTGTATCCCCATGCCCAGGCGTTCCCGTCGCTGCCCATGGCCAGAGAAAAATGGTATCCGGCTATCACCTGTGCGGCTTTCAGCCCTTTGCTTGCGTTAGTGGGGCTGGCGGGGTCGCGCACACGCACGGGAATATACGAATCACCGGGCTTATTGTTGCCGAGGTTACTACCCGTATTGCATCCCCATGCGTAGGCGTTTCCGTCGCTGCCCAGGGCCAGTGAATGATCGCCTCCGGCGCTGACCTGCACGTAGGTGAAAGACGTAGGTTTGCCGACGGGCGGCTTGACTTTGACCGGCGTGGTCCTGGTGCTGTTGAACGTCCCGTCGCCGAGCCCGCCATACATGTTGTTTCCCCATGCGTAGGC
>NZ_AWUO01000006.1:0-124726 GCF_000499185.1 Bifidobacterium sp. A11
CAACACATTGAAAGGCCTCTGGTGACACAAGTCACCAGGGGCCTTTACTATATGTCTGCTCATACTCCCCACAAAACGGTCTCTATCAGCAAAATGTACCTCTACATCTAAGACCTACTGCAGCTATATCAGCACGCTTTATGGTGTGGTACAGCCAAGAAACATATGTAGGCCAGTACTACGGATCTGGACTCATATTCTCACGACAGATTAGACAACAATAGTGAAACTTATTTCGGGCACTCTAATGACATTCTGACTTATCCGTTACTGTAGAAGCCGTTAACGGAGGCTTACGCCGCTGATCGGGATTAGCTCAGCAGTTGGCACGCTGCACACTGATCATTAATGTATGTATTACTGATGAAGTGCTTGGTGCATTTAATGAAATTTATCCACGAACTGTGTTTTTAATATACCCTCACACTGTCTAAGAATCCTTGTGTGTCAATACATAAAACGTTGAAACAAATAAGTAAAATGTCAGCTATTGTCCACCATATACAGGGAGGTATTAGATGGCTGACAGGATATTCGATATCCATTTGGACAAACATGTGCCGAAGGCGGCCATACCGGTAGCCGAACAACGACATCTCTGGTTCCGTGAGTTCATGAAACCGTATCTCATGGTCATCATTCTGTACATTACTATGTACCTTGTTCGGAATAATTTTAAAGCGGCGCAACCTTTGATGAAACAGCAGCTGGGCATTACCACCCAGCAGTTGGGCGTAATTGGTTTTGTTTTCTCTGTTGTCTATGGAATCGGAAAAATCGTTGTGGGATATCTGGTCACGGACAAAGACAATAAGAAGATTGCATCTATTATGCTTTTCTGCTCGTCTATTGTGGTCATCTGCATCGGTTTCCTGTTCACCCTTAGTCATGTGCCTATGGGTTGGTTGATCGTTCTATGGGCCTTGAATGGGGTCTTTCAGTGCGCCGGAGGCCCAAGTTGCGCCACAGTGATTTCTAACTGGACGACGAAGACGACATATGGCCGATATTTGGGTGTCTGGAATGCTTCTCACAATATAGGCGGCGGCTTGGCTGGAGTATTCGCCATCTGGTGTGCCCAAACTTTCTTTGGCGGAAAGGTAGCTGGGATGTTTATCATCCCGGGTGTAGTGGCGCTTCTGGTGGCAATTATGTGCTTCCTGGTTGGCAAGAATCGTCCCGAGGATCTCGGGTGGGAACCGTCAGAGAAGATTTTCGATGAGCCTGTCAAGCAGGAAGACGAAGAGTCGCACGATGATACCACTTGGCAGATTTTCCGCCGGTACCTGCTTTCCAACCCTTGGGTTTGGGTGCTTTGTGTCAGCAACGTTTTCGTTTACCTGATCCGTATCGGCATCGACAACTGGGCGCCTCTGCGTGTGACTGAGCAGCTGCATTTCAGTAATCAGGTCGGCGCGCGGACAATCTTCTATTTCGAGATGGGTGCTCTGATCGGATGCCTTATCTGGGGAGTGGTGTCTGACTTCCTAGGCGGCAGGCCCGCCCTGGTATCCACGCTTTGCGCTATCTGCCTGCCGCTCGGAATGGTAGGCTATCAGCTGGGCCGCACACCTGTGGTCATTTACATCTCGCTCTTCTTCTTGGGCATGTTCATCTTCGGACCACAGATGCTGATTAACATCTCCATGCTCAATCAAATTCCCAAGCGAGCCAATGTACTGTCTGGCGGCATGGTCGGTGCATTCGCCTACCTGTTCGGTGACTCCACCGCCAAGGTTCTGCTAGCTAAAATCGCAGATTCCTCGTCCGATGGGCTGAACGTGCTGGGGCATGTGCTGCATGGTTGGAATGACACTTTTATCGTGCTGTATATCGCCATTGTCTGTGCAGTTGTACTTCTGGGCCTAGTGGCCTTGATGGAAGAGAAACGTATTAGAGGAGGTCGTCGATGAACATCACCAATTTCCGGGATCTGGGGGGCATGCGGACCATCCACGGCCGCCGGGTTCGCCAGCACAGGTTCATTCGGTCGGGGCAGCTGGTCGGCCTGGACGAGGCCACCAGGAGAGATTTGGTCGACCGCTACCGGGTGACACAGGTCGTAGACTTCCGCCGGCCCTTCGAAATACAGGAAAGCCCTGATGACCCAATTGAAGGTATCACTTTCACCAACATTGATCTGCTGGGAATGATTGGTGCCCGCAATACCAGCTTGGACGACTTCGCCTCGATCGGTTCGGTCGATCGGGTCAATGACCATATGCTCGGTACCTACCACGACATGGTCCTAAATCCAGGCGCTCAGAAAGGTTTTGGGCGCTTCCTGCGAATCGTCGTGGGCAACACCCAGGGGGCTACGCTCTTCCACTGCTTTGCCGGCAAGGACCGGACCGGGTTCGCCGCGGCCCTGGTGCTCTGGCTGCTGGAGGTGGATGACGACCAGATATTCGCGGACTATCTGAAGACCAACCAAGAGAGGGTCACGGCCAACAATCAACTGCTGGACCAATTCCGCGCCAAAGGCTTTGACCAGGATTCACTGGATGCACTGGCCGTTGCGCTGTATGTCAAGAAGGAATATCTGATTTACGCCCGCCAACTCATGATCGACGCCTATGGCGACGTCTTTGCCTATGCACGGCAGGCCCTAGGGTTTGGACCAGACCAGGTGGCAGCCTTGCGCGACAACCTGCTGGAGTAATCGGACAAGTCTGAATAGCCGCGGACGGGTTATTGGCTTGAGTGCCAACCGTAAGGAGGGCATTGTGCATACATAAGCCTGGGACGGACAGGATTCCGGGCCTCCCGTGGGGCCCTGACCGGTCAATGTTGATCGCCAGGGAACCGAGAGGTTCGGTCCATTGTGGAGACGACCATGAATTCAGGAGTGGGTTTCTTTCACACAGACGGATTGCTGAGCAGACCGCGACTATATAGTTAGCAAACCGACATGGAAGCAGCCAGATCCACTTGGCTGACCATGTCAAGGCTGCAGATGTCTGGATGCTCAAGGAGGATTCTGGACTCAGCTTGAAAGAGGTATCCATGATCCTGGAGCGGTTCCGGTCGTCTCCCCTACTGGTTTGTTTTCGTCCTTTCTTATGTCGCTAGAGGTCAGAAGAGACCGTTGCTGTTCCGGGACTGTACGTTTTCCACGTTGTGCTCGATGATGTCCCAGTGCTCAGCCAGCTGGCCTTCCTGCAGCCGGTAGATGTCGCAAACCTTGTTGACATGGCCGTTCTTCAACGTGCACTTGAAAAAGACGTAGACCATATCATCCTCCCCGTTCAGCCTGATGATATCAATTTGCGGTCCCAGGGCCAGGAATCCCTTGATGAACTCCAGGAATCCAGTCTTTCCGTTAGCGCAGGTTGGGTTGTGCTGAATGTAGTCGTCCCGCATGAACCTGTCGATGTTGCTGGTATCTCCCCGGCTAAAGACTTGGTCGTAGAACTCCTGTACCAAGGACTTGTTGGCTGCGGTTTCAGCCTCGCTCATCATGAACCTCCGTTTTCTGCCTGTTCATAGGCTCTTGGGTTTCTTCATGATAGGTAGTTCCGATCAGTCTCGTAAGCGCGTCCACTGCCATGATGTCCATTGCCTAATGGAAAGAGAGCCAAGACTGCTGATCGGCCCACGTTGTCGTGTGCAGCCAATGATGAAGGTAGCTGCCTAAGTACCCGTCTGGGATTGCTCTGATTCCAGCAGAAATTTGTGTGAGGATCTCGATGAGCCCATGCGTCCGAAGCTTTTGAAGTCCAGGAAAAGACCTATTCGTCTATCGAGCGATTAGCTCACAGAGGGTGAGACCTGACACGAAGCTTGATTGCGACTTGCATTGGGAACGGTACCAGTTATACTGAGAGAGTCGGTACGTTAAGCAATGTCGCTGATAGGAGATTCAATGCAGAGCGAGGATAGTTCTGAGATCTTTGAATTGGTAACGATACCAAATGGAGATTCAACTATATCTTCACCCTTACGATGGGGGAACGATTGTATAAAAATGGAGTTCGATGTTGGGGAGGATAGGCCTGTTGCTCTAGTCTCGATTACTTTTAGCCCGCGTCATGAGGCGTATTCATCTTTGCCACAATCATCCGGGATATCGTCCAACTATGTGCCTGCTAACCCCGCCGGGTCGAAGACACGACGTATCAATTTTCTGGGTCGTTTGCCCATGGTGCAGATAGAAGCCTCTGGTCGCGGTACCGGTCATACGATTTGTGGACGTAGGCTTATTGAGACATCCATTGGTCAGGCTCTGCGATTCGCTTCTTGGAAAACCTGGCATACGAATGGGGTCAGCAACCTGGAAATACTCCAGGAGAGCAAAGAACATGGGATTGAATGTCGCCAGTTGTTCCAGGTGGCTGACGGTGACCTGATGTTCAAGGTCACGACAAGCATTAAAAACACCTTGGAAGACGACCTGGTCCTTGAATCTCTCCCCACCTATTGCCAGCTCTTCGGACAGGCGAATGGTTTTGAAGAGACTAAGGACGGGCTGGAAGATTGGCAGCTGGCTGAGTGCCAGAATGACTGGCTTGGTGAGGGACGTTGGTCCTGGAAACCACTCCGTGAAATATGCCCCATCCTTAGCAATGACATGGTGGGCCGGACGCCTCAAGGTGCCTACTCCTGTGTATCGGAGGGGACCTTTTCCACAGGGCAAGCTCTGCCGATGGGTGTTCTGACATCGCCGAAGCAGGGCATCACCTGGCTCTTTCAGATCGAGCACAACGGACCATGGCGCTGGGAGGTGGGCGAAGGCACAAAAAGCGAGGGATACTTTGCGCTCAGTGGGCCGACTTACAAAAATCATGATTGGTCCGTAGTGCTTCACGAGGACCAGCAATTCACATCAGTACCTGTTTCGGTTACTCCTGCCAGCAACTTTGATCAGGCCGTTGAATCTGTTACGAATTACAGGCGACACTGGCATCTTGCCGCGGATAAGTTGAAGACTCCAGAGATCATCTTCAACGATTATATGAATACTCTCAATGGTGACCCAAGTACAGACCGCTTGCTGCCTTTGATCAAGGCAGCCGGCAGCGTAGGTGCTGAAATATTCTGCATCGACGCTGGCTGGTATGACGACACCGGTGATTGGTGGCCATCAGTCGGTGAGTGGAAGCCATCCACGACCCGATTTCCCGGAGGTCTGGGTGAGGTCATGGATGCCATTAAACGTGAGCACATGATACCAGGTTTGTGGCTTGAACCAGAGGTTGTGGGAATCAAAAGTCCCTTGGCCAAGAAGCTGCCGGATTCCGCCTTTTTCCAGCACGCAGGACATCGTGTAGTGGAACAGAATAGGTATCTGCTTGATTTCAGAAACCCTCAGACCATAAGGCACATGAACAAAGTGATCGACAGGCTCGTCGGTGATTTCGGGGTTGGCTATTTTAAGTTCGACTACAATGTCATGCCCGGCCCAGGCACCACATATCACGCGGATAGCCCTGGTGAGGGTCTTCTCGGTCATAACCGGGCCTATCAGGAATGGATCAAGGGGCTGTATCGTCGTCATCCTAACCTGATCCTCGAAAACTGCTCTTCCGGAGGCATGCGGACGGATTTCGCCCAGTCTTCCATATTCCATCTCCTCTCTACATCGGATCAGCAAGATTTTGGCAGGTATGCGAGCATAAGTGCCACAGCGCCTATGGCCATGCTTCCCGAACAGGCTGGCAATTGGGCGTATCCGGCTGCCGATATGGATGACGAGAGCTTTTGCTTCGCTCTGACCAACACCCTTCTGGGACATTTCTTCCTGTCGGGGTACCTGAATCGGTTTTCGGAGCACCAATTGAATATGGTCCGAGATGCGATTGATGTTTACCGTCGCGTCATCGGTGATCGGGTAGCTACGGGCGTGCCGTTCTGGCCATTGGGACTGCCTGGTTGGTATGACGACAAGCTTGCGCTTGGCATCAGAAGTGCATGCGATCAAGGAGCAGATGGGATCAGAGATGGTGTTCTGATGACTGTTTGGTCCAGGTGCACGTCGGATGGTCATCTCGATCTGCCTCTGCCTATGTTCACAAACAGAGATTGCAGGGTGCAGGTTCTCTATCCGAGTTTTACGGACCGGGATGGTGGGTCGGATTCTTGGCGTTATGTCTGGCACAAAGAAAGGGGGAGTCTAGAAGTTCATATGCCCGAAGAAGGGTATACGGCCAGGACCCTCTTAATCAGGGAGTGATTGGCCTTCAGTCTGAAAAGACGCGAGTGGTGTAGTGAGAAGCCCTGCCATCCCGCCATCAGCGGGTGGCGGAGGCGGAAAGGGATAAACAATGAAGTTGATCCAGTGGAAGACCGATTCTTCGCGAAAGACGGTTCGAGCCTTGGCTGGTCTGGTGATTACTGCGGGTTTGTGCTTGGGCACTTTAGCCGGATGCGGCAACCCTGCTGCCAGCAGCGATGACACTGACACCAAGGCATCTGGCTACTGGCCCAAGGCGAATGCCAGGCTGGACGGTGTGACCTTGAAGTTCTGGAGCTCGCCCCAGGCCAACAATATTCCGGTTCAGGTGGTCAAGGATTTCCGGAAAGCTACGGGTGCCAAGGTTGATGTAGTTACCATTCCAGAAGTCTATGAAAACAACTCACAGACCAAGATCACAACTGGCGATACTCCCGACCTAGCTTTTTGGCAGCCGACCAGATCCATGTTGACCGGTCTGGTTTCTCAAGGCAAGTTGCAAAAACTTGACAATGCCCCCTTTGAGAAGAACTACAAGAAGGGTATAGACGATGAGGCTGGACTCTACAAGAACAACAGATACGCGATTATGGTGAGCGCCCCTGCGACTATGGGAGTCTATTACAACAAGGATGTCTTCAAGGCCGCAGGACTTGAGGCGGTACCCAAGAACTGGAACGAGTTCGTGGCTGCTGCCCAGAAAATCAAGGATGCCAATATCCCCGGCGTGGATTCGCCACTCTTCGAAATGGGCGGTTCCCAATGGGGAACGCAGTGGGCTGTCCAAGTCCAATTGGCCGAAGCGGCAAAAGGGGGTCTATGGGACCGTGTGAACCAGGGCAAGGATAAATTCACCGGCAAGGACATTATGGAAGCCATCACCAATTATCAGGACCTCTTCAAGAAGGGGCTCTACAATGCAGATGCCGGCTCAGCCAAGGACACCGCCCAGGAGAAGGCTCTGTGGGACGGGAAGACCGGAATGATCTTCGGCAATGCCAGTCAATTCTTCGCCGTAGCAGCTTTGGCCAACCACGACAAGAGCGCTCTGGACAAGAAGATTGGGTACTTCCCCGTGTCGAAGGATGGCAACTATACCACTGTTATCCCTGATGGCTCCAATGCAGTTGTGGCCTTCAAGAGCGGGGACAGCAAGCGCGAGGCAGCATCCAGACAATTCCTCAATTTCTGGATGACCGACGGTTACAAGGCTTTTATCAAGCAGCAGAACATCATTTCGGTTCTGAAGAACGTCGATTCGCCGAACACTGTGCCTCAGGCCACCCTGGACGCGGCACAGTCCATTCAGCACAGCGTCGGTTCCATGCAGCTCCTAGCTCTGGCTAACCCTGATCTCTATGTCAACCTGGCCAGCATGGTCAATGGAACCATGACACCGGAACAGGTCGCCCAAACTACACAGGATCAGTTCGCACAGGTAGCCAAGGCTCAGGGGGTGAAGGGCTTCTAAGGCAAACAACGGCCGGGGGGGATGGGTAATTCCTCCGGCCGTTCTTCCTGGATTCATACTTACGAATTTGACAATCACATCGGAAGAAAGGACCTTTTATGTCTGATGCGCTCGCTGCGGGTCCTGCTGAAAAAGGCCGGAAACGCTTGGGTAGGAACCGATCTATTGGTTCCAATAGCGAAACCGCAGTTATGAAAAAGAATTACCCGCTTCGGTTCCTGGTTCCAGCAGGGGCTGTCCTGCTGGTTTTCTTCTTCGTTCCTACGGTTCTGAACTTCATTTATGCCTTTACTGACTGGTCTGCTTTTAAGACGACCATTTCCTTCAACGGCTTCGACAACTTCATGAGTCTCTTCAAAAACGGGATACTGCTCCGGGATTTGCGGACCACAATGGTTTTCGCACTTTTCGTCGCCTTTTTCCAGAATACGTTCGGTCTAATCCTGGCTGTTTTTCTTGAAGAAGACACGACTGAAAACCGTATCGCCCGGGTACTCTTCTTCATTCCTGTGCTCATGTCGGCTCTCGCCGTGGGATATGTCTGGCAGGCCGTCCTCCAAGCCAATGGCGCCTTGGACCAGATACTGAGCTTCTTTGCTGGAAGGACTATTAGCACGGCCTGGTTGGGAAGCACCACCTGGTCAATCGTCATAGTGTCCGCAATTCAGGGCTGGAAATGGGCTGGCCTGGCCATGCTCATTTACCTGTCCGGGCTCAAAACCATCGATGAGGATATCCTTGAGGCAGCCGAAATCGATGGAGCCAATTCCTGGCAGATTTTCTGGAAGATCAAATTCCCGCTCCTGGCCCCTGCCGTGACTTTCAATGTGGCCACCTCCCTTCTTGGCTCAATGAACGGGTTCGACACCGTGCAGGCTACAACAGCAGGTGGCCCCGGCGGCTCCACTGAGATCCTCAACCTCTTCGTCTGGAGAACCTTCGGCCAGGGTCTGTATTCACAGTCGACGATGATGAGCCTCCTGCTCTTTGTCGTCGTGATGATTATTGCCATTCCTTTGATTTGGTACCTTCGCAGAAGAGAGGCCAAGATACTATGAGCAATGCGAGTTTTGAACCCGTCACCACCAACTCTGGTGTACATGCTGCCGGACACAAGGGAGCTCTGGGCAAGCGAGTGCTTCACACCGTCCTCCTGGTCTTCCTGATCGTGGTCTGCCTAGGGGTGCCTTTTTACCTGCTGGTTGTTACCGCAGGCAAGGATCAAGCTGAGGCCCTAAGGCTGTCTCTGGCGTTGCCAACCAAGTGGCATCTCTTTGAAAACTTCGGCATTGTCCTGTCGCAAGGCAAGATGATTCCGGCATTCTTCGGTTCCCTTCTGGTGACGCTCCCCTCTGTGGTGGTGGCCCTGATATTCGGTTCCATGGCCTCATGGATTTTGGCTCGACGAGCCACCAAGGCCATGGCTCTGGTATATGCCCTATGCATATCTGGACTGATTCTGCCGCCGGCCGTGGTTACGGTCATGCTGCTTTTGAAGATGATCGGTCTGGCGGGAACTGCCATTGGCATGATTTGCGTCTATGTGGGGATCTATCTTTCGACGGTTATCTTCTTCGTCACCGGGTTCATTCGCACCATCCCGATCTCCTTAGAGGAAGCTGCTCGAATCGACGGAGCTAAACCTATGAGGGTCTTCTTTACCATTGTTATGCCCCTCCTTGGGCCCACAATGGCTTCAGCGACCATCCTGCTCATTCTGTACATATGGAATGATGTCTTCTACGCCCTCTTTATCCTCTCGGGCAAGATGGATACTCTCCCGTTGAACCTCTACAACGTGGCCAATGCCGGACTCTATCTGAATAATTGGCATTACATCTTTGCCTATATCATTCTGATGAGCCTGCCCCTGCTGATCATCTTCGCCGTGGCACAGAAGAAGATCATCTCAGGGATAACCGGCGGGGCGGTGAAGTGAAGTAGCGCGGTGTGAGAAGGACCATACCTTTCTATTGTGACACAATCAGATAGGGTGATTGATGGTTTTGCGTCGGCCGCCCGGCAGCCCGTAATGGGCTTGCCGGGCGTCTGCGCGTGGAAGGATGGTTGCATATGGCTGCGGGGAGAAAACGGGCTCCATCCATCAAGGATGTGGCAAGAAAGGCAGGCGTTTCTGTTTCCACGGTTTCCCGGTATCTCAATGGTGGCCGTAACCTGAGCGAGGGGAAACGCAAGGTTATAGCCGAGGCTGTCGAGGATTTGAATTACCGACCCAATACCATCGCCAGAGCCTTGGTGTCCAATGAATTTCAGTCCATCGCGGTTATCGCCACGGATATATCCCTATACGGATCCATGCAGCTGTTGCAGGGGATCGAACTGGCTGCACGCCGACGGCATTATCTGGTCACAGTGACCCTGGTCGGCAATGGTCATGAGAAAGTCAAGGAGACTGTAGACCAGCTCATCCAAAACAGGCCGGTTGGATGCATCATCCTGGACGTGGAGCGTTCCAGTCTCTTGCATTCTTTCGCGGGATATATTGCGCAATCGCTCCCCACCGTGATTGTAGATGAAGCTGACCTGGCTTCGGGGAGCCTGCGGATAGGCGCCTATGAAGGCGGATACCAGATCACCAAGTACCTACTGAGACTGGGGCATAAAACCGTTTTCCATGTGTCCATACCTGAAGACGACAAAAAATTTACGCGATGCTTGGGTTGGCGGCGTGCTCTGGAGGAAGTGGGGGCTCCTATCGAGGAACCCTTGTCCTGCACTTGGGATTTCCGGAAGGCGGAGCAGATTGGACGCTACCTGTGCTCCTTTCCGGAGATTACAGCTATTTTCGCTGGCAACGATGAGGTGGCCGCAGGTGTCATACGAGGCATTCTTCTTGAAGGGAAGAAGGTTCCCGAAGATGTCAGCGTTGCCGGGTTCGACGGCAACCCCATCGGTGAAGTGACCGTCCCGAGCATTACGACTTGGCGGCAGAACTTCCAGGGAATAGGAGCAAAGGCTGTTGAGCGCTTGGCTCATTGGCCTGACAATGATGACCAGCCGGAGACCAAGGTAAACAAGAGTGGCAAGGGAGATGACGGAACCCGCAAGGCAAGTGAAGAGGAAGAGCCAGATCTTGATCAGCTGCAACAGAGCCGCTCGATGGGGGACGAGCAGATCTCATCGCGACTGATCATTCGGGAGTCCACGGCTCCGCCACGGTCAGGGCATGGCCGGTGAAAATCGGCTGTAGCAACTGTATGTGGCAGCCTCGGTCAGGCCTTGAACCGGCGCTCATCGTTCATGGTGGCGAAGTTCAGGCCGATCAGGATGCCGCCGCCTATGTAGTTGCCCAGCATGGCCACCAGGACCACCAGGATTGCCTTCCAGGCGTTGACCCGCCCGAAGACGCCCAGGATGAGGAAGAGGGCTGAATCGGCTATCGAGTGCTCGAATCCGCAGAAGGCGAAGACGAAGACGGCCACGACCATGATGATGCACTTGGTGAAGTCGTTGGAAAGCTTGCCGTTGTAGACCATGAGCATGGCGATGTTGATGCAGAAGTTGCACAGGATGCCGCGCACGAACAGGTCGGCGAACCCCATGGGACCGCCGGAGACGTAGCCGGTCTTGGTCGCTGCTGCCGCCAGCATTTGGTCCAGGGTCGGACCGCTGACAATAGACGAGAAGCGCAGGATGACGGCCACGATCAGGGCTCCGGCCAGGTTGCCCAGAAGGCAGAGGATCAGGATCCGCAGGGAGGCCAGCCAGCCCAGGCGCTTGTGATAGGCGCCTATGGTGACCACCATCATGTTGGAGGTCAGCAGCTCGGAGTTGGTGTAGTAGATCAGGACCAGGGCCCAGCCGAAGGTGGTCGCCGCCAGTACCCGGCCTGCCAGGATCAGGCCGTGGTCGGCGGGGTTCTGGCCGGCCTGGCCCATGATGACGAAGAAGGCGGTGAAGAAGATACCCACAAAGAGGCCGGCCATGGTGGCTCGCTGCATGTACTTGCCGGTCAGGGCGCCGCTCATGGTCTTCTTGCTCTCGACCACGTCCAGGACGGTGCTGATGAAGGCCCGTCCGGGGAAGAGGGGTTGCCTGTTCTGTTGATCTGTCATCTGATTGGGTTGTTCATTCACGGGGTTCATTATGGCATTCCCGAGTAAAGAGGGACCGCCGTTAGGGCCCGACTGTGCGGGAACTCACTTCTTTGCCAGTGCCACCCGGTGTCACTCAGCCTCACTCGGTGCGCAGGGCGGTGGCGGGATCCTGCTTGGCTGCCTTCCGTGAGGGGATCAGGCCGCCTATCAGGGTCAGAACCACGCTCAGAATGACCAGGGCTATACCACCTGAGGTAGGCAGGGCCGCGTTGACCTCGGTGGTTCCCATGAAGTGGTGCATGATGCTGTTGGCCGGAATGATCAGCAGTAGGGTGATGCCCACCCCTAGCAGGCCCGCCAGAAGTCCGATGAGGCCGGTCTCGGCGTTGAAGACGTTGGAGACGTTCCGCTTGGAGGCGCCCATGGCCCGCAGGATGCCGATCTCCTTGGTCCGCTCCAGAACCGATATGTAGGTGATGATGCCGATCATGATGGAGGAGACCACCAGTGAGACGCCGACGAAGGCTATCAGCACGTAGGTGATGACGTTGATGATGGTGGTGACCGAATTCATCATCAGACCCACGTAGTCGGTATAGACGATCCTGTTCTTCTTCGCGGCCTTGTCGTTGTAGTGCTTGATGGAGTCGCCCACGGAATTCTTGTTCTCGAAACTATCCGTGTAGATGCTGATGCGGGAGGGGGCATCCCGGGAGATCAGGCCGAAGTCGCTCAAGTTGTCGGCGTAGGTGCCGGTGGAGACGTACTGGTTGTAGATGGCGACCAGAGCGTCCTGCGGGGCGGTGGCGATGTATTGGTCGAAGGCTTGGGCCGTCTGCTGCTCGGCTGAGGCCCCCGTGGGGATGCCGGCAGAACCTTGGGCTCTTGCAGCGGCTCCGGCCCGGCCCTGGGCCTCCTGGCCGGCCATGGCTGCCGAACCCTTCATGATCTCCTGGGCCATGCTGGCCTTCTGTGTAACGCCCAAGGATGCGATGTAGGCCTTGGCATCGTTGGCCTTGGCGGCATCGTCGGCAGGGGCGAAGGCCATCCCGTTGAGGACGCTGTGGCCCTGGTCGGCCTCCTGGTCGGTGACGATGGGACTGGTCTTGGCCTGGTCGATCAGGTAGTCGGTCAGCTGGCGGGTATACCCGACGCCCACCTTGAGCGGCGTGGCCTTGGCTCCTTGGTTGGGACGGACGATGCCGACGATGTGCAGCTGCAGGCCCTGGTCGGTGGCCTTGGTCATTTGGTCGGTGTTGTCGCCGATGTAGTGGTAGTGGCCGTCGGTCCCCTTGGCATATTGGCTCGCGGCGGGCACCAGGGAGAGCTTCTGGTCCATGGCCTTGGCGTATTCGATGGGCTTGGTGTCGACCTTGACCTCCTGGCCGCTGTTGAGCTTGTTCATCATGTCGGTGTACTGGCTGGAGGGGAGGATGCCCAGCTTGTAGAGGCTGGTGACGGGCATCTGGTTGTTCTTGTCCAGCACCAGGACCACCTGATCCTTGGCCTTGGGCCAGGTGCCGTTCACCACCTGGTAGTTGTCGGTGACCACCTTGCTGATGGTGGTCTTGGCATCGGCCCCGGGCATGATTTCGCCGAAGATTTCCGGGGCCTTGTTCTTTTCGGTCTTGCCGGTCAGGTAGGACATCTGCATGGACTGGATGTCGCCCATGTCGCTGTCGGTGTTGGCCGTGGCCATCTGGCTGGCGGTGGAGCTGGCGTCGTCCTGCCCATTCATGGTCACCTTGTCTGCGGAGACCAGCTTGCCGTCCGGATCGTGCCCGAAGACCGAGAACTTGGTGGCGTAGGAGTACTGGATGCCGACGGATCCCACGTATTGGTGGATCTCGCTCTTGGGATTGTCCAAGTATTTTTTGAAATCTGTCAGATTGTTCTGAGTGATGCTGCTGGTCAGGCTGGAGGCCCCTTTGACGCTGGAGTCGTCCGGCTGGATGGCCTTGAGATCCTTGTGGGCCTTGGCCTCCTTCTGGGTTTCCTGGGCAGAATCCACTATCTTGTTCAGATCAAAGGACTGCTCCTGAATGGTGATGGGATAGGAGGTCATGGTCTCCCGCTGTATCCTGTCGATGTAGCGGTTGACCCCGGTGGACACCGACAGGATCAGGGCGATGCCGATGATGCCGATGGATCCGGCGAAGGCCGTGAGTGCAGTCCGGGCCTTCTTGGTTCGAAGATTGTTGAAGCTCAGCGACAGGGAGGTCAGCAGACCCATGGAGGCCTTGCCGAAGGTGCGGTGGCGGGCCCGGCGGATCGGCACCTGGTCGTCGGGCAGGGGGTCGGAGTCACTGATCACGGAGCCGTCGTGCAGCTCTACGATTCTGGTGGCGTACTGGTGGGCCAGCTCGGGGTTGTGGGTGACCATGACCACCAGCCGGTCCTGGGCCACCTCCTTGAGCAGGTCCATGATTTGGATGGAGGTCTCGGAGTCCAGTGCTCCGGTGGGTTCGTCGGCCAGGAGGATGCGGGGGTTGTTGACCAGGGCTCTGGCGATGGCCACCCGCTGCATCTGTCCGCCCGAGAGCTGGTTGGGCCGCTTGTTCACATGCTGGCCCAACCCCACCTGCTCCAGGGCCTTCCTGGCCCGCTCCCGACGCTCTTGCCGGTGCACCCCCGAGATGGTCAGAGCCAGCTCCACGTTGGACAGGATGCTCTGGTGGGGGATCAGGTTGTAGCTCTGGAAGACGAAGCCCACGGTGTGGTTGCGGTAGGAGTCCCAGTCCCGGTCCTTGTATTTCTTAGTGGAGGTGCCGTTGATGATCAGGTCGCCCTGGTCGTAGCGGTCCAGCCCGCCGATGATGTTGAGCAGGGTGGTCTTGCCGGAGCCGGAGGGGCCCAGGATGGCCACGAACTCGTTGTCGCGCAGGTTGACGCTGACATCGTTCAAGGCCTGCTGGACGAAGTCCCCCGTTTTGTACTGTTTGGAGATATGTTCGATCTGCAGCACCGTCGTCCTCCGCTTTCTGGATTCTCAATGGCTTTAATGGCATGGACTTATGGACTCTTGGACTGCCAGCTTACGCCATCAGCATGGGTAAATGCCGATATGGGCTAGTCCACCGACTTGAGGGCCTCCAGCATGTCCACATGCTTGAGCTTGTTGTTGACCATCCAGCCCAGTCCGGCCGTGATGACCGTAATCATGACCAGGGGCACGACGAAGGCCACCCAGCTGATGGAGGGGTCAAAGAGGACGTTGTCCGGAGGGACGGTGGTGATGATGTAGTGGTGGAGCCAGGCCCCGAACCCGTATCCGGCCAGGACGCCGATGGCCGACAGGAGGATGGTCTCCCGGTAAATGTACATGGTCACCTCGCGATCGTAGAAGCCCAGCACCTTGATGGTGCTCAGCTCGCGGATCCGCTCCTCCACGTTCAGATTGGTCAGGTTGTAGAGGATGACCAGGGCCAGTAGGGTGGCCACGATGATCAGCACCTGCATGATCATGTTCAGGGACCTGACCACGGTGTCGATCTGGCTCATCAGGGTGGTGTTCTGCACCACCCCCTGGATCCCGTCGATCCGCATGAAGGAAGCGGCCTGCCTTCTGGTGTTCTCCGCGCTGGAGTCCTTGAAGGTGACCAGATGGGCGTTGGGTGAGAAGTCCTGATGGAAGACGGTCCTGTAGGCCGATGGGCTCATGAAGACGAAGTGCCCCAGGTACATCTCGCAGATGCCGTCCACCCGCATGGTCCTGTCCCTGCCGCCTGAATCCTGCAGGGTGATCCTGTCGCCGACCTTGGTCCCTGTCAGCTGGGCGATCCGTTCGGAGAGGATCACGCCGTCGCCTTTGAGGCTCAAGGGCTTGTGTCCGGATCGGGTGTCCATGCGGATGAAGTCGTCCAGGTGCTCGGCGCTGGCCGGCGCGATCATGGTGATGGACTGCTTGTCGGCGTTGTGGCCGGCTGTCTTGCTCATCTCCTCGTAGCGCACGTTCAGGGAACGGCTCACGTCGGGCTTTTCCAGTCGCTTTTTGATGGATTGGCGCTGGTCGGATGTGGCCTGGCTGTTCTCGGCGGCGATCAGGTCGTAGCGGATCACCTGGCCGAACTGGTGCTCGTTGATGGCCGAGATGGATCCCTGTACGCCGAATCCTGCCATCAAAAGGGCCACTGACCCGCAGACCCCGAAGATGGTCATCAGCATCCGCTGCTTGTAACGGAAGATGTTTCGGGCGGTGACCTTGTGGGTGAAGTTGAGCCGGTTCCAGATCAGGGGGATGCGCTCCAGAAAAATCTTCGAACCGGCGCTGGGCGGTTTGGGCAGTAGGAGGGCCGACGGCTTCTCGCGCAGCTCCCGCCAGGCGCTCAGGAAGGCTGGAACCACGGCGCTCAGGAAGGCCAGTAGGCAGGCCAGAAGGGTGATGGGCAGGTGGAAGCCGTAGTGGATGGGCGGCATGTCGAAAGCGTGGGCGTAGGCCTGGTAGACGATCCAGGGCAGAAGGATGTGGCCGGCGATGATGCCCAGAAGCGCGCCTAGGGCCGAGGCCGCTCCGCCATAGACCAGGAACTTGGCCATGACATCCTGGTCCCTGTAACCCAGGGCCTTGAGCGTTCCGGCGTTGATCCGCTCCTCGTCCACGAAGCGCGTCATGGTGGTGAAGGTGACCAGGGCGGCCACCAGGTACATGAAGTAGGGGAAGACCTTGGCCAGCGAGTCCACAATGAAGGAAACGGAGGCGTAGACCTTGTAGCCCTCTGAGCCGGGCGCTTCCCGGCGTGAGTCCAGGGCATAGACCGGCTTTTCCAGTCGGCTCAGCTGGTCCGCCGCCTTGTTCAGCTTTTTCTGGGAGTCGTCGATCTTCTTCTGGGCGTCTGGGCTTTCCTTATTGAACTTGTCCAGTTTGGTCTGGTATTCCGCGGTTTTCTGATCCAAGGTGGCCTGGGCCTGGTCGATCTGCCCCTGGGCTGAGGCGCGGCTGCTGGCTAGTTCCTGTCGTGCCTGGGCTAGCTTGGCCCTACCCTGGGCCAGCTGTGCTGAGCCCTGATCAAGTTGGCCCTTGCCCTGGGCCAGCTGGCGCTCGCCTTCCTCCACCTTGGCTTTTGCTTGGGTCAGCTCCTGTCGCTTTGCATCCAGGGTCTGCTGGTTGGCCGCAACCTGGGCCATGCCGGGCGTGTACTGGTTGGTCATGAAGGCATCGCGGCCTGCCTTGGCCTTGGTTGCAAGGGCATCGATTTGCGGTGACTGCCGGTTGAGCTCGGTCAGCTGGGCCTGGAGCCCGGCCTTCTTGCGGTTGAGCTCCTCCTGCTGCTGGGGGGTCAGCCCGGGTGTGGCCAGTTGGGCATCGATAGCCTGAATGAGGCCGGTGACCTGTGCAATGCCTTGTCTGCATTGCTTCTGCGCTTCCTGGGCCTGGGCTACAGCTTGGTCGGCCTGGGCCTTGCCGCCCTCCAGCTGCTGGCGGGAACCATCAAGCTTGGCCTGTCCCTGATCGATGGCCTGTTGCCCCTGGTCGGCCTGTTGCCTGCCCTGGGCCACCTGGTTGACGGAAGACTGGTACTGCTTCTGCTTTCGAGCCAGTACGGCCGAGCTCAGATCCACCTCCTGTTGCCCCTGGTCGATGGCTGCCTGGGCCTGCACCGTCTTGGCGACTAGTTGGTTCTTGGCGGACTGGATGCTCTGGGCACCCTGGTCCAGATCCTTCCTGGCCTGTTCCAGCTGCTGCCGGTTCCCTTCGAGTTTTTCTTTAGACTGGTCTACCTGGTCTTGCCCCTGGTCCAGTTGCTTCTTCAGGGGGGCCTTGATGGCGTTCAGCCTGGCGGTGGGGCGTCCTGACAGAATCCTGTTCAGGTCGTCCTTGTGGGTCTGCAGGGCTTGGATGTACTGGTCGGAATAGTGATCCCGGATCCGGTCCAGATCCTTGAAGGTCAGGCGGGCGATCATGTACTCGTCCGAGTCGAAGGCCCCGGGCGTGGTCACAGCGTAGGAGTCCAGCGACCCGGATCCGGCTGTGGAGGGCCCCATGTTGACTTTGCTGAGGATCTCGGTTGACTTGACCGTACCCACCACGCGCAGCTTGTGGTGCCTCAAGACCCTCCTGCCCAGCTGGTCGGCCTTCTCATCTACCTGGATGCTGCTGCCGATGGGGTGGCTCCCGGCCAGGGCCGTGTCGACTGCTATCTGGTCCGGTCTGGTCGGCATGGATCCGTCGACCAGTTCGTAGGTGGAGATTCGGTTGGGGGCAGAGTAGATGCGCAGGCTCTTGTCGGTCCCTTTGAGCACCACATCCTTCAAATACCCGTATTCGATGCCTGAATTACCAGGGGCGGTGTCGATGGCATCCCGATCCTCCTGGTCCAGCCCGTAGCTGCTGATGACCATCAGATCGGCCAGATGGTGGTTGGACAGGTAGGCGTTGCCGGCCTGCCGCATGTCCGGCCCGGTCACGCTCAGCCCGACCAGGGCGAAGGAGCCCAGCGCCACCAGGCAGACGATGGAGATGAACCGTCCCAGGGACTTGCGCAGGGAGACCCGGATGTCGTGCCAGAGCACCTTCCTGACGGGCTGCATCCTCACCACTCCACGTTTTCGATGTCTTCAGGGCTGTCATTGGTCTGTACAGCCTGGACCCGGGCATCGTGCATGCGGATGACCCTGTCGGCGATGGGGGCGATGGCCGCGTTGTGGGTGACGATGACCACGGTGGCGCCCTTCTTGCGGCACTGGTCCTGGAGGATGCGTAGCACCTGCTTGCCGGTCCGGTAGTCAAGGGCACCAGTGGGTTCGTCACAGAGCAGGATCTTGGGGTTCTTGGCCACGGCCCGGGCGATGGCCACCCGCTGCTGCTCGCCGCCGGAAAGCTGAGCGGGGAAGTTGTCGATCCGGTCACCCAAGCCCACGTCGACCAGGGTCTGGACCGGGTCTGCGGCGTCATCCACGATCTCCGAGGCCAGCTCCACGTTCTCCTTGGCGGTCAGGTTGGCCACCAGATTGTAGAACTGGAAGACGAAGCCCACGTCGTAACGGCGGTAGGTGGTCAGCTGCCGGGCGTCGTATCCGGCGATGTCCTTCCCGTCCACGATCACCTGGCCCTCGTTGCAGGTGTCCATGCCGCCCAGGATGTTCAGCACGGTCGATTTGCCCGCCCCCGAGGCGCCAAGGATGACCACCAGCTCGCCCTTCTCGATGGAGAAGGTGACCTCATTGTTGGCCACGATGGTCGTTTCGCCGGTCACATACCGTTTCGTCTCTCCGATGACGTCGATATAGCCCATCATGCCCTCTCGTAACCCTGGCTGTGCGGCGGGGCCGTCCGGCGCGAGGGACGCCCCCTGATGCTCTTTTCCCCACTACTGTATACGTTCGCGGGGCCCGGAGCACAGGAGAACCGCCTGCCGGGAGGCGTCATGTTCACCGACCCTGCAAGGGCGCAGAGGCTCAGAGGGCTTGCAGGAGGTTGCCCAGTTTGCGGCTGTCCCTGACCGGTCTGCCCTGACGGAAGGTGATGAACCGCTGGCAGGTCTGAGCCAGGAACTCCTGGTCGTGCGAGATGACGATCACCATGACCCCCAGGGAGCGCATGTAGCGGATCATCCCGGTCACCTGGTTCATGTGGAGGAGGTCTAGGCCGCTGGTGGGCTCGTCCAGAACTACCAGACGCTTGCCTGACAGTATGGCTGCCGCAATGGCCACCCGCTGCTTTTCTCCGCCGGAGAGGGTGTTGGGGTGTCGGTCCAGGAGACGCTCCAGGTCCAGCTTTCGCGCTACCTCATCGAAGAGGTCGGTCCTCCTGGCCCCAAGGAGCATTTCGCCTTCGACGGTCTCGCTGAAGAGTTGGTAGTTGACATCCTGAAAGACCATGTAGGAGTCCTCGACGCGCTCCCTGGCGGTCTGCTTGGTTCCGTTCAGGCTGATTTCTGACTTGTCGCCAGGTTTGAGCAATCCGGTCAGGACCGAGGCGAAGGTGCTCTTGCCGGCACCGTTGCGGCCGATGATGCCAGTGATATCCTCGCTGGACAGGGTCAGGTCGTCCACATTTAGGGCAGGAGCCTGGTCGTGGTGGTAGGCATAGGTCAGATTCCTGACCCGGAGTAGGTCGGGGATCTTCTCGGTGGTTACCCTGGCAGGTGCACTCGCATGCTCGGTCGCATCCAAGTTCAGGGCTCGCAGCCCCATGGCCTGGCGACTTGGGTTATCCAGATCCCTCATGGCGGTTGGGGTCAGGTGCTCTGTAAGCCTGCCGTCCCTCATGACCAGGAAGTCGTCGGCCAGCCCGTCCAGGTAGTAGAGGCGATGCTCGATCAGGACCATGGTCAGGCCTCGGTCCTTCAAGCGGTCCAGGATTTGCGCCAGGCTGGCCACCGCTTCGACGTCCAGATTGCCGGAGGGCTCGTCCAGGACCAGGATCTGCGGGTCCATCATGCAGGATGAGGCGATGGCGATCATCTGCTTTTCGCCCCCGGACAGGGAAAAGATACCCCGATCCAAGAGCTGGGTGATGCCGAAGAGGTCGGCCACCTGGTCTATACGCTCCCGGATGGCCTCTGGCTGAACCCCGGTGTTCTCCAGGGGAAAGGCCAGCTCGCTGCGGACGTCGGTGGTGAAGAACTGGGTTTTGGGGTTCTGGAAGACCGATCCCACCTGCTCCGAAAGTCGATAGATGGGCCGGGCCGTGGTGGGTTCGCCCCCGATCAGGCACTCTCCCTCAAGCTTGCCCTCGTAGAGTTCGGGAATCAGGCCGTTGATGACCCTGGACAGGGTGGTCTTGCCGCATCCGCTCGGCCCGGTGACTACAGTCAGCCGGCCCTGATCCATTTGGCAGGAGACCTCTTTGAGGGATGGCTGGCTGGCGCCCTCGTAGGTGAAGCTAAGCTTGGAACATCGTAACATAGGCTCCACATCCCATAAGGACCAGGCCCAGGGCGCACATGAGCGCATCCAGTCTGGTGAAGGCAATCCGTTGGATGGAGGTCTTGGGACCGGGGTCGCCAATCCCCCTGGTCAGGGCGGCTGAGGTCAGGTCGGAGGCCACGTTGGTGGCGTTGTTGAGCAGGGGAACGTAGATGTATTCCATGGTTCGCATAGGGTGCCGGACCATGTCGCCGGTGGTGACGGCGATTCCCCTGAACTTCATGGCCCGTCTGATCTGGGCATAGTCGTGCCTGACGGTTGGAAAGAAGCGGAAGAGGACGCTGACGGGGATGACCAGCCACTGGGGGGCATGGATCTTGCGCAGCAGGTAGACCAGCTCCGAGACCTTGGTGGTGCCCATCATGAAGGCCGCCACCAGCACCAGGGGGAGGATCCTGCCCACGCCGACGAAGAGGAAGAGCAGGTAATGTCCGGGCAGATTCTCGGGAAAGACCATGGCCAGGGAGGCGCCCAGGGCGAAGACCAGACAGACCAGAAGCCAGGCCTGGCCCTTCCTGACCCTGCCCACGATGACCTGGAAACTGCAGAAGTAGACGTTGATGGCCAGGACCAGCGGGGTGGGGAGGGTGACGAAAATCAGGGCGTTGGCGAAGATGACCAGCAGGAATCTGGTGTAGATGGAGATGGGCCTCATCGCTTGGCGGGTATCCGGTTGAAATGCCGGTCAACGATTCGGGCGCCTATCCATGCCCCGAGCAGGGCGCCGACCAGGGTGGCCAGAATGCAGACCAGGAAGGTGGCTCCGGTGATGGGCGCGAAGACCCCGTTGATGTACTCCTGGCTCTTGCCGCGGCGGACCAGGCTGGCCACATAGGCGTCCTTCATGAACCAGAGGGGCAGGACGGGGCCGGTGCAGCCGAAGGTGAGGATGACGTAGCTCAGGTAACGGGCCAGGTTGGGTCGGCTCTCCCTGAGCGAGGACTGAACCAGATCAGCCAGCAGGCCGCAGAAGGCGTAGGGGATGAAGGAGAGTGCGAAGTGGCCGAAGACCAGCAGGAAGAGGCCCATGATGACGCCGACGATGGTGATGGCCCCGAATCTGGGCACGCGGCGGATCATCAGCATGTAGACCGGGCCGGAGACCAGCCCTACCACAGCAGGGATGAAGAGGGAGGACAGGCCGGGCATGACCAGGCCCGCCAGGAAGACGGTGATAAAGTTGCCGACCGCCATGCTGACGAAGTAGAGGGCCGTAAAAATGCCGACGTTGACCAGGTCTTTTGTCTTGAGTGCTTTCATAAAGGATCGCTCCCATCCGGGTGGCGGTCGCTCGGCCCTAGGCCATATCCGCCGATTTCAGGTTGTGCCGTCAAGTTTAGGAGGGCCGGGAGGGAAAGTAAATGATATTTTTTATATCTCTTGCCAGCTCTTGCCAGGGCTTCACAATAAGGGTATTGCCTGGCGCGAGAGGATTTTGTTAGTGTCCACTGAGAGGGGCGTATCAGAAAGGCGGCACGGAGGACAGGCATGATCAGCAAGCGACTACTTCATCTACCGGGAGCCAGGATGGGCGCCAGCCTCCTGCTGGCCCTCCTGCAGACGATCGGCGCGCTGGCGGAGGTGCTCCTCTTGCCGGTAGCCATCGCGGCCGTGGGCCGTTCCCTTGGTCTGGCTGTTCCTCATGCCCTTGCCTGGGTGCCGGGTCGTCCTGGGCCCCTGGCGGCCTTGATAGGCGGGCTGATCCTGGTTCGGCTCCTGACCCAGGCGGTCGCCAGGTTCGTCAGCGCCCGGCTGGCTGATGGGATGGGCAAGGCGCTCTCCCAGGCCCTCTACCTATCCGTGTTCGACCCCAACAGACAGGAGGACGACCTAGGCGTTCCGGCGCAGACCCTGGCCAGGCTTTCGACCGAAGGGGTCAAGTCGGTCGTCTCCTACTTCACGGCCTACATTCCGGCCCTGGTCCAGACCGCCCTGATGCTGGTCGTGACCCTGGCCGTCCTCCTGCCCGTCAGCCCCCTGGCTGCGGTGATCGTCGTGATCGGCATGGTGGCCCTGCCCCTGGCTTCCAAGCCCACCATGGGCGAAAACATCAAGGTACAGCTGGGGCAGTTGCGCAAGTACGACAAGGTCGGAGTCCACTTCGAGCATGCCCTGAGGGGGCTCAACACCTTGAAGATCTTCGGGGCAGACCAGCGGCAGGCCGACGATTTGGCCGAGGAGTCCGAGGGGTTCCGCCGGATCACCATGGGGGTCCTGGGCGGGCAGCTGCGCTCGCTGATCAAGGCCGACGTGGTCATTTACACCAGCCTCATCTTGGCGGTCGCAGCCACGGTCCTGATCGGACAGGGCGGGCCCTCACGAGTACTGTCCTGCCTGGTTGTTGCTTTGGCTGGGGTTCGGCTCTTCGCCCCTGAGCGGCAGTTGGTCTACATGATGCATTCCGGCATGGTCGCCATCAAGCAGGGCAAGGCCATCGACGATATTCTCCAAGCACGGCAGGGGAGCGACGAGGAGTCGTCGGCTGCAGGTGCGACTCCTGAATCAAGCAAGAAAGTGGCCTCGGAAGGTGCTCCGGCAACGATTTCGGAAGCGCCCGAGAAAGCGGATCCAGAAGCGAGTCTTGAAGTATCTGAAAAAGCAATTCGGTATTCTGAATCGGAATCCGCATCGGGTGCTGGCCGAATTCCTGCAAGTGGATCCGCCTCGGAGCTTGCTTTGGACGCTGTCCAAGCGCCTGTATCAGGTTCTACCGATGTGGTAGGGCAGAATGCTGGTTCGGTACGGCTGAGCTCGGAGCAGGCAGATCAGGCGGATATGTCTGGAGACGATTTGCCGGGCATCCGCGCTCGCAATCTGACCTACACCTATCCTGACGGCTTCCAGGCCCTAACTGACCTGAACTTTGACCTTCCAGCCAAGGGGCATGTGGGCTTAGTCGGTGCCTCCGGCTCCGGCAAGAGCACCCTGGCGGGTCTGCTGTCTGGGCGCCTTCAGGGATATACCGGAGAGCTGACCATTGGCGGGCGCCAGATCAGCGACCTATCACGCGAGGACTTGGTCGGCCTGCAGACCGTGGTTCGGGGAACCGATCACCTCTTTACCGGGACCATCAGGTCGAATCTCGATCCGGCTGGGCTGGGCTACTCGGATTGGGAGCTGCAGGATGCGCTGGACCAGGTCGGCCTGACTGGTCTTGTCCAGAGCAAGGGCGGGCTGGATGCTCCTATCGACCCTGAGGGAGGCAACCTTTCTGGAGGGCAGCGCCAGCGTCTGTCCATTGCCCGCGGGCTCCTGCGGCGTTCTCCTCTCTACATCTTCGATGAGGCAACCAGTGCCGTGGATCGCGAGCATGACGCCACCTTGGCTGCTCTGATGGATGCGCTGGGTAAGGAGTCCCTGGTCCTGACCATCACCCACCGCCTGGCCGGGGTCCGCAATGCCGATTCCATTCTCTTCCTGCAGGAAGGTCGTCTGGCGGAGAGCGGCGGCTTCCGCGAACTGATGGATGCCGGAGGCGGATTCGCGGCCCAGTGGAAGGAGCAGGCACAGTATGAGGACGGGGAGTGACGACATGCAGCAGCAGACGACGAGCAACCTGGCGATGATGCGCCGCATGGCCCGGCTGATGAAGCCTCTGGCTGGTACGGAGGGCAAGGCCATCCTCTGCGGCAGCTTGGGCCATCTCTTTGCTGTCTGGAGCATGATGGCTGCCGCTGCGGCCCTGATCGGTCTGGTCATGGACTGGCCGCCGCTGAATGGCCAGTGGGTCGTCTGGGCTCTGGTGGCGGTTCTGACTGCTCTCAGCCGAGGGGTTATGGCCTATGGGGAGCAGTACTACAACCATGAGATGGCCTTTAGTATGCTTCGCGACATCCGCACGACGGTCTTCGACAAGATGCGGTCCCTGGCCCCGGCCGGTCTGCGCGACCAGGCGCGCGGAGACATGGTGACGGTGATCACCAATGACATCGAGTTGCTGGAGATTTTCTACGCCCACACCCTTTCACCCATAGCCATTGCCCTGGTCACCTCCTTGGCCAACCTGGCCTTGCTCACTTGGCTCTCGCCCTGGATGGGCCTGGCCGCCCTGGTCTCCTACCTGATCGTCGGTCTGCTCATCCCCATCCTGAGCGCAAGGCCCACCTTCAAGGTAGCCATGAAGGAGCGGACCGCCCAGGCCAACCTGCATTCCCTGCTTCTGGAGACCCTGCAGGGCCGCACAGAGCTGGCGGGGTTGGGGGCTCTTGGCAACACCCGCCGCCGAGTGGGAGTCGCTACAGACCAGATGTTGGATGCCAGGGGACGCACCTCTGGGCGGACTATTGCCAACGATCTGGTCACCAACGTGGTCACTCTGATTTGCGCTGGAGTCTTCACTCTGATGGCCTGCCACCTAGGTTCGGCAGGGTTGGTGGATCCTGCACGGGGAATGATCGGACTGGTCGGCTTCCTCTCCTCTTTCGCTCCCTTGATACCTGTAGCTCGGCTAGGCGCTGGCCTGCAGCCCACTCTGGCTGCGGCTCGACGGGTTTTCTCGCTTCTGGATAAGGAGCCGCCTGTACGTGAGGTGGAATCCGGTCATGGGAATCCCCTGACGGAGTTCACTGGAGAGGAGGCCAAGGCTGTCTCCTTCTCCTACGCTGGCAAGACTGGTTCGGATAAGGAGGACCCAGGTGAACATGGCGGCCGGACTTCGTTTTTGGAGGGTCTGGATCTTTCCATCAAGTCTGGCGAGCTGATCGGCATCCAAGGGGCCAACGGGGTTGGCAAGTCCACCTTGATCGACCTGCTGATGAGGTTCCAGGAGCGCAGTGGTGGGGATCTGACCGTTTCCGGTCTGCCTATCGAGACCATCCACACCGCTGATCTGCGTGCGCAGCAGACATTGGTGAGCCAGGACACCTACATATTCAGTCTCACTCTGGCGGACAACATTGCTCTTGCTCGGCCCGATGCCAGCAGGGCGGATATTGAGCAGGCGGCCCATGACGCTTGCCTGGACGATCTGATCGACCAGCTGCCCAACGGCTTGTATCACATGCTGGCTGACAACGGTTCGGATCTGTCCGAGGGGCAGCGGCAGCGGGTGGCCTTGGCTCGCGCCTTTTTGAGCGCGGCACCATTCATGCTTTTGGATGAGCCCACCAGCAATATGGATGCTCTCCTTGAGGGCCGGGTATTGACAAGGTTGATCGAGAGGAAGGGCGACCGTACTTGTCTGATCGTCTCCCACCGTCCCTCGGTCCTTGCTAGGGTTGACCGGTTGCTGACGCTGCAGGACGGCAGACTGGTATCTGCCTGAGCTCGTTTTTATATAGACAGTGGGCTAATTGCAATACCGCCTGTGTTTTAGTCACCGGTATAGAGTCCCTAATTTGTTCGGGTGGGTTCTTGAAAAGGTATGAGTTTATTCCCTGTTTATGTCAATTTTTTAGGGTTCAATATCTTGAACTGCAGAATTGCTTTGTGTATCGGTTTCATTGCTTTTGAAATAATTGCAGGGGTTAAGCGTTGGTTGATGAGATTAGGTACCTGATGGTGGTGCATCCTTTTCCAATTTTGGACTATCTTCTTTATGCGATGGAATGTGGCAGGTTCGCTTTACTCTCTGGATCGGAAGTGCTGAGACCGAGTATCTGGTGTAAAGTTAATCATCTGTATCGAGGCTGAAATCTACAAAACGACTTTGTAGATTGACTGCCCTAGATATGAGAAAACGATAATAGACAGAATGCCATTTGTCGCCAACCACAACATAGTGCAGTAAAAAGCGTAAATCAGATAGACTATCGTTATCAAGAATCCAACGGAGATAATTATGACGATTATTCAAGACATTACTGCACGATTGAGCGTTGTGTTGGGGAACAAAGTGTAGGTATAATTGCGGGCAAGCGAACACTGAAAGAGGAGAATCTGGCTAATAGTTAATGAAATAGGAAAACAAGAATTTTTTTTGAGTTTTCTGCAATGTTTGAGATGAGATTGAGGATCTATTGAGTAGCGATAGCGCAGATTCACAAATAGGAGTGTTAGATATTGCAGATCCTAAGAGAAATCGCTTGCAGTCTAGCGATTCTGCTGTACATGATTGGTATAGATTCGTGTTGAGCTTTCCTCCGCATTTAGTACGTCATTACCTTAACAGATTTCATCAGGATAATAACTCATTAATACTTGATCCTTTCGCCGGAGCTGGCACTACGCTTGTTGAAGCGAAAAAGCATAAAATCCCGTCGATTGGAATGGAAACTAATCCAGTTGTCTATTTGGCTGCTCGTACAAAAACTGACTGGAGCGTGGATCCTCAGAAGTTAGACGCGTGTATAAGCGAAATTGCTACTGACCTGTTTCCTAAGATTGGCTTCGTTTCATCTAAAAATGAACATTCCTCTATCGAAAATACCGGCCTTAAAAGACTGAATGCCGAAGCAAATAAGCTACTCTTACGAGGGAGCATCAGTCCTTTGCCTTTACACAAAGCGATTACTGTCCTCCAAAAGATTGATACTTATGAAGATAGTCTTTCGGATTACATGAGGGTTGCTTTGGCTACCACCCTCGTCAAGGATGCAGGAAACTTGCGTTTCGGTCCAGAGGTAGGGGTGACTAAACCCAAGTATGATGTTGATGTATTAGGATGTTGGGTTGATCGCGCCCGGAAAGTTGTTAAAGATCTAAATCTAGTGAGCTGCTTGTCAGGTGTTCCCGCGACAGTATTGAAAGAGGACGCAAGGACAGCAGTCGCGCGTCTACCCGAGAATAGCGTCTCAGCAGTTATCACCTCTCCTCCGTATCCGAATGAAAAGGATTACACCAGAACAACAAGACTTGAAAATGTCGTTTTAGGGTTGATAACCAATAAAGCAGAGCTACAGAAAGTGAAGAAACAGCTGATTAGATCGAACACTAGGGGGGTATACAAAAATGATGACGATGATCGACTGACAGAGCAATATCCTGAGGTGTGTGCGTTAGCTAACGAGATTGAACGAAGACGGGTAGAAATGGGCAAAACTTCAGGCTTTGAGCGCTTGTATGCGCGTGTGACTAAATTATATTTTGGTGGCATGGCTAGGCACCTTGCCGAGCTTCGTCGTTGTCTTCGCCCTAATGCTCATCTAGCCTATGTGGTGGGAGATCAGGCCTCATATCTGCGTGTGTTGATACGCACTGCCCCAATTTTGGGTAATATTGCCACATCTTTGGGCTACGAAGTTGAGAGTATCGACTTATTTAGGAAAAGGGCTGCTACAGCTACACGATCTCAGCTACGCGAGGAAGTGCTCGTTCTTCGCTGGCCTGGCAGATAAATGACTTTGTGAATAGAGGAAAAATGGATAAGAGCAATTATGACAAGATAATTTTACGTATTTTTAATACTCATTATCACGATGGTGATCGTCACGTTCATTTTACACGTCAAGACATAGTGAAAGCATCGCGTGATCTTGGAATTGACCTACCTAAAAACCTTGGTGATGTAGTTTACTCATATCGATATAGGAAATTACTACCTAAACCTATAAGAGAAGCGGCTCCAAATGGGTTTGAATGGTATATTAAAGGAGTAGGTGCCGCGAAATATGTCTTTGAATTAAGCAGCATGTCGTCTCGCATTGCTCCAAGAGAGGATCTTATAGTCACGAAGATTCCTGACGCGACACCTGAAATTATTCGGTCTGCCGCTGGAAACGACGAGCAAGCTCTTCTTGCAATTGTCCGATATAACCGTTTAATTGATGTGTTCCTTGGTATTTCAGCTTATTCTTTGCAGAATCATTTGCGCACTACGGTTAAAAGTATTGGACAGGTTGAGGTCGATGAGATATATGTGGCATTGGACAGTTTTGGTCAACAATATATTATTCCAGTTGAAGCCAAAGGGCATAATGATCAGTTAGGACGCGTTCAGGCCGAACAGGATCTTGCTGTTTGTGCAGACAAATGGCCTGAGTACACCCCATTGGCTATCGCTGTACAATTTATGTCTGACAATGTGGTCGCAATGTTTGAGCTTGCATACCAAAAATCCGATATACTTGTAGTTAAAGAAAAACACTACAAACTGGTAAAAGCTTCCGAAATATCGGAAGAGGATCGTAGCATTTATAAGCAGGCAGCGATAATGAATTCAGGGATGTAAGGAATTTATAAATTTTAAAAACATCAATTTATATTATATTGGTCAATAACCTAAGTGTAATTTTATTGATACAACTAAACAGACAAATAGTAAACACTCCACTTATAATACGTTTTTTCAAATGGCACGTGGCAAAATTTACAGGCTGCCAGCATTAGCACGTTAGAGGATAACTGGCACGGAGATGCATTGAGATTGTATTGTCAAAATATTACTTGCAGCCAGAGATTTTGGAAAACTATTTACAACTTAATAATACGTAGCAAAACAACGCATTGGCAATTACGGGACCTGGCTTGCTGATCTTGTGCTTATTCACGAGTTGCTGATATTGACGCTAAATGAGGTCGTGTCAGCTTGCATCCGCAAAAAATGTGCTTGGAGCTGCTGAAAAAAATCATTCTAGCTGTAATAGCAGAGGCCGTGGGCGTTTAATGGTAAAAGTGCCATTCGTGCTACTTGAGCTAGTTTCACATAACAGCTTGTTTTCTAATCAAATACAAGTTGATCGGAATTTTGCTGGGTCAGAATTCTAATAGATCGGAAAATTTAATCTGAGTTTTTTTAATAGCAATATCTACCAAAAAATGGAATCCTGGTTATCGCGCTTTACTATCAATTACTCTATCTTTGCATAATAATAACATCGTGCTATTTGCTTGTGTGAATTGACAGCCTGAGTACTAGACGAATAGCATCGTATAAGATACAATTAAACACCTTCATTGCCAAGATTCAATATAATAATTGAAGTCACTTTACGACTGGCTATTATACAAATTAATTATGAGCTAAGCCCAGTTGGAAAGATGACTAGATTGAAGATAGATCATAATAATGAAATCTTCAAAGAATCTCAAAGTCCTACCTATGGAGCTAGCCGGGCTCCGTGCATTCACAATTTTACTTAAAATCGCAACGGTTCCCATCAATGAAGGTCAAATCGTAACCTATTTCGTAACCTATTATTGAACAAATCTGGGACTTAATGACTCAACATGAACGACTTCAACTCGAAGTTTCTGCCATTGATATGTTTCAGTTTCAGATAAAGTAAAAAGCAAGCAAAAGGAATGTCATGTCTGCGTGGGCACGTGTGCATGACATAATAAAAATGCCGCGGCATCCAGTACATGGCACACTAAGTTTGAAACGGCAAGGACGGGCCGTTAACAGGGGATGGCCGTCGGTGGAGAGAGAAGGGCGACTGTGAAGGAAAACGGGAACGGGGACACCTCGAGACGCAGGCCTGCAGTCATTGTGGCAGTCCTGGTGCTGTCGGTAGCCGTCATCTGCGGCGGGGGACTGTGGTGGCATAACCACGCGGTCCGGGAACACGATCAAGCCCTCACCTCATACCGCGCGGCGGTTAGGGACTATGCAAGCCAGGAGGGCCGATATCGCTCATACCTGGACTCCGACGAAGTGAAGTCCGCCTCTGCCATCAAAGAGGAAGAGGTCAGCGACGCCAAGACAGTCCTGGCCATGTCCAGGGACGTGAAAACCACCAAACCCGCATCGAGCAGGAAGACCCGTGTTAAAACCGCCCTAACGGGGGATGCATCCACCGGGGAGCTGAAGAAGGCGACCGAAAACCTGTCTGCACAGATCACGAGGATGAAGACAGAAGTCAGGACCATCAAGGCCAAGGTGCTCGCCGTGAACACTTCTAAGGCCCACAAGCAGCTCTCCGACGCTATCGGTAATGCAGACAAGATCCTCGCTGATTCCAACGGCAAGGTGCCCGATGGGGACCACTCCCGTGATGAACTGACCAAGACCCTTGACTCGGCCAAGAAGATCCTTGAGGACAGGAAATCGGTCCTTAAGACCTTCACTGATGCCAAGACCACCCTTGATACTAAAATTCAGACTGTAAACAATGCTGTTATTGCTAAAGCCTCTCAGGATGCTGCTGATGCCGCTGCTGCTGCACAAGCCCAAGCTGCGAGCGCTGCTACAGGTGGTTCTAGCTACAGTGGTGGTTCTGGTTATCGAGCACCTTCGGGCGGTGGTAGCGGTTATCGTGCTCCTTCAGGTGGCGGTTCTGCCCCTGCACCTTCTAATGGTGGTGGTCACCCTACTTGGACTGGAACTACGGATAATACGCCAGCAACGGGTCATTGGAATGGTAATGACTTGTATGTTGATACAAAATTCTGATATTTTTCTAAAGAATATCCGGGTTATTCTCATGTTTATCGGGATTAGAACCCACGGTATAACTGAATAAATTGAATTAGAGTTTGGTGATAGGTTTTGATGTGAGCTACTTCTGTTCATTCCTCCCCACATTAAATGATCGGTTGCCATAAGCGGCTATAGCTGCTGGTTGGGTTCTAGTCTCTACAATTGAATAATGATGCCGCTAATCTGATGCCTGGTCTGTGTAAATCATGGTTTCAAGAGGCTGATTATCCTGGATGGATCATTGACGAATTCCGATTGCCATGTCTCAGCACTGATGACTTGGACGAGCTTGCCTTTCCCCACATCATCCCGGGTGATGTCCTCACCGCTGGACCCAGCGGCGTGCGCATGGTCGAGGAACCTGTTCCACAGGCTATCCAGAACCGAGTCTTCCCTCCTGCAACGATGACTGTAGTTCAGCACCCGACGGCCTTTCATGACCTTCTCGATGGAATGCAGCACACGCCAATACTGCTGGTCGCTCCCCATGGCGCTGCTCCAGGTAATTTCACCGGTTGCCTTGTTGACCACATGAAGCCCCGACTCATCCCATGAGGCATCTTCCCCTTTCCTGAGCGGGAACCAGAACCTGGCCAGCCTCTCATCAAGGCACAGGTACGCCAGCAGTTCGAAGAACCTTACCGACTCACCGCGTCCAAGCTTGCCCTGGTCGTTGAGCATCTCCGCAGCCGCATGCCTGGCATCAGCCTTGTTGACATATCTGGATATTCTGTCGGACATCGCGATGGTACTGGTCAACGGCAGCATCGAGAACCCCTGAAGCGAGCAGTCGAAATCGTCGGCTTTCAGACTCTTCTTCCATCGCCCATACAGACGGAATACCCTAGAGGGTGCTGTGAAGCAGCAGTAGACAGTGCAGGTGGGAATGGTACCCGCTGCTGCAGTTCCAAGTGACCTCGACGGTTCTGACCGTGTCGCAGGCTCCGAATCTCCTCCGGTCGCCCAGGCTCCGAGACCCGCCGTTCCAGGATCCACCGGCTGTCAAAGCACCCCGGGCATGACCCAACGCGTCCATCAGCTGTCAGCAAAGGAATGCCCGATTGTGAACGTGGCGAACAGAACCTGATGGCCGATGCCGTCCCCGAGTCCATCATGCATGAACCAGTCCAGCCCCCTCGACAGCTTGTCCACCCTCTCGGCCGTTATCGACTGCGAACACCCGGCACACCGCCTAGAACCGCAATGGTACAGGCCACTGATATACCGCCTAGCCTTGGTATCCTCACCGATCTGTATTACCGACAACTGGGCTTCCCCACCTGTAGAGGCGACGCGGGGACTACGAGAACAACAGCGGATGGATGGCAGTGAGGAGGCGCCCCATTGTAGGGCCTTCATCCGCCAGCGCAGCTCCCGTGCAGCGGCATCATCATTCACTACCGGGCCGCCGTCTGATAGTTCCCCTTTTATCAAGGAAAACCATATGAAAAAAGGTCTCCTAGCGGAAACCCGGAAACCCTACCTGTGGAGCTAGCCGGATTCGAACCGGCGACCCTCTGCTTGCAAAGCAGATGCGCTACCAGCTGCGCCATAGCCCCGTAAATGTGAAAAGAACTTCAACCGCGCAAGAAATGCGTGGGCCTGGGAGGACTTGAACCTCCGACCTCATCCTTATCAGGGATGCGCTCTAACCAGCTGAGCTACAGGCCCATGCCGTGTGACCGAAGAATCACACAAATGGATAGCTTACCATAGTGTCCTCTCAAGTCAATCTCGGCGGCGTCGCGTCGCGTCTTGGCGGAAGAATGGTGGCTATGAGGCGGAAACGGCGTGCGGAACCAGTCCGGTCGGAGCAGCTGGAGGTCGGTGGTGAGACGGTTCTGGTCATCAGGAAGCGGATCGCCAACGTCTATCTGCGGGTCAAGCCGCCTGACGGCCATCTGGAAGTGACGGCGCCTCTGGCCCTGAGCGACGACCGGATTCGTGCCTTTATCGACGGCAAGCGCCGCTGGATCGCGACCACTAGAGAACGTCTGGCCCGCTCGCGCGATGTCTACCCCCAAACTGGAGCCGATGGCCAGCTGTCGCCGGACCGGTCCGAGGCCGAAGCCAAGAGCATTCTCCAGGAGAGGCTGCCGACTCTGCTGGATCGGTGGGTCCCTGTGGTAGGCCGTCGGCCTGAGCGCATCAGTCTGCGGAAGATGAAAACCCGCTGGGGCTCCTGCACCCCCGCCACTGCCAGCATCCGGCTCAACACCGACCTGGCCTGGCTGGATCCTGACCTGCTGGAGTACGTGCTGGTTCACGAGCTGACCCACCTCTACGAGCATGGCCACGGCCCCGGCTTCCGCGCGCGGATGGATCGCTATATGCCTGACTGGACCGAGCGCCGTCGTCGTCTTAACCGCTATCTGGCTTTGTAACCCGCAAAGCTTAGACGTCTGAAGTTATGACTTCTAAATCCATGACTTCCGGAGCCGTAAAATCCTCATGAGTCCGGAACTTGTGGACGGGGAGTTTGTAAATTACGAACCTGCGGCATCATCCGTGCTGAAGATTTCGTGACCAAACCCTCGCTAGGCCATCTGGTGCGAAGTTGAATCGGTTTTTGATGCGTCCTATCTATCCTGATCTAGACCGACTATACGGTCTGATTCAGCCCGATCTGACTTTGCTCTGTTCTGACTCAACTAATCTGCCTTTGACTCGGTCTGGCTCTACTCAAGTCTGGTTTGATGTGCCACATTGGTCATCGAAGACCGACGGGAGACTGCCGCAGCCCATGTTGGTGCGCTAGCGTTGAGGAAGAGGGACGGCACTGCAGCAGTTAGGCAGGCTCCCTGCGACCCGGAGACGCGTGTGGAGTCGATCCGGGGCAATCGATCATGAAGGAGCAGATGAAATGACGGAATCCAAGAAAACAATCAAGCGTGCTGTGGTGACCGGCGCTTCGAGCGGCATCGGTCAGGCCAGTGTGCGAGCCTTGGTAGACAAGGGCTGGAAGGTGGTCGGCCTGGCCCGGCGCGAGGACAAGCTCAAGGCTCTGGCTGACCAGCTGGGTCAGAACTTCACCTATGAGGTCTGCGATGTGACCGACGAGGACTCCACCCAGGCGGCCGTCGATGCCGTGCTCAAGGGTGGTCCGGTCAAAGCTCTGGTCAACTGCGCCGGCGCGGCCTTCGGCAAGGACCCGGTGGCTACCTCCAGCCTGGGGGACTGGCGCGGCATGTACGAGCTGAATGTCATCGGCACCCTGCGGGTCATCCAGAAGCTGCTTCCGGCCCTGAAAGAGTCGGAGGGCACGGTCCTGGTCATCTCCTCGACGGCAGGCATCGAGCCCTACGAGGGCGGCGGCGGATACTGCGCCTCCAAGGCGGCGGAACGGGTCATGGCCCGTATTCTGCGGCTGGAGTTGATCGGTCAGCCAGTGCGCGTGGTAGACATCGCCCCAGGACTGGTCCACACCGACGAGTTCTCGTTGAAGCGGTTCGGTGGGGACAGCGACCGGGCTGACGCGGTCTACGCCGGGGTGCCCGATCCGCTGACCGCCGACGACATCGCCGGATGCGTCACCTGGGCCCTGGAGCAGCCCGACACAGTGGACATTGACCAAATCGTGGTCCGTCCCCGGGCCGAAGGCTCCTACACCAAGCTTTACCGTCGCAGCTGAGCCTGGTAAGGGACCGATTCTGTCAAAACTAATTCTGTCAGAAACCGAGTTTGGCAGGTTGATTCCGGCAGGAACCGGGTCTGGCGGAGGTTGAGTCTTGGCAGCTAGGCCTATGTGTGCCTGGCGGACCGCAGTCGACCGGGAATGGTGCCGACGGCCACGATGAGCACGGACAGGACCGACCCTGCCAGCACGCCCAGCAGGGATGATTCCAGGTGCGGGGATCCGGCGAAGGCCAGGTTGGCGATCAGGAAGGACATGGTGAAGCCGATTCCGCAGAGCTGGCAGAGGCCGATCATGTTTCCGGTCGTGGAGCCGGCAGGTCGCCGCAGTCCCAGACGACCTGCCAGGATCAGCATGGTCATGATCCCCAGGGGCTTGCCCAAGGCCAGTCCCAGAGTGGCGCCCCAAAAGACCCGGTCCGTCAGCAGTCTGGGTCCCAGCTGATCCAGGGAGATGGACAGCGAGAAGAAGGCGAAAAGGGGCAGGACCACCAGGGCACTCAAAGGGGTCAGGAAGTGGTCCAGCCGTTCAGCCGGTGATAGCGTCGGGTTGCGGTTTGGCTCAATCTCAGTTGGTTCAAACCCAGCTGGTTTGGTATTGGCTTGACTGGTCACTGGTGGATGGGTCTCGGTCGGCTCGGTACCGGATGGTTTTGTATCGGTTGGCCTATGCTCGGTTGGCTCAGTTATGTTCGGCGCAGTACGGGCCGAAGGCTCTTCCGCTTCGGCCGCCTTCGACCTGGCAACAGGGGTCAATAGGCCCATCGCCACTCCCGCCAGCACCGGGTGGATTCCAGCCTTGAAGAGGCTGTACCAGGCCAGCAGACCGCCTGCGAGAGCGCCCAACAAGCAGAGAAATACCAAGGGTCGCCAGAGCCGGGAGGAACGGCTCGCTGCTCGGACCAGCAAGGCCCAGACCACTAGGCCGACCAGACAGACAAGCAGCCAGCTCGGTTGTCCCAAGCTGGAGTAGCCCAGGGCGATCAGCAGGACGCCGATCAGGTCGTCGAAGATGGCCAGGGTCATCAAAAAGGCCTGCAGGGCGGGCCCGGCCTTGGGCAGGAGCAGTTGCAGAGCCGCCAGGGAGAAGGCTACATCGGTGGCCGTTGGGACAGCCCAGCCGCGCAACCCGGCAGGGGAGCCCAGGTTGAACAGGCAGTAGATCAGGATCGGAACGGCCACACCGCCCAGGGCGGCCAGCATGGGCAGCAGGACCTGCCTGTGGTCGCGCAGAGTGCCCGTGGCAGCCTCCTGGCGCAGGTCAAGGCCCATGGTCAGGAAGAATATGGTCAACAGCCCGTCCTGTATCCAATCCTTCAGGGACAGGCTCAGTCCACCGGGCAGGTCCAGAGGAATCCAAGCGGCAAGAGCGTTCAGCCCCGGCCCGGTCTCTGGCAGATTGGCCAGGATCAGTCCGGCCAGGGCGCAGGCCATCATGAATAGCCCGGTGATCCGATCATTTTCAGCCAAGAATGACAGGGCGGCGAAGAAGTTTGAAGGGTGGAGTCGGTTGTGCCGGTCCCTGTCAGATCCACCCCGCCCACGCTGCGGATTTGATGGCTGGGCATTCGATGGCTTGGAATCCGACGCTCCGGAATTCGGTTGGGGGTCTGATGACCGGGAATCCGACTGCCTGGGATTGAAAGGTTTGAGATTCTGTTGCGAATTCGAATCGTCGTAATCCTGACGACGTGGATTGACAGAGAATGTTGGGAATGTAGGCGTGGGCGGCATGATGCTCCTGGTCGGGCGGGTAGGGTTCGGTCTTCCATGGCCGACCAGTCTTCCCGGCGTGAGGCGGCGCCCGGCCGTCTCCCAAGTGTCGATTCTATCCTGAAGCCAGCAGTCTATCTCGGTTAGAGAAAATGCCAGCGGCCCTGCACCTTTCACGATGCAGGGCCGCTGGCTTACCGCTTATCAGGGGCGGCGATGAGTTCTCAGAACTCAGCAACTCAATAAACTCAGAACAGGTGGCTGCGCATGAACCACTGGAAGTGCTCGAGCTCCTGCACGTGGTCCTGCAGAATGTTGGAGCTGACGATGTCCAGGTCGTCCAGCTCCTTGATGGCCTCGCGGTCGCGCTTGATGAAGGTGGTGTAGTAGGTGTCCAGGGCCTTCAGGTAGTCCAGGGCATCCTGGCGGCCGGTCATGGTGATGCCATCCCAGTCGCGGTTCTTCATGATGTCGTCAGGCCGTCCGGCGGGGGAGCCGCCCAGGGTGGCGATGCGCTCAGCGGTCTCGTCGGCCATGTTCAGCACCGAATCAACCTCGGGGTCCATCATCTCGTGGATGCCGATGAATTCCTTGCCCTTCATGTTCCAATGGGCGTGCTTGAGGATCAGGGCAGTCTCCTGTTCCTGGCTCAGACGGCTCTGCAGGATGGCGATGACCTTCTCGCTGGTCGCTTCGTCGAGTCCCGGTACGGTAAAGTTCAATGCCATAATCGCTCCTTAAATATGAAATTATGCCTGCGGTCGGGTCGGCCCGACCATGTACCTCCAGACTAGAGGAAAACGCAAGGAAACGCTTGGATTTTGCGGGAATCAACCAGTGAAATCATTCACGGACCATCGGCTACGCTGACAGTCACTTTTCCTTGACTGGCGTGGGACGGTTCCCGGCTGACTGCCAGCTGGGATTCAGTTAGACCATAGCCGGGCTCTGGTCGTAGCGTAGTCTCGGTCAGATTAGACCCGGTCGGGTCATCCTCGGTCTGCTCCCGCTATGGAATTCGACCTATCTTCATCCACCCCGTCTTCATCCACCCCGTCTTCGCTGGCTTCGTCATCATCGCCAGCCTGGTCCTCGGCTTGCTGTCGCCGCCTGACCTCGATGGTCTCAATGCGACGCCCGTCCACCTTGGTCACCACCATGTCATACCCGTCGTCGGAGTGGATCACGTCGCCCACCTGCCCCATCCGTCCGGTCTGGGCCAGGAAGTAGCCGGCCAGGGTTTCGTAGGGCCCATCCTCCAGCTCGATCCCGGTCAAGTCAGCAAAGTCCTCGATGGTCATGCCGCCGTCGACCGTGGCAACCCCGTTGACGAAGGCGGTCGCCTGGGGATGGGCCGGATTCTGTTCCTCGGGCAGGTCGTACTCGTCGCGGATGTCGCCCACCAGCTCCTCGGTCATGTCCTCCAGGGTGACGATGCCGTCGGTGCCCCCGTACTCGTCGATGACCACGGCCAGGTGGATGCCCTTCTTGCGCAGCTTCTCCAGGCTGGGCAGGAGCTTGGAGGTGCCCGGCAGGGCGATGCCGGGCCTGGTCACGTCGGCCACGGTCTTGGCATGGGGGTTGCGCACGTCCATCAGGTCGCGCACGTGGACGAAGCCCAGCACGTCGTCGAAGTCGCGGCCGGTCACCGGGTAGCGCGAGTAGGGCTCGTCGTGCACGAATTCGACCGCTTCCTGCAGCGGCATGTCCCCGGCGATGAAGACCACGTCGGCCCGGGGGCGCATGACCTCGGCCACGCTGGTCTCGGAGGCATCGAAGACGTCGCCCAGGATCATCCGCTCGTCCTTGCTCAGGTTGGTGTTGGAGGAGACCAGCATCCGCAGCTCGTCGTCGCTTACCTCGGTGTCGGTCTGTTGGGGGTCGAAGCCCAGGATGCGCACGATGAGGTTGGTGTTCTTGCCGATCAGCCAGATCAGCGGCCTGCACAGGGTGGTGAAGACATCGATGGCCGGAACGACGGCCCTGGCGATGGCCTCGGTGCGCTGCATGGCGATCCGCTTGGGCACCAGCTCGGAGATGACGATGGAGCAGTAGGAGATGATCAGAGTCAGAATCACCGTGGTCAGAGTGCCGGCCAGACCCTCGTGCACGCCCCACCCGGTCAGGACGGGCACCACGTAGGGGGCGATGGATGATGCGCCGAAGGAGGCCGAGAGGAAGCCCGTCAGCGTCACGCCGATCTGTACGGCGGAAAGAAAGGTGTTGGGGTCGCGGGCGATGCGGGCCACCCGGGCGCCGCGCGCGTCCTGCTGCTCCATCTGCTCCAGCTGCGAGCCCCGCAGGGAGACCAGCGCCAGCTCAGTCCCCGAGAAGACGGAACCGAGCAGGAGGAAGAAGAGAATGAGCAGGATGTTCAGCCATAATGCCATGGCTTCAATGCTAGGGTATGGACGCCCCATGTGCCCTATGTCACACCCCAGCGGTGAACCTCCGTCTTCCCCATGCAGCGCTTCCTGACTAGCATGAAACACGGAAGCAGGTTCGGCTTCAAGCCGGCATTCCCAACGCTCCCGAAAGGATTTTTCATGTCACAGCTTCAGCACGAATTGACTGAGTTCACCACGCAGGCCTACCAGGACAACAAGACCTTCTCGGTCTCCAAGAAGGATCTGCTGGGCCACTGGTCCCTGCTCTTCTTCTACCCTGCGGACTTCAGCTTCGTCTGCCCCACCGAGCTGGAGGATCTGGCCAGCAAGTACGAGGACTTCAAGAAGATCGGCTGCGAGATCTACTCCGTCTCCTGCGACACCGAGTTCGTCCACAAGGCCTGGCACGAGGCCAACGAGAAGATCGCCAAGGTCCAGTACCCCATGCTGGCCGATCCGACCGCAACTCTGGCCAAGGACCTGCAGACCTACAACGAGGCCGAGGGCAAGGCCGAGCGCGGCGACTTCATTCTGACCCCTGAGGGCAAGGTCGTGGCCTACGAGGTCATCTCCTCCAACGTGGGCCGCAACGCCGACGAGCTGCTGCGCCGCGTCCAGGCCTCCCAGTTCGTCTACGAGCACGGCGATCAGGTCTGCCCTGCCAAGTGGGAGCCCGGCGAGGACACCATCGAGCCCAGCCTGGATCTGGTCGGCCAGCTCTGATCCGCAGCTGCCAACATCGGGAACTCGCCGATCGGAAGCGACCAGGGCGGGTTCCCTTTTCTGTATTCACGACCAGCATCCAACACCAGCACATCCGTGCATTCCTTCGGAAGAGGCATTCATGACGGAAGACAAGAATCTTTATGACGTGGTCATCATCGGCGGCGGCCCTGCAGGCCTGAGCGCAGGGCTCTACCTGGCCCGGGCGCGGTACCGCACCCTGATCCTGGAGAAGGACGACTTCGGCGGCCAGATCACCATCACGGCCGACGTGGTCAACTACCCGGGCGTGGCCAGCACCGACGGCCGCAAGCTGACCGAGACCATGCGCCAGCAGGCCCAGAACTTCGGAGCCGAGTTCATGAGCGCCGAGGCCACCGGCATCGAGGCTCAGGGCGACATCAAGGTGGTCCACACCTCCCGGGGCGACCTGCGAACCTTCGGCATCCTGATTGCCACCGGCGCCAGCCCCCGCAAGATAGGCTTCCAGGGCGAGCAGGAGTACGCGGGCCGCGGTGTGGCCTACTGCGCCACCTGCGACGGCGAGTTCTTCACCGGGCGCGAGGTCCTGGTGGTCGGCGGCGGGTTCGCGGCAGCCGAGGAGTCGGTCTTCCTGACCAAGTACGCCACCAAGGTGACCCTGCTGGTGCGCGAGGAGGACTTCACCTGCGACGCCGCCGTGGCTGACGAGGCCCGGAACAACGACAAGATCGAAATCCACTACTCCACCGAGCTCAAGGGGGTCTCCGCAGGCCCCGGCGGGCTGGTTGAGGCCACTATTCTGGACCGCAAGAGCGGACAGACCACCACCTGGAAGCCCCAGGACGGCGGCACCTTCGGCGTCTTCGTCTTCGCCGGCTACGTGCCCCAGACCGGCATGCTCAAGGGCGTGGTGGATCTGGACGACCACGGCTATGTGCTGACCCACGGCTACCTGGAGACCTCGGTGCCCGGCATCTACGCCGCCGGGGATCTGCGGGTCAAGAACCTGCGCCAGGTCATCACCGCCACCTCCGATGGTGCTGTGGCCGCCGTGGAGCTGGAGCGCTACGCCTCCAATATGTCGGACAAGACCGGCCTGGTGCCGCCGCGGCCCGACGATTCCCCCTACGCCCGCTCCGAGCGGCAGGCCGAGAACTCCGCCCTGGCCTCGGGCACCTCGCCCGCGCCTGTGGCCCAGGAGCACGACCAGGCTCCGGCCAAGACCTCCGGCTTCTTCGGGCCGGATATCCGCAAGCAGCTGGACATGGTCTTCGGCAAGATGACCGGAAAGCTGGAGCTGGCCCTGGATCTGGACGGCAGCCAGGTCTCCAAGGAGCTGGAGGCCTTCGTGGACGAGCTGGTCGGGCTCTCCGACGGCAAGCTGACCTCCAGGGTCGACTCCCGCACGGACGAAGACGGCAAGGACTATGATCCCGCCGGCGACCTGCCCGATGCCCGCCCCAGCGTGCGCATCTGCCGCGTGGACGACCAGGGCGTCTCCCAGCCGACCGGGCTGGCCTTCCATGGCGTGCCCAGCGGCCACGAGTTCAACTCCTTCGTCCTGGCCCTCTACAATGCGGCGGGCCCCGGGCAGCAGGTGGATCAGCCCACCTCGGACCGGATCGATGCCATCAAGGACCAGGTGGACGTGATGATGCTGGTCTCCCTGACCTGCACCATGTGCCCGACCACGGTGCTGTCCGCACAGCGGGTGGCGGCCCAGAATGGCAAGGTGCGCGCCGAGGCCTACGACCTGGCCCACTTCCCCGAGCTGAAGGACCAGTACCAGGTCATGAGCGTCCCCTGCATCGTGATCCGCAAGGACGGCCAGGAGACCGTGGAGTTCGGCAAGAAGTCCGTTCCCGAAATGCTGGATCTGATCGGAGCCTGACCCTGGGTCGGAGCCTGAATAGAGTCTGAAAGAGCGCTGGTGTCACTGCCTTTGTGGCGATGACGCCAGCGCCTTTTTTGTTGCATGCCGCTGGTCTGCATTGATGAGAAGCCATGGATATTATCCATGGTTTAGATAGTTTGTTGTATCAGCAGCCGCAGGAGTGACGGATGACCAGATCCGCCTTGATGATCTGCACGTCGGGGACCTGGTCCGGCTCCAAGGCCGCATTCATGGCGCAGGCGGCGATCTTCTCAGTGTCCTGCTGCATGGTGGTCAGCTGCGGCCAGGTGTAGAGGGAGTCGACGGTGCCGTCGAAGGAGACGATGGCCACGTCTTCGGGGATGCGCAACCCGCGCTCATGCAGGGCTCGCAAAGCGCCCATGGCCTCCATGTCGGAACCGGCGAAAATGGCCTGGGGCGGTCTGCCGCTGTCAATCAGGTCCAAGGTGGCGCGATAGCCGCCCTCGCGTGTGAAGAAGGCTTGGCGAATCCTGCCGGCGGGCAGGTTGGCGTTCTGGTGGGCCGCGTACCAGCCCTGGATGCGGGCGTCGCCCCGGTCGTCAGGGGATCCGCCAAAGAGCATGTCGACGCTGCAGTGCCGGTGCTCGATCAGGTGTTGGGTGGCGGTCAGGCCAGAGTGGAAGAAATCGGTCGACACGCTCTTGGCATTGGTCACCCGGTGAGGCTGGTCCATGAAGACGAAGCGGCTCTCCTCAAGATGAGCCATGCTCAGCTGTGTGTAGCTGCGCGAGGATGAGAGGAAAATGGCATCGACGTTGCGCTCCAGCAGCTGCCTGATGGACTGCTCCTCCAATTCGGGGTCGCTGCGCACGTTCATGAAGAGGACCGAGTACCCCCGCCGCATGGCCACCGTCTGCAGCTCGTCGTAGATACCGGCGCTGAAGGGGTTGGACGAATCCGGCACGATGACGCCCAGCATCTTGGAATACCCGGTGCGCAGGGCACGCGCCGTGGGGTTGGGGTGGTAGTTCAGCAGCTTCGCCGCCTCGCGCACCCGCTTAGATGTGTCCGGGGCCACTGCCCTGGGCCCGTTGTTGAAGACGTAGCTGACCACCGCCGTGGAGACGTTGGCCAGCTTGGCCACATCCGTGCGTGTGGCCCTTCTGCGTTGTCGGAGTTTCTTATTGTTTGCAGCCATCAGAGCTCGATCCCATCTGCCTATTCACCAGTCTCAATTCATGCTACCCGGAATATAGAATCTACTCGAATTGATGTTGTTTTCAAACTCCGTTCTACACCGCCATTGACCTGTCCGCACATGCCGGGCTATAGCCAGAAAATCAAGGGAAATGGCACCAAATTTTCAACCGTTGCGAAAGCCCTTGTCTTCAAAAGCAGCTGTTCAGGCAATCAGCGTCAGATATTTGACAGATAAATCTACTCGTGTATATTAAGAAACACGAATGAGTTCCTGTTCGCATGGAACGTGTTCGGCAAAGAAGCAACCTACGAAGGAGTGGTTGATGAATAGGATCAAGACGGTGGCGGCGGTCGGCATCTGCTGCGCAATGGCAATAACCTCATTGGCTGCCTGCGGCTCTTCCTCCTCCGGGGGCAAGAAGACCGTGGAATTCATGACCATGCAGTCTACGGGAACCCCCCAGCTCAAGGCTCTTCAGGGCCTGGGCAAGAAGTTCGAAGAAAAGAATCCGGACATCACCATCAAGATGGTTCCGGGCACCAACAACAACGAGAACGACATCAAGGTTCGTCTGGCGGGCCACAATCCTCCGGACATCTGGAACACCCACGGATGGTCGCGCGACCGGTACGGCAACTTCCTGGAGCCGCTGCAGAACAGGCCCTGGGCCAAGCGGCTCAAGCCGATAGGCAACGATGTCTTCAAGACCAAGGACGGCAAGTTCTACGCCCTGCCCGCCGACATCCAGGTGTCGGGCATCATGTACAACCAGACGGTCATGGATGCGGTCGGCATCGATCCCAAGTCCATCGACACCTGGGACGCCTTTGAGCAGGCCTGCACGAAGCTGAAGGCCGCCGGATACACTCCGCTCATCTCCTCCAACAAGGACGCAGGCCCCAACGGGGATCTTGCCGACTATATGCTTCCGGGCATGTATGACGAAAGCCAGCTCAAGGATCTCTCCAAGGGCAAGTTCGATACCGCAGTCTACGAGAAGTACACCACCAGGGTGGCCAAGTGGGCCAAGGACGGCTGGTTCAATGTGGATTACACCTCCGCCTCCCAGGATGACATCTCCAGGCTGATGGCCCAGGACAAGGCCGGCTTCTCCTTCCGCGCCAACGGCAGCTCCCAGCTGATCCAGTCCTACAACCCCAACGTCAAGCTGGGCATGATGCCGGTTCCCGCCGAGGTCGGCAAGCCCTACTTCTCCACCGGCGAGGACACCCTGACCTTCGGCGTCTCCAAGACCAGCAAGAACAAGGACGCGGCGCTGAAGTTCATCGACTTCATGGCCGAGCCTGAAAACCTGCAGAAGCTGGTCGACGTGAGCATGAACGATTCGGCCCTGACCGGCGTCAAGTCCGCACTGGGGCAGTTCGAGCCGACCTACAACTACTGGGTGAACGAGAAGAAGACCAAGCTGGTCCCCTTCTTCGACCGCAAGTACCTGCCCAACGGCATGTACAACACCTTGGCCAAGTCGACCGACGGTCTGCTGACCGGTCAGCTGACTGCACAGGCCGCTGCGGATCAGGTCAAGACCTCCTTCAACAGCCTGTATGGCCAGAAGTCTTCCTGATTAGTCGACCAAGAGGAGTCGAGTCATGACAGATAGTCGCTCAGGGGCGATTCCTTCGCAGGACACCCAATCCGGATCACCGTTACATGGGGATGGCAGGGATGCATCCGTTGGCCACGGCAGGGGTCCCTCCCCGCGTCGTCGCCGCTTCAGGGGTGCCTCGATCAATCTCTTCTATCTTCCTGCCGTCATCCTCCTGGTGATCTTCATCATCTATCCGCTCCTGTCGGGGATCGGGCTTTCTCTGACCAACTGGGACGGGTACAACGACGCCAAGTCCTTCGTGGGGCTGGCCAACTACAAGCAGATGCTGACTGACACCAACTTCAAACAGGTGGTCATCAACACCTTCATCTACGGCATCGGCAGCACAGTGCTCCAGCAGATCCTGGGCTTGGCTCTGGCGCTGCTGCTGAACGCCAAGATCAAGGGGCGCACCCTGATCAGGGCCATCATCTACCTGCCTGCTCTGGTGGCCCCGGTCATCATGGGCATCATGTACTACTTCGTCTTCCAGTACCAGCAGGGTGCTCTGAACGCCGTCATGACGGCGCTGGGTCTGCACAAGGTGGCCTGGTTCAACAATGCGGGGTTCTCGGTCTGCATCATCGTGCTGGTGAATTCCATCCAGTTCGTCGGCGTCTCCATGATCATCTACCTGGCCGGTCTGCAGACCATGGACCAGGAGGTGATCGAAGCCGCCGAGGTCGATGGGGCATCCGGCTGGAAGAAGTTCTGGAACATCACCCTGCCGCTCCTGTCGCCCGCCTTCACGACCAGCGTGGTGCTGAACCTGATCGGAGGACTGAAGCTCTACGACATGGTCAAGGTGCTGACAGGCGGCGGTCCCGGGTATGCCACCAACTCCATCTCGACCTATATCGGCACGATCTACTTCGACAACCAGGCGGCCGGGTATGCCTCGGCCATCGGGGTCTTCCTCTTCGTCCTGATTGCCATCGTGACCTGGCTGGTCAACAAGGGGCTGGCCAAGCTGGATTGGGAGGCCTGACATGGCTAGCAAGAACAAGAATGCGATGACCCCTGCCGAGCGGTCATACCAGCGTGGGCGCTGGGCCATCTACCTCTTCCTGGTCATCGTCTGCCTCTGCCAGCTCCTGCCCTTCTACCTGGCGATCACCACCTCGCTCAAACCCTCGGATGATCTGAGCTCGGCTCTGAGCATGCGCACCCATGACATGGCATGGTCCAACTGGTCCGAGGCTGTCAACGAGGGCGGCATCCTCAAATCCGTGCTCAACAGCGTGGTGGTGACCGTGGGGACGACGGCCCTGGTCTGCGTCCTGGGAGCGGCTGCGGCCTACCCCCTGGCTCGGCGCCTGACCCGGTTCAACAAGCTGGTCTCGGCCTTCATCCTCTCCATGATGATGATTCCGCCCCTGAGCATTCTGGTCCCCCTCTATTCCTTCCTGGTGAAGATCGGCGGGGTGAACAACTACTGGGGCATCATCGCGGTGCTGACGGCCACCAACCTGCCTCTGTCGGTCTTCCTCTACACGGCCTTCATCAAGGCCATACCTCCGGCGATTGACGAGGCCGGCGAGCTGGACGGAGCCAACAAGCTCCAGGTCTTCATGCGCCTGGTCCTGCCCATGCTCAAGCCGGTGACGGCGACCGTGATCATCATGACCGGCTCGACAGTATGGAACGACTACGCCCTGTCCAGCTACATCCTGACCGACCCCTCGGCCCAGACCATCGCCCCTCGCGTGGCCTCCTTCTTCTCGGCCAACACCAACAATCTGGGCGTCGCTGCAGCGGCATCCCTGATTGCGGCAGCCCCCATGGTGGTCGCCTACATGTTCCTGCAAAAGTACTTCATTGCAGGGATGGTGGCCGGAGCAGTCAAGTAGTCTATCAATCAGGAGCCGCCCGACTGCAGTGGGCTGGGCGGCTCACTGGTTCATCAAGCATTGTTGTTTTTGCACATTTGTGCCGTAGTTACTAAAGGATTTTTCATGCTCTTTCCACAGCCGGTCCATTCTGATCAGCCATTCACCTATATGGCCCTGGGGCCCATTACGCCGGGTGCCGATATTCCTGACATCAGGGGGCTCTATGCGGGTCCCGACCTGAATGGCTTGGAACAGACCCCCGCCTGGACCTCGACCCATTCGCCCCTGCTGCTGGAGCATGCACAGAACACCTACCTGCATCCGGGCCTGACCGGGCATCGGATCGCCCAGTGCTCCGAGGGCATCCGGGCCGGCCGTTCTTGGTCGCCTCGATTCCTGGTCGAGGGCCAGCCTGAGCAGACCGCCGACTCGCTGATCATCAAGGCCCGTGACGAGGATGCCCAGCTTGGGTTGGAGACCAGGGTGGAGGCCATGGCCGGCGGTTCCCTGCGGATTCGCCACACCCTGCGCAACCTGGGCGCCGATCCCTTCCTGCTGGAGGGTCTGGAGGTCCGCCTGCCCCTGGACGACCAGCAGACCCAGATTCTGGACTTCGCCGGCCGGCACGAGCGTGAGCGTAGCCCTCAGCGCCACGACCTGGCCGACGGGGCCTGGGTGCGCGAGTTCCGCTGGGGCCGCACCGGCTTCGAGGGGCCTGTGGTCATGGTGGGCACCCCCGGGTTCAACTTCCATCACGGCAGGGTGCTCTGCGTGCAGCCGGCCTGGAGCGGAAATACCGTGCTCCGGGTGGACCGGAACAGCGCCACCCCGGCCGGTGTCAGCGCTGGCGAGCTCCTGTTGCCCGGCGAGGTGGTCCTGGACCAGGGCCAGGAGTACAGCACGCCCTGGATCGTGGTCACGGCCTCCGACCATGGCATGGATCCGATCATGAACAGCCTGCACGCCTGGGAGCGCACCCTGCCCGAGCATCCGCGCGAGCAGCCGGTCATCCTGAACGTCTGGGAGGCCATCACCTTCAACCACGACTTCGACACCCTGCGCGACCTGGCCAACCGGGCCGCACGCATCGGGGTGGAGCGCCTTGTTCTGGATGACGGCTGGTTCCATCTGCGCCGGGACGACACGGCTGGTCTGGGCGACTGGTGGGTGGACCCTGCGGTATGGCCCCAGGGTCTAGAGCCATTAGTTGATTATGTCCACAAATTGGGGATGCAGTTCGGCCTCTGGTTCGAGCCGGAGATGATCAACCCTGATTCGGATGCCTTCCGCGACCACCCTGAGTGGGTCATGAGGGCATCCTCCAGAAACCCGGAGCTGCAGCGCAATCAGCTGGTCCTGGACCTGACCAACCCCCAGGCCTTCAACCACGTGCTGGAGGCCATGACCAAGGTTCTGGAATCCTGCCACATCGACTACGTCAAGTGGGACCACAACCGTGACCTGCTTGAGGCCGGTTCCCAGGCCCACGGCGGAGCGCCGGCCATCCACGAGCAGACCCTGGCCTACTATCGCCTGCTGGACACTCTCCGCGCTCGCTTCCCCAAGGTGGAGTGGGAGTCCTGCGCCTCGGGCGGCGGCCGCATCGACCTGGGGGTGATCGAGAAGATCCGCCGCTTCTGGAACTCCGACATGACCGATGCCCTGAGCAGGCAGTTGATTCAGCGCTGGACCGAGCAGACCGTGGCCCCCGAGTACATCGGCGCCCACATCTCCCAGCCCTCCTCCCAGCAGACCGGCAGAACCTACAGCCTGGATTTCCGGGCGGCCACGGCCGTCTTCGGGTCCATGGGCATCGAGTGGGACATCCGCCAGGCCAGCGAGGAGGATCTGGAGCGGCTCAAGGAATGGATCACCTGGTACAAGGCCAACCGGGGCTTCCTCCACTCCGGCCGTGTGGTCCGCCTGGACCTGGCCGACCCCTCGGTCCTGGCCCATGGCGTGGTGGCCCCCGACCGCAGCCGTGCCATCCTGGCCCACGTCCAGTTGGACGAATCCCTGCATAATCGTGGTGTTTATCTACGTATTCCCGGCCTGGACCCCAAGGCCCGGTATCGGCTGGCCTGGACCGGCCCCGCCAAGCCCAGGGCCTCGCTGGAGCACCTGGATCCGACGGGTCCGCTGGGCACCGCCGAGGTCACCGGCACCTATCTGGAGCGTGTGGGCATCCGCATACCCCGCTGCCAGCCCGAGACCATCCGCCTGATCGACCTGGTCCGGGTCTGACCCGCCGCCATCTGCCACACCACAGGGATGAAGGAGCACTGCATCATGAACCCAACCAGCCTCAGCCTGGGAGAGCCGGACTGGATCACGCTGACCACCGATGCCGACAGGGAGACCGCGCCCGCAGGCAGGCCCTTCAGCACAGCCCCCGATGCGAGGGTCAGCCTCAAGGGCGAATCCGCTCTGACGGTCAGCCTGACCGCCGGCTCCACCTCCATCCGGTCCCTGGCCCTGCGCTGGACCAGGTCCATGCCCGCCGACGACCTCTACCTGGGCGACGCCTGGGAGCGTGGCTACGGCCGCATGGGTTTCCAGACCATGCGCGCCAACCGGTTCATGCCCTGGTACTTCCTGGCGGCAGGTCAGGAGCAGGCTGAGGGGTACGGGGTGGCCACCGGTGCCAACGCCTTCTGCTTCTGGCAGGTCGACACGGCCGGTATCACCCTCTTCATGGACCTGCGCAACGGCGGCAGTGGGCTGGTACTGGACGGGCGGCAGCTTGAAGCCGCTACCATCATCTGCCTGCAATATCCGCTCCAGGAGCGGGCTGGCGGTCCGGTCTTTGCTGTGGCCAGCGACTTCTGCTCCCGGATCAGCCGCAAGGGCCTTATGCTTCCTGAGCCGGTCTACGGGAGCAACAACTGGTACTACGCCTACGGGGACTCCAGCCGTTCCCGGATTCTTGCCGATGCCGAGTATCTGGCCGACCTGACCCAGGGCAACGCCCACCGCCCCACCATGGTCGTGGACGACGGCTGGCAGGACCACCACCGGCTTGAGGACTACAACGGCGGCCCCTGGCGGCGTGGCAACCAGAAGTTCGGCGACATGGGCGCCCTGGCAGACCAGATCAAGGCCGTGGGCATCAAGCCTGGCATCTGGTACCGTCCGCTCCTCAACGAGGACGAGGCCATTACCGACCAGTTCAGGCTCCCGCACAACGGATGCCTGGACCCCTCGAACCCGCAGGCCCTGGACTACATCCGCCAGGACATCGCCCAGCTGGGGGAGTGGGGCTACCAGCTGGTCAAGCATGATTTCAGCACCTTCGACCTGCTGGGCAGGTGGGGCTTCCAGATGAACCCCTGGCCCAGCCCGGACGGCTGGCACTTCTACGACCGGAGCCTGACCAGCGCCCAGGTGGTCAAGCAGCTCTACCGGGCCATCTTCGAGCAGGCTACCAAGGCCGGGATGCTGGTTCAGGGGTGCAACGTGGTCGGCCACCTGGGCGTCGGCTTCATGCAGATCAACCGGACCGGCGATGACACCAGCGGCCTGCAGTGGGAGCGGACCAGGCAGATCGGGGTCAACACCCTGGCCTTCCGTCTGCCCCAGAACGGGAGCTTCTACGCCACCGACGCCGACTGCGTGGGCATATCCGAATCAATCGACTGGGAGCTCAACCGTCAGTGGATGGATCTCTTGGCGCGGACCGGCACCCCGCTCTTCTTCTCGGCCCGCCCCGGCAGCCTGACCGCCGGCCAGGAGGACCAGCTCAGGCAGGCGCTGGCCCTGGCCTCGACCGGTGGCGCCCATGCCATTCCGTCGGACTGGCTGGTCAACGACTGCCCTGAGATCTGGACTGACGACAGCGGCACCCGCCGATACTCCTGGTATCAGTCGGCTGGCCTGGAGTTTTCGGACAAGCCCGAGCGCTACGACGGGTACCTTTCCGCCGTTTAGAAGTAGATGGCGACCGTGCTCGGTTGGGATGGGCACAGCCGCCAGTTCGCCGGATTGCAGTGATGGGAACCCGGCCTTACTCGTGCGAAGTACAGTGGGGAATATTCGATAATGCCATTTACAGAGCCTCCCAAGAACTCTGCCGACTGTCTCCCCAACAGACGGTGCATGTCATCCGTTTCTGCGTCTTTGTACAGTTGATACAACCCTATCATCGCGCAATGACTATGACAGCCTGAACCAGTGTCGGCGGAACTCATGATTGATGGGATGAGTAAACAGCGGCCAGGCAGGTTGGGGCTGTTAGGCCTCCTGGCCGGTCTGGCCGTGTTTCCTCCTCTCCCAGGCAGAGGCGGGGGCGTGCATGCCTGCCCCCCTGGCTCCCGCCTGCAGAAGTGTGGTGGGGGCGCGGGAGGGAAGTGTCGGGCTCTCTTGGGGTTTGAGCCTTCAGTGACACTTTTCCTCCCTGCTCCCCCTGTATGGGCCGGGGGGCGGGGGGATTGATACGCCGCCCGGCCGCTCTTACTCGTGCGAAGCGTGAACCAATTGGCGTGTTTCCTGCCGGTGGCGGCGTGAGGCGAGGACCCCGCCCATGCCGGTCATCCCTGTGGCCAGGGCGAGCAGGATGCCTTCCCCTCCGGCCTTGGGGAGCACGCCTGCGGGCATGTACGTGTATCGGAGAGAAGTGTCGGGCGTTTGGGATGCGCCGCCCAGCGTGTAGTCCACGCTGACGGTGACCGTGCCCGGCTGGTGCGCGGGCGTGGTCACGCTGACGCTGCCGCCGTCGCCGCGCGTCAGGCCTGATACAGCGGTCTGGTCGAACCTGACGCCGGTGATCACCAGAGCCAGGCTGAACGACACCGGCACAGGAGCCGACTTGGTGTCTGTGCTGTTGTCGCCGAGCTGGCCATAGCCGTTCCATCCCCAGGCGTAGGCGTTGCCATCGCTGCCCACGGCCAGCGAATGATCGCCTCTGGCGCTGGCCTGTTCGGCTTGCAGTCCTTTGCTCCTGTCGGTGGGGCTGGCGGGGTCGCGCACGCGCACAGGAACAGACGAAGAGCTGTAGCTGTTGTTGCCGAGCCGGCCATTGCTGTTTGATCCCCATGCCCAGGCGTTGCCGTCGCTGCCCAGGGCCAGGGAATGAGAGTCTCCGGCGCTGACCTGCAGGTAGGTGAAGTCCGCTGGCAGGTCCGGGTAGGTCTTGCGGTCGGGCGTCTTCACCCTGACCGGCGCATGCCGCTCGGTGCTTGTCCCGTCGCCGAGCCGGCCAGAGTTGTTGTATCCCCAGGCGTAGGCGTTGCCGTCGCTGCCCAGGGCCAGCGAATGCCAGTATCCTGCGCTGACTTGCAGGTAGGTGAAGTCCGCTGGCAGGTCCGGGTAGGTCTTGCGGTCGGGCGTCTTCACCCTGACCGGCGCATGCCGTTGAGTGGTCGTCCCGTCGCCGAGCCGGCCATTGGAGTTGTCTCCCCATGCGTAGGCGTTGCCGTCGCTGCCCACGGCCAGGGAATGCCATCCTCCGCCGCTGACCTGCAGGTAGGTGAAGTCCGCTGGCAGGTCCGGGTACGTGCTGCGGTCGGGTGTCTTCACCCTGACCGGCGCATACCGTGTGGTGGTTGTCCCGTCGCCGAGCCGGCCAGAGTTGTTGTATCCCCAGGCGTAAACGTTGCCGTCGCTGCCCAGGGCCAGCGAATGCCAGTATCCTGCGCTGACCTGCAGGTAGGTGAAGTCCGCTGGCAGGTCCGGGTACGCCTTCCGGTCGGGTGTCTTCACCCTGACCGGCGCATGCTGCTCGGTGGTTGTCCCGTCGCCGAGCTGGCCGTAGTTGTTGTATCCCCAGGCGTAGGCGTTGCCGTCGCTGCCCAGGGCCAGGGAATGACCCAATCCTGCGCTGACCTGCTGGTAGGTGAAGTCCGCTGGCAGGTCCGGGTACGTCTTGCGGTCGGGCGTCCTCACCATGACCGGCGCATGCTTGTCGTCTCTCGTCCCGTCGCCGAGCTGGCCATTGCCGTTGTATCCCCAGGCGTAGGCGTTCCCGTCGCTGCCCACCGCCAAGGAAAAACCATAGGAAGCACTACCGTCGTATGTTGATGTTGATGTTGATGCGCTGACCTGATTGAATCTGATGCCTCGGCTGGCGTTGTCGGGCGGGGTGATGGTGGCGGGTTCCCTGCCCAGCTGGCTGCCCTTATTAGGGCTGATGCTCCACCTGCTGTTCCGGCCTGCCGGCGTCCAGTGGGCGGCCAGGGTCAGGTCCTTGTCGACGGGCCTGCTGAAATCGTAGGCGACCTGACCGGTGAACCAGCCGTCGAACAGGAAGCCTTCCCGAGTCGGATCAGGGGAGGGGCGTTTCGCCCTCCCGTACGGGGAGGAGACATGCTGGTCTGCTGGTTTTGGGTTTCCGCCGCCCGTGTCGAAGCGGACGGTAAATGTGGATCCTGGTTCGGCAGCCCGTGCCGGCGGCTGGTCGACCGTGTACGCAAGGCTCCTGGCGAAAGGCTGCCCGTCCTGCCTGCCGTTGATGAGGATGGCGGCTTGTCCGGGCTTATGGGCGGGCATGCCCGCCTGCCAGGCATCGTTGCTCCTGCTGAGCGGCAATGCCTGGCCGTCCAGGCTGGCTGATGCCAGGATGGGCGCAGCAGTGGTGTCGAGCCTGTTGGGTTTGCCGGGCTGGCCCTGCCCGTCCAGGCTCCACGCGAACATGCCGCCCTGCCTGCTGATGGCGGCGATCCTGTTGCCGGCAGCGGCGGCCTGCACGTACTGCTGGCTCCCGTCGTCCGCGCGCTTGGGGGTTTCGCCGGCCTGCCAGGCCCAGACGTGGCCGTCCGCATCAGTGATGACGGCCTGGTCCTTGTTGGCGGTGATCCTGTTGGCCTGCACGCCGTCCGGCAGGCTGACTGGGGTCATGCTTCTCGTGCTGTCAGCCAGGTACCAGGCCTGCCCGTCCGCGTCCAGGAGGAGGAACCCCTGGTTGAGGGCCTGGGCCTGGACGGTGCGCATGTCTGGTTCCTGCTTGACGCGTGCGGGCTTGGCTTTCCCGAGGTTGCTCATCTCCCAGGTCCAGGCTTGCCCGTCAGCGTCCACGATGAGCGCCTGGCTGGCGGAGGCCGCAGCGAGGACGGCCTGCGCTTGCCCGGGCAGGCTGATGGCGGCCTGCTCCAAGAATTTCGGGTTCAGGCCTTGGCTGTCGGCCTGGCTGGCCTGACAGGCGTGGACCTGTCCCTGCCGGTCCACGGCCAGGAGCCGGTCATCGTTCATGCTGATGCTGGTGAACCCGGCATCCTTGCCGGTGTCGAGGATGGCGGGCGTGGGCTGTCCGCTGGCCCAGGTGTATATCCGCTGGTCGGATCCGAGCGCGGCCTGCCATCGGCTGCCTGCTGCAACCTGCAGGTAGCGGAACCCGTCGGATGCTTGGGCGGGGGAGGGCGCCTGCTTGGGCGTGCTCTCCTGCGTCCAGGTGTAGATCCGCCCGTCGCCGGCCAGGCCGAGGAACTGGTCTCCAGCGGCTTGGATGCTGGCGAACTGAGGCTCCTGCCTGTCGGGCGGGCTGATGGTCAGCTTGGTGCCGGTGGCGGGCCCATGGTCAGGGCTCAGCGTCCAGTCCGTGGTTTTCGACCATTGGGCTTTCAGGGTCGTGTCCTGGAGGATGGGCGTCTGCAAGTCGAAAGGCTGGTTGTTGTATGTCCACCCGTCGAACCGGAAGCCCTCGCGCACTGGGTTCTGTTGCGGGGGAGCGGCGAGCGTGCCGGTTTTCACGGTTGACTGAGTAGGTGTGCTGCCGTCGGCAGGGTCGAAGCGCACTGTATGCGAAGCCTGACCATCCGACTTTTCGGATGGCTTGGCAGGAGCGGCGTCTGCGCTGCCGGGTGTTCCTGTCGTCGATGACGGGGTTCCTGGGCTTGCTGTCGGGCTTAATGGTGTGGTGGCTTGTATCGGCGATGGCGAGGGCAGCGGGGTGCTGGTTGCGCTGCCGTGGGGAATGCCGGGGGTTTGCTCAGCTACGCGAGGGGTCTGACGACCCCCCCCCCCGGTCGTGGACAGGAGCATCCGCCTGGGCGGATGCGACGCCCAAGCCGGCCAGCATTCCCAGCAGGATGACAGCCATCGCCAGGATGCGGCGCAGACGGGAAACCAGATGCATGAAACCAAAACCCCTTCACCAAACACCAAACGGTATCAACGCCGCTTGCCTATTCAACGTTCTGCCTGCCAGCGCCAGCCCTGCATCAAATCGCAGGAGCCAATGGCGAAGCCAGCCGTCTTCTCGACATCCCCCGCCTTTCACCCTACCACCCAGTCAGAAAACAACACACGACCACAGCAAAGGCAATTGAATACGGCGAGGCCCCGCCTCCTGCTATCTGCAAGAGAACGGGGCCTCATCCTTAAACCGTCAAGCAGAGATCAGCCGGTGTTCTGCAGGCCGGCGGCGACTCCCGAAACGGTGCAGAGGATCAGGTAGATGAAGTCGGCCTGTTGGCTCTTGCTGAGCTCCTCCTTGTCGTTGCGACGACGCAGGGCCCGCAGGGCGCGCACCTGAGTCACAGACAGGGCGTCCACGTAGGGAGAGCGGATCCGGATGGCCTGGCCCAGCACGTGGCGGTGCTGCAGGGGCCACTCGTCGCCCACGATCTGCAGAACCCACTTGCGGGTCAGCTCCATCTCCGAGAGGACCTTCTGGCTCAGGTCGTCCCGGTCGCCCAGGGAGAGGTACATCTTGGCGATGCGCTCGTCGGTCTTGGCCAGGCTCATCTCGATGTTGTCGATGAAGGTGCTGAAGAGCGGCCATTCCTCGTAGGCCTGACGCAGGGTTTCCAGGTCGCCGAACTTCTCGCAGGCGGTGCCCAGGCCGTACCAGGCGGCCAGGTTGATGCGGGCCTGCGCCCAGGAGAAGACCCAGGGTATGGTCCGCAGATCGTCCAGGGACTTGGCGCCCAGGCCGCGCTTGGCCGGCCGGGAGCCGATGGGCAGCAGGCCGATCTCGTTCAGGGGCGTCACGATGGAGAACCAGGGGGCGAAGTCCGGCGTGTGCAGCAGGTCCAGGAAGCGCTCGTGGGCGGCCTGGTCCAGCTTGTCGGCCATATCCGCGTACTTCTCGGTCATGGTGGTGTTGCGATCCTCCACGCTGGGCGCGGACTGGAGCAGTGTGGCCGCAGCCACGGACTCGATGTGGCGGATGGCCAGGACCGGGTTGCCGTAGCGGGCGAAGATGACCTCGCCCTGTTCGGTCAGCTTGAACCGGCAGTTGACCGAGCCCACAGGCTGGGCCAGCACGGCACGGTTGGCAGGGCCGCCGCCACGGCCTACGGCGCCGCCGCGTCCATGGAAGAGGGTCAGGTCGATGTCATGGCTCTCGGCCCACTTGGCGATGCGCTCCTGGGCGGAGTGCAGGGCCAGGGTCGCCGAGACGGGTCCGGCGTCCTTGGAGGAGTCGGAGTAGCCCAGCATGACCTCCATCTTGTTGCCGGTCTCCTTGAGCCGGGCCTGGACCTCGGGGATCTTGATGATCTCCTCCAGCACGTCCACCGAGTTCTGCAGGTCCTCCAGCTGTTCGAACAGGGGGATCACGTCGATGACTGGCACGTCCTCGGCGTGCTCGAAGGCCAGACGGTTCAGCTCGTAGACGTCCTTGACGTTCTGCGCCGACTTGGTGAAGGAGATGATGTAGCGGCGGGCGGCCTTCTGGCCGTTGCGCTTCTGGATGGCTCCCAGGGCCCGGAAGGTGTCGAGCACCTCGTGGGTCATGGGCTGCAGCTCGCCGCGCTCGCCGTGCAGGCCGTGCTCGCGGATGTCCTCCAGGGCGCGGGCGTGGACCAGGGAGTGCTGGCGGAACTCCATCTCGACCATGTGGAAGCCGAAGGTCTGGGCCTGCCAGATCAGATCCTGCAGGGGGCCGTAGGCCTGACGGGCCGCGCCCGCCTTGGCCAGGGAGTCCTGGACCACGCGCAGGTCGGCGATGAAGTCGTCGCAGTCGGCATACATGAGGTCGGCGTCACGCTGGATGGTGGCCTGCAGGCGGTCGGCGATGACCAGGACCACGGCCCGGTGCAGCTCGTTGTGCGAGATGGTGGTGGCCCGGTCGGTCAGGCGCTCGCTCATCTCCTTCTGGTGGCTCCACAGGCTCCTCAGCTCAGGGCTGGGGGGCGTGGTGGTCACTTCCATGGTCATGTTGCGGCCCACGGTGGTGGTGGCCTTGACCAGGGCCTTGAGCATGTGGTCGGAGAACTTGCGCGCCACCTTGCGCGAGACCTTGGCGGTCACATTGGGGTTGCCGTCGCGGTCGGAGCCGATCCAGCTGCCCGGGTGGAAGAAGGCGGGGCAGACGGGCTTGACCATGCCGGCCTTCTTGCCCAGCATCCAGTCGTCGAAGCGGCGGTAGACCTTGGGAATGGTCTCGAAGAGCGTGGCGTCGAAGATGTCCAGAATGGTGTTGGCTTCCTCGACGGGCGTCGGCTTCTTGGCTGCGATGGGCGATGTGCGGAAGAGGGCGTCAATCTCGTTGTGCAGCAGACGCTCGTTCTCCTCCAGCTCGGAGCCGCCCAGGCCGCGGCGGACGGCCAGCAGGTTGGCGATGCGCCGGATCTTGCCCTCCACGGCCTTGCGCCGCGCCTCAGTGGGGTGGGCGGTGAAGACGGGGTGGAACTCCAGCTTCTCCAGCAGCTCCGAGGCCTTGGCCGGGCCCATCTCCTGAAGCAGCTGGCTGTAGGCGCTGGTCATCTCGTTGATGGGGTCGGTGCCCTTGACCTTCAGATCGACCTTGCCCTCGCGCTCATGCAGGACCTTCACCCGGTAGTTCTCCTCGCAGAGGTTGGCCAGGTGGAAGTAGGTGGTCAGGGCGCGGGCCAGCAGCTGGGAATCCTTGACGGATGTGTCGTCGATCAGGGCCACGGCCTTGGACAGGCCGTCCTCGTCAGGCACGGGGTCCGAGGGGTGGCGGTTGAAGTGCTCGGCGCTGGCCGTCATCACGTCCTCGCGCAGGGAGTCGAACCGCTTGAGCAGCTGTTGATCGAATTCCCCCAACACATCCCTGAGCAGCCGCAGGCACAAGGCCATGTCCTCATCCAACGATTGAGGCAGCTTGCGTTCCTCCGGCCCCTTGGTCCCGGTGCCGGATGTGACCAGGGTCGCATCGGCAGCCGTGATTTGCTGATTACTGTCTGTCATCAGTCCTCCTTGTCGAATCGCAGGTTGCCCGGTCTTCGACCATTCCACGGCTCCTCCGCGGTTATTGGTGGTCGGCGTTGCAGGCCCACAGCCTTCGGTTCGATGGCTCGCGGCCCATTCTAGGACGCTTTCGGGTCGGATACGTTTCATGGTCCCGTGCGGCGGTGCAAGGGCACGTGACCCGGGTGGAGTATGAATGTGGGTGTGAAATTCAAGAGCAGGAGTTCCAAGGACGGCTATCGCGGCAGGACCGCAGCCGAGGTCAGACGGGTAAGCAAGTACCACACCCACTCCATTCCGCTGGACATGGAGGACATTGAACGCGATTACGACAAACCCATCGTCGAGGCCTGCATAGCGGCCAAGACCAGCCTGATTGTGCGGGTGGGCATGCTGGAGCTGGGAGCCGGCACGGGAAGCTTCCGCGTGCGCGAGATGATGCACAGGATTGCCTACCCCATGGGCGTGCATGTGCGGGCCGACGTGAACCTGACCGACATCGAGGCCACCTGCACGGATGGCGTGTCTCGGATCACCGAGGTGGTGGACCTGCCCACCACCGGGGTCAACACCGAGCGGATCTGGCTGCTGGAACACTTCGCGGACTGGCTCAGCGTCAAGTGCGGGCAGGCGGGGACCTACCACACCATGACGGTGGTCTCCCGGGAGCTGGTGGACAACCTGGACGAGCCGAACGTCTACGCGGCGGCCCGCAAGGCTGTCAAGGAGGTGCTGGCCCAGGACCAGGATGCGGCCAAGGCGCTCAAGGACGCGGTGGCCACCGCCGTGCACAACGAGGACGAGATCAGCCAGAACCGGATCGATGCGGCAGCCATAGACACCAGAACGGCCGCCGGACTGGGCACCGTAGGCTCCACGCCTCGGCCGGAGGATTCCAAGGATTCCAAGGCTGCTTCTGTCTCTGCTTCCGCTTCTGCCGACGGCGTGGCCAAGGATTCGGATTCGAGCGCCGCCGGTTCTGCAGCCACCGGACCGTCTGCAACCAGCCAAGGCCGCGGCTCTGAGGCTGGGCGGCCTGCCTCCTCTGACAAGTCCGCGTCCCCGGAGCCGCAGGCAACGGGCGGCATCACGGTCCGGCAGGCGCACGAACGCCTGGACCTGATCGAGCGACGCAAACCCCTCTATTCGCCCCTCTTCTCGGGCTTCGCCTCGGCCGTGGCCTGCGCAGCCTTCGTCTTCCTGCTGGGCGGCGGCCCCTACGACATGGCCGGAGCCTTCGTCGGCGCTGGCATAGGCCAGTGGGTGCGCCGTCAGATGCTGGGCAGGCGGATCAACCAGTTCTTCGCCACCGGGGTGGCGGTCATCATCGCCGCCCTGGCCTGCGTCGGTACGCTGAGGCTGGTGGGCATCTTCGACCCGGTGGCCCTCAAGCACGACACGGCTTACATCGGCGCCATCCTCTTCGTCATTCCCGGCTTCCCCCTGGTCACCGGCGGCCTGGACATCGCCAAGCTGGACTTCCCGTCTGGGGTGCAGCGCATCACCTATGCCTTCTCGATCATCCTGGTGGCCACGCTGGGTGGCTGGGCCGTGGCGCGGATGGTCATGCTCAACCCCCAGGGCTTTGAACCCATGAACCTGAGTCCCTTGCTGATGGCCGGCCTGCGCTTGATTGCGGCCTTCTGCGGGGTCTGGGGCTTCTCAGTCCTCTTCAACTCACCCCAGCGCATGGCCCTGGTGGCCGCCGTCATCGGCGCTCTGACCGACACCATGCGTCTGGAGATGCAGGACCTGCTTCATGTCCCTCCGGAGATGGCCGCCTTTCTGGGCGCTTTCCTGGCCGGCATGCTGGCCACGGTCTGGCGCTCCTCGGTCCGTCACGGCCTGCTGCCGCCCCACCTGGGCTACCCACGAATCAGCCTGACCGTGCCCTCCATCGTCATCATGGTGCCCGGCCTGTATATGTACCGGGCCATGTTCTACCTGGGGCAGTTCAATACGCTCAACGCCCTGGACTGGGCCTTCCGGGCCTTCATGGTCATCATCTGCCTGCCCATCGGCCTGGTCACGGCCCGGGTGCTGACCGACCGCTCCTGGCGGTACGACGTCTAGTAGCGCATGCCCATGGCCGAGCGGACCTGATCAAGGGTCTCCTCGGCTATCTGGTTGGCGCGCTTGTTGCCCTCGACCAGGATGTCGCGCACGGCGTCCATGTCCTTGGCCAGCTCGGCCCGACGCTCGCGGTGGGGCGCCAGGAATTCGTTGACCGACTTGGTCACGTAGGCCTTGAGGGCGCCCGATCCGGCATCGCCGATCTCCTCAGCGATGTCCTCGGGCTTCCGGTCGGTCACCAGGCCGGCCGTGGTCAGCAGGGCGGAGACCTGGGGGCGGTTGACGGGGTCGAAGGTGATCCTGCGCTCGGAGTCGGTGGGCGACTTGCGGATCAGCTTGGCCGTCTCCTCGGCGGTGGCTCCCAGCATGATGGAGTTGCCGTAGGACTTGCTCATCTTGCGTCCGTCCAGACCCGGAATCTCAGGGGTGTCGGACAGGATGGCATCAGGCTCGGGGAAGACCGGGGCCTGGCCGGGGTAACGCTCGTCGAAGCGGCGGGCGATGGTCCGGGTCAGCTCCACGTGCGGCAGGTTGTCCTTGCCGATGGGCACGACGTTGGCCTTGCAGAAGAGTATGTCGCAGGCCTGGTGGACCGGGTAGGTCAGCAGCAGGCCGGTCAGGGCGTGGCCGCTGGCCTCCATCTCGGCTTTGACGGTGGGGTTGCGGTGAAGCTCGGCCTCGGTCACCAGGGAGAGGAAGGGCAGCAGCAGCTGGTTCTCCGCCGGGGTGGACGAATGGGTGAAGATCATGGTCTTCCTGGGGTCGATGCCCGCAGCCAGATAGTCCAGGACCAGGTTGAGCACGTTGTCGCGGATGTGCTCGGTGGTGTCCCGGTCGGTGATGACCTGGTAGTCGGCGATGACGATGTTGGTGTGCACGCCGCGATTCTGCATCTGGACGCGCTCGCGGATGGACCCGAAGTAATGGCCCAGGTGGAGCCTGCCGGTCGGGCGGTCGCCGGTCAGCATGGTGTAGCGGCTCGGATTCTTGTCCAGCTCGGCCAGCACCTGGTCGGACCGATGCTTGGCGGCTCTGAAGCTGTCGCTGATCTCGTTGCCTGCCGCTGTGACTTCTCCCTGCATGGTCCCACCCTTGCCGTCGTGCCGAATGTCGTTCTGGGAATTGCTTTTATGGTAAAAGTCCGAGCCGACAAGATGCTCAGGTGGTACTCTCATAAATGATGCAAATTCACATTCAAGTTGCCTAAGTGCACGTTACCTGGCGAAGGGGGTCGGATGGGCCGCGGACGTCAGAAGGCTAAGCAGACGAAAATAGCCCGGAAGCTCAAATATCTGACAACGGACACGGATTACGACGAGCTGGCCAAAGAGCTCAGCAGCAAGGAACCCGGAACCAGGGGCAAGGATCCCTTCAAAATGGTTGAAGAGGAGTACTCCAAGCCGGATTCGCGCAAATCGGGGGGCCAGGACCCCGAGGATTCCACGGACGATGATCTGGACGATTACGCCCGGTGGGCCGCTGAGGCTGCTGCCAAGGCCACCTCTGGGGAGATGCCAGCCACGCCCAAGCCCCACAAGCGCATACCCATTCCCGTGCCTAGCGCGCTCAAACACCACAAGGACAAGAAGACCGCAGCCAAGGGGTCCGCGAGCAAGTAGCCGGCCTCATACCAGCGGCAGCAGCTCGTGCAGATCGTCTCGCTCGCCCACGGCGCTGATATGCCCGGCTGCGGCTTCTTCGCTCCAGCTGGTGACGCCGGCGGCCAGCCGCAGCCAGACATCCGGGTCCAGTTCGATGACGTCGGGCGGGGTCAGGTTATGCGGGTCGGATGCCGGCCCGTCCAGAATCTTGACGGCCCCCCAAGGCGCCACTCTGACCTCTACGCCGGGGCCGGGGGCCTTGATCTCCAGCATGTGCAGGGAATAGCGGACAGCCATGGCCTTGCTGCGCCTGTCGGTTTGCGGGGCCACTGTCAGCCGGTCGCCCTCAGGGCCCAGATTGTTCGCGGCCTCCTTGGCTGCATCGCGCCAGCCCAGAAAATCCCGGCGGCCTTCTTCCATGTCTGCTTCCCGTATGGCACTCATGGCTCCATTGTGACGCGCCGCCCCAACAGGCGTGTCCCAGCAGGCTGCAGCCGGGCCGAATTCAGGCATGAAAAAAGGAACCCGTTGCCCTCACGTCTTTGACGCTGGGTCGGATTCCTTCCCGACCGGAACGGTCAGGCCTGTGCGCCCGCTTGCAGAGGGGTCTCGGGGTCCTCGGATCCCTTGTCCTCCTCATCCTTGGCCAGGCCCAGGTCGACTGGCGATGAGCTGTTCTCCCAGGGCTCCTCCCAGGGATCGTAATCCGGGTTCTGCTGCTTGTATACGAACAGAGCGACAACGCCGGCCAGCAGCGTGCCGAAGAGCAGTGCAAAGAACTTCCAGCCGTTTGAAGATGAATTCTCCATGTTTGGCTCCTTTCGACGACTTTCGTCGGTCCTGCCCACTTCGACCGACCTAGTCATCATCCTAGTAGAAAGCGGCGAACTGTGGGGCGCATCGGTGCCATTGCGGCACGGAAACCGCACACCCCGGGCCGGATGGTCAGGTAAGGTAAGGTTCATGGTTAATGGCATGGGCACCGGTTTCGCAGGCGGAGGGAACGGTCGGGGGCCGCTGGGCTGGATCCGGCGGCACTGGGGTGACCATGCTCCGGTGGTGACCATAGCCATCACCCTGATATGCATAGTGGCCTGGGTCATCCAGATGGCCCTGTACCTGCTGGCTCCGCTTCGCTACCAGCGGCTTTTGCTGGGCTACTGGGCCTTCGTGCCGATTACGGCCATTCATGAGCCCTGGATGTTCGTGACCAACATATTTCTGCACGCCACCAATGTCTCGCACATCCTCTTCAACATGATCACTCTCTGGGTTGTGGGGCCGGTGCTGGAAAATCTGATAGGGCATGGGCGTTTTCTGGCCCTCTATCTGATCAGCGGGCTGGGCGGAGACCTGGGGCTGATGGTCTATGCGGTCCTGGCGCCCAATGGATGGGGCACGTCGGCCATCGGAGCCTCGGGCGCGCTCTTCGGGCTCTTCGCCGCCATCCTGGTGGTCTACCGCCGTCTGGGGATCGACATCGTTTCCATGGTGGTCTGGATGGCCATCAACTTCTGCATGCCCCTGTTTGTGCCCGGCATCGCCTGGCAGGACCATGTGGGCGGATTCATAGTCGGCGGCCTCTTCATGCTGGCCCTGCTGCACATGGACCGGCCTGGCTCGCGGGTGCATGGCCTGCTCTCCTGGCTGCTGCCCACGCTGATCTTCCTGGCGGCCCTGGTCCTGTTGGCTCTGGGCTGCAACATGGCCAACCCCATGCGCTGAAAATCAGCATCTGGCTGCCGACTATCTCGTCTCCGCTTTGTGTCTCGTTATCGGTAAATGACATGGATGTCATCTATCCACATTTGTTGACAATCGTGTGGATAACCTGGGAATAAGTATCCAGAACTGGTGCATATATACCGGCAAAAAGTGGATAAGTGAAGGCAGAACCCAATCAGCAGTAGGGTTGTGGACGAGTGCATGAGACCGTCCACGATGAATTCGGGCGATTGTGGATAACTGTGGCTTGAGTCTGACAACAGTGGATGAAATAGGTGGAGCTGGAGGCTTGAATCCACACACGCATAACGTTCAGGTGTGGACGGTTATAGGCAGTATACAAAGAACCCCACAGCCGTGTCTGGACGGTTGCGGGGTTCCTGAAGAACACTGTGGCTGGATCAGTGCCACCACATGGTCATGAGGAAGCCGACCAGCAGAATGCCGAAGCCCACGGCCAGGTTCCAGTTGCCGATGCCGGGGATGGGGAAGACATTGCCCCGGGTGGAGGCGATGTAGTAGACCACGATCCAGATCAGGCCCACCACCATCAGCGTGACGAAGAGAGGCACGAACCAACGTGGATTGGCCTTGGTGCTCTTGATAGTGTCCTCCACGCGGCGGGTGTTCTCCTCCTGACGCTGCACGATGCGGCGCATCTGCGGGGTCATGTGCTTTTTGTCAACGTTCTGGTTGAGCACAGCCTCCACCTTGTCCATGGACAGGCCGTACTCCTCGTCCTCGGCGTCCTCGCCAGTGTCAGCGGTCTTGGCCTCGTCCACCGCCTGGTCCTCGTCATCATGGAGTTGATGCTCTGCCATGAGGTTATTCTCCTTCAGTAGATCTACTAAGCCATAGTAGCGGTTAGACTCGAACGTAATACTATCGCAGACGAGGATGAGGGTATGCCTATGACCAGACGGACGGGACGGCACGGTGCGCACAGGTCCCTGGTCGGCACAGTGTCCGTGGCTGTGGTGCTGGCCCTGGTCGGGTACATGCTGACCACCAACATCCGTGTCAACAGGACGGTCACGGTCACCTCGGACACGGCCGGGCTGGTGGAGGAGCGCCAGAACAAGGCTGCTGAGCTGCGCAAGGACATCAATGACATGAGCTCCCAGATCAACGCGCTGAAGACCCTTACCGACGACAAGGGCAGCTCGGACCAGTCCCGCGAGGACCCTGGCTCGGGCACGGTGCTCAAGGCCGTCCAGGGGCCGGGGCTGACGGTGACCCTCAACGATTCCCCGCTCTGGCAGCAGAAGGTGGGGTCCGACGGGTCGACGGCCAACATCAATGATTACGTCATCCACCAGCAGGATGTGGAGAGCGTGGTCAATGCGCTCTGGGCCGGGGGAGCTGAGTCCATGCGGATCCAGGATCAGCGGGTGCTGCCCACCACGGCCGTGCGATGCGTGGGCAATGTGCTGCTGCTGCACGGCCGAAAGTACTCGCCGCCATATAAGATTTCAGCCATAGGACCAGTCGACCGGATGACCAAGTCCCTGAATGCTTCGCCATCCATCCGCATTTACAAGGAGTACGTGAATACGGTAGGTCTGGGATGGAATGTCGAATCTTCGGACAATCTGAAATTCCCTGAGACGACGGCTGTCCTGCAGCCACTCCAGTACGCATCGCTAGATGAGAAGGCACGGTAAATGACGACAGAGGACGCGGAGAACGACAAGACGTCGGCCGATAAGCCGGCGGCCGATAAGCCGGCGGATAAGCGACGAGCCTGGCTGGTGGGCATTGCAGAAATCGTAGGGGAATTGCTGATTACCCTGGCCGTCATCTGCGCCCTCTACGTGGTCTGGCAGCTCTGGTGGACCGGCGTGCAGTCCGAGCATCAGCAGTTGCAGGCCCGGGCCTCGACCTCCTGGAGCAACCCGGGATCGGGCGACACCCGCAAGGTGGCCAAGCCTCAGAAGGGGGCGCCGCCGGTGCAGCCCAAGCAGGCCTCCGAGGGTGAACTGATGGCTCAGGCCTATATTCCTCGTTTCGGACAGCATTGGGAGCGCAATGTGGTTCAGGGCACGTCGCCCCGGGAGCTGGCCTACGCGGGACTGGGGCACTACCCCAATACGCAGATGCCGGGCGAGATGGGCAACGTGGCCATTGCCGGACACCGCGCTGGCTATGGTGAGCCGCTGGGCCATGTGGACGAGTTGCGGGTGGGCGACGCCATCGTCCTGCGCACCAAGGATTACTGGTACGTCTACCACTACACCCGCTACAAGATCGTCTCGCCCGAAGAGGTGAGCGTCATCGCCCCCAACCCTGATTCGCCCAGCGACGCTCCTGATCGGCGCATGATCACACTGACCACCTGCGAGCCCAAGTACACCACGGCCACCCATCGGTGGATCAGCTGGGGCGAATTCGGCTACTGGGCCAAGGTATCCGACGGCGTGCCCAAGGAACTGTTGGGCGACCGCGGCAGCAATGTGGCCTTTGCCGACGACAAGGGCTCGATCATGGCCAGGCTGGGCTCTCTGCAGCCGGTCTTCCTGGTTTTGGCAGCAGCCTATCTGATCATCTACCTGGCGGCACTGGCTGCCTGGCGTTACCCCCTGCTGCGGCAGATTCGCAAGGGCGAAAAGCCTCGGCCCATGATCAGCCTCTACGGCTGGCTGCTGCGGCACCAGTCCGGCATAGCCCCGATTCGATGGCTTCTGCTGATTCTGCTTCTGCTGGCGCTGGTCTGTGCCCTGATGGAATGGGGCTTCCCATGGCTGGCCAGCAACGTGCCCATGCTCAGACAGATGTCCAACTACTCCACCTTCTGACCTGGGCGTCATAGGAAGAGCGGCGGGGCCGCAGGATCCAAGGTGATCCTGCGGCCCCGCCGCTTATTGATGTCATATCTTGCCGACTGCCGGAAGTGATTGCCCTAGTTTATCTAAGACACCACGGTGGCCATGGTCTGAAAGGCGCCGCTACTTCACCCGTACTCATGCTGCCTGGCCTTGTATGACCCAACATATGGCCCCGGCGGCAGGACTGTGCCCGCCGGGGCCATATCAGGTCAGTTGGTGGAGCTGATGGTGGTCACCGTGATGGGTGTGTTGTCGTCCACCCTGCTTCCCGCCGATGGGTTTACAGCGGTCACCTTGTCCGTGTCCTTGCCGATGGAGGTGATCCTGTCGGCGCTGACACCGCTGTTGGTCAGCTTCTGCCGGTAGCTGCCCAAGGTCTCGCCCTGGGAGAAGGGCGGGATGCGGATGGCTGTGGTCAGGGTGATGGTGTCCTTGGACTTGTCGAAGGAGGCGCCTGCGGCAGGATCCTGGCCGGTGACCTCGGCGTTGTCGTTGCCAGGGCCGTTGACCGTGATCTTGACCCCCTGGCCCAGGGTGCGCTTGGCTTCGCCCAGGGTCATACCGATGTAGTTGCCCAACTGCATGCCGTTGCTGACGGTGACCGTGATCATGGCTCCCTGCTGCACGGAGGACCCGGCAGCCGGATCGGTGCTGATGACCATATCCTTGGCCACGGTGTTGGAGGCCTGCTCGCGGATGGTGATGTTGAAGTGCAGACTCTGCAGGGTCTTGGTTGCGTCGTCCTTGCTCTTGCCAGACAGATCAGGCACCTTGGTCATGCCCGAGGAGATGTAGATCAGGATGCTGGTTCCCTTGGCCACGCTCTGGCCTGCGGCGGGATCCGTGCGGGTCACATGGTCCTTGGGCACATCCTGGCTGTCCTCCACCGAGGCGGCGGGGGAGACCTTGAATCCGGTCTTCTCCAGGGTTTTGCGGGCCTCCTGCTGGTTCATGCCCTTGACGTCGGGAATGGCTGTGTCCTTAGGCCCGGAGGAGAACCAGACGGTCACTGTGGAGCCCCTGGGAGCCATGCTTCCGCCCTTGGGGCTCTGCTTGGTGAAGGTCCCCTTGGGCTCGGCCGAGTCGTGGTCCTCCTTCTCCTGATAGTGGAAGCCTGCGGCGGTGACCTTCTCGCGGGCGAGGATCCGTGACATCTGCGCGTTGATGGTGGGCACCTCGGCCATCTGATGATGGTTCCGGTTCACGACCGTCCAGAGACCCAGCCCGGCGGCCACCAGAAGCAGGGCTCCCAGGACGGCGCCGATGATGATCTTCTTGCGCCGTTTGGCCTTCTGCTGGGCCGTCTTGGCGGCTGTGCGCTCAGCTGTGGCTACGCCGGTGGCAGCAGCAGGGTTGAGCGAATCCTGAACGGGGTTGAAGGCCTGGGTGGCGGCCGTCTCCTCTTCGGTCAGCGGCATGGTGGCCGTTTCGGTGCCCTGCTCGGCATCCTTGCGGGCCTTGACGTTGGCCAGGTCGGTCAGCGGGTTGAAGGCGGCAGCCACCGGGGTTCCGCCGTTCATGAAGGCCAGGATGTCGCTCTTGAAGGCGGAGGCCGTGGCGTACCGGTTCTGCCGGTCCTTGGCCATGGCCTTGGCGCAGATGGAATCCCACATCTTCGGCAGGCCGGGCACGATGGTGCTGGGCGGGGTGGCCACCTCGGTGACGTGCTGGTAGGCGATGGCCACGGCCGAATCCCCGTTGAAGGGCGGCCGCCCGGTCAGCATCTCGTAGAGGACGCAGCCGGCCGAGTAGAGGTCGGAGCGCATGTCCACGCTCTCGCCGCGGGCCTGCTCAGGGCTCAGGTACTGGGCCGTGCCCACCACGCCCTGGGACTGGGTCATCGTGGCGGCCGAATCGTCCATGGCCCGGGCGATGCCGAAGTCCATGACCTTGACGATGCCCTGCTCCGAGATCATGATGTTGCCGGGCTTGATGTCCCGGTGGATGACCCCCATGTGGTGGGAGTAGTCCAGGGCGCTCAGCATGCCCAGCATGACCTGCTCGCTGTCGCGCTGGCTCAGGGCGCCGTTCTCCTTGAGGATGGACCGCAGGGTCTGGCCCTTGACGTACTCCATGACCAGGTAGGGCACCCGCTCATGGTTGCCCTGGTCGTCGGTCAGTATCTCCTCGCCCGAGTCGTAGATGGAGACGATGTTGGGGTTGTTGAGCAGGGCGACCGAGTGGGCTTCCCGCCGGAACCGCGATAGGAAGACCTCGTCGTTGGCCAGATCGGATCGCATGATCTTGACCGCGACAGTCCTTCCCAGACGCGTGTCCACAGCTTTGTGGACCTCGGCCATGCCACCGCGTCCGATCAGCTGTCCCAGACGGTATCGTCCGTCCGCTAGGGACGGCGGCAGTGTGATGCTCATAGGGTATCCCCTCCGTTCGTCGCTTCAAGGCCGCGCTGTGCGCTTCCTTCTCCATAGTGCCCCCAGAAGGGCCTGAAGATGTCTTTTACCGCGTGCGGCCTGCTCATAATGCGTCGAGGCATGGGTGCGCGTGGATTGATGACCTCCGTCTCGCCCACCTGCTGATCCAGCAGCCGCTGCTCGATCCTGGCCAGTGTGTGCGAGACCACCAGTGCATTCGCCGGGCGGTCCCGCGGGTCCTTGGCCAGCATGGACATGACGAAGTTCATGAGTTGGTTATCCACCGAGTCGGGCAGCGGCGGCACAGGGTCGTTGACATGTGCCGCCGCGATGTCCACCGGGGTGGCGCCGGTGAAGGGCCGGTGCCCGCAGAGCCCCTCGTAGGCCACCACGCCCAGGGAGTAGATGTCTGACTGGGGGGTGGCCTGAAGGCCCTGGGCCTGCTCGGGCGAGATGTACTGGGCCGTGCCCACCACCATGCCGTCCTGGGTGATCTGCCCCTGGTTGGTTGAGTAGGAGACCCCGAAGTCGGTGATCTTGACCTCGCCGGTGTCGGAGACCATGATGTTGGCCGGCTTGACGTCCCGGTGGATGACACCGTGGGAGTGGGCCACGTAGAGCCCCCGGGCCGTCTGGATCAGGATGGGCAGCAGCTCGATGGGGTCCAGGGCGCCCCGGTCCCGGTAGATGTCTGCCAGGGATTGGCTGGGCACGTATTCCATGATCAGGAATCCGATGCCGTCATGCTCGTAGTACTCGAAGAGGGCAGCGATGTTGGGGTGGGCCAGGTTGGCGGAATTGTGCGCCTCGGCCCGCAGCCGCAGCAGCTTGGACTCCTCGTTGGTCAGGTCCTCGCGCAGGGCCTTGATGGCCACCACACGGCCCAGTTCGATGTCGTAGCCCTTCCAGACCTCGCCCATGCCCCCTTGGGCCAGACGGCGGTCCAGACGGTACCGTCGATGGATGAGCTGTCCCTGTACCAGTTTCACTTGGCAGCCTCCTGCATGACGCGTTTCATGATCGGCCCGGCGATCTCCATGCCATAGGAGGAGATGCCATGCACCACGACGGCAACAGCCACCTTGGGGTTATCGGCCGGGGCGAATCCTACCATCCACCCGTCATTTGCCGCATTGCCCGCGCCGATCTGGGCCGTGCCGGACTTGGCCGCCACCTGCATGCCGGGGATGGCCAGCTCCGGGTAGCTCTTGGTGGTCACCGCATCCATCATGGTGGTCAGGGCCTTGGCGGTGTCCGTGGAGAAGGCCTGCGAGTAGACCGAGGGCGTGGTTTCGCTGATGACGCTCAGATCGCTGGAGCGCACCCGGTCAACCAGGGTCGGCTGCATGAGCTTGCCCCCGTTGGCCACGGCGGCGACCGTCATGGCCGCCTGCATGGGGGTGGACAGGGTGTCCCCCTGGCCGATGGAGGCCAGGGCGAGCCGGTCCTGGGACTGGTCCTCGGGGAACTTGGAGGCCACAGCCTTCATGGGCCGGCCTGTGGAGTTGGTTCCGTCCAGGGTGATGGTGGAGCCGTAGCCGAATTTGCGGGCCTGCTCGGCCAAGGCCTTGCCGCCCAGGCTGACCCCCAGCTGGGCGAAGGCGGTGTTGGAGGAGTAGGCCAGGGCGTTCTCCATGCTGATCCTGCCGTTGACCCCGTTGCCCGTGGCTGTGGCGTTGGTCAGGTTGTAGTTGGTGCCGGGCAGGGTGTATGAGGCTCCTGCCGGCAGCTGGCTGTCGGGGTGGTACTGGCCGGACTCCAGGGCGGCGGCGGCCACGACCACCTTGAAGGTGGACCCGGGCGGATACAGCTGCGAGGTGGCCCGGTTGAGCATGGGGTTGTCGGAGCGGGAGGCCAGCTTCTGGTAGGCCTGGGAGGCATCGCCGCTGTCGTGGGCGGTCAGGTCGCCGGGGTTGTAGCTCGGCGTGCTGACCATGGCCAGGATGCGGCCGGTGGAGGGCTCGATGGCCACCACCGATCCGGACAGGTTGCCTAGCATGTCATAGGCCGCTTCCTGCATGCCGGGATTGATGGAGGTCTCGATGGATGCGCCCTTGTTCTGGGTGCCGGTGAAGAGGGACTTGAGCCGGTCCATCCACAGGCTGTCCGACTGGCCGCTCAGCAGGCGGTCGCGCGAGGCCTCGATTCCCCGGTCGGCCGGGCTGGTGATGGAGTAGTAGCCGGTGATGGGCGAGTAAACGCCCCCCTTGTTGTAGTGCCGCTGGTACTGGAAGGAGTCGTTGATGGGGTCGGACTGGGCAATGACGGCGCCGTCCGAGGTCAGGATGGCCCCCCTGGGTGCCGCATACTCGTGGTAGAGGGCGCGCAGATTTCGCGGATCCGAGTTCAGGCTCCCGGCCCGGATCACCATGATGATGGAGCTTGAAAGCCCTAGGATGACGAAGAGGACGATGACGGCGTTGAAGAGTTGACGCAGGGCCTTGTTCACTGTCCACCTCCTCGCACCTGGCGGGCGGGGATGCGTCCGGTGGCTGGCAGGTCGGTCTCCTCGTCTTGGTCCGAATTGTTATGGTCCGAGTCGTCCTGTCCGCTGCGCTTGCTGGTCTCCTGCTGGCGCAGGACGGCCAGGGCCTCGTACTTGAAGGTGTCTGAGCTGACTTCGGGCACCGGCTTGTTGGCCGCATTGGAGATGATGATCAGCAGGACGGCCAGGATGCAGTTGGCCACCAGGCTGGAACCGCCCGCCGCCATGTAGGGCATGGTCAGGCCGGTCAGGGGGATGACCAGGGTGATGCCGCCCACCACGGTGAAGACCTGGAAGGCCATGGTGAAGACCAGGCCGGAGGCCAGGAGCTTGCCGAAGCCGTCCTTGATCTTCATGGCCGTGATCATGCCCGAGGCCACGATGACCAGGTAGAGGGCCAGGACCACCAGCAGGCCGCTCAGCCCCAGCTCCTCGCCCACCGAGGTGTAGATGAAGTCGGAGTTGGCCAGGGGGGTGATCCAGGGGCGTCCCTGGCCCAGGCCGGTGCCGGTCAGCCCACCGGCGGCCAGGCCGAAGATACCGCGCACCAGCTGTCCGGACCCGCCGAAGGCCTTGCTGAACTCAGCATCGCTGAAGGGGTGCAGCCAGGCGTCCACACGGGCACCTACATGGGCGAAGATCATGGATGCGGCCACGGCCCCGATGACGAAGAAGACCGAGCCGATGGCGATCCAGCTGGTGCGGCCGGTGGCCACATAGAGCATGGAGACGAACATGGCGAAGTACATCAGCGAGGTGCCCAGGTCATGCTGGATGACCAGGACGGCCAGCGAAATAAGCCAGACGATGATGATGGGGCCCAGATCCTTGATTCGGGGCATCCGCATGCCAAGCACCTTCTTGCCGCCCACGGCCAGCTGGTCTCGGTGGTCGAACAGGTAGGCGGCGAAGAAGAAGGCCAGGAAGAGCTTGGCGAATTCGCCGGGCTGCAGGGTGTGCGACCCTATGCCGATCCAGATGCGGGCGCCGCCGATCTCGCGGCCGATGCCGGGAAGCATGGGCGACAAGAGCAGGACCAGACCCACCACCATGCTCACATAGGAGAAGCGACGCAGCAGCCTGTAGTCCCGGAGCAGCACCACCAGCAGTCCGCACAGGACCAGGGCCAGACACAGCCAGATCAGCTGGGTGAAGCCCACTCGTGTGGGTTGGCCGATCCGGGCGTTGCGCAGATCTATGCGGGTGATCAGGGTGATGCCCAGGGAACTCAGGATGACGATGCTGGGCAGGATGGCTTGGCTGCCATAAGGCTGGAAAATCTCCAAGAGGACCCAGAGGGCGATGAAGAGGGCGGCGGTGACTGCCAGCAGGGCAGCGTAGTCTCCGGGGAAGCGGCCCGCCGAACGGGCGAACATCTGGAAGAAGCCGATGAACCCCACCAGCAGGGAGAAGAGCAGAAGGCCTATGCGGCGCAGACGGATGGCGATCATGACGAGTGCCGCCCGTCCTGGCTGGTTTTCGACGGCGATGATGAAGCGGAGGGGGAAGCGGCAGTTTTGGCGCGCTCACGCTTGAGGTCGCCGGCCTCCTTGCGGATCAGGCTGGCGTGCTCCTGGGCGTCTTCCATGCTGGAGACGGTGATGCCCTCTTCCAACTGGTCGCGCCAGGACTGGGGCAGCCCCTTGACGGCGATGTCCGTGGTCTGCACCGGGTGGGACAGCGAGAGGGCGAAGGCCTTGGTGGGCACACCCTGGTAGATGACCACACGGCCCTGATCCGTGCCCAGGTAGTACTGTTCCTGGCTCCAGCGATAGGCGGCACCTGTGCCTCCGGCCAGAGCGAGGATTACCAAGGTGATGATGCCGGCCAGGATCAGCCGAATTCTTCGATGCCGGGAGCGCTGGCGCTTGCGCTGCTCCAGATGCTCCTTGTGGATGGCGTCAGCCACGTCGGGGTCGTAGGGGTCGGCTGAAGCTGAACCGTCCTTCTTGCGGACGACGGGGATTTCGCTGGTGTCGGGCACATGCCGTTCGCCACTCTCCTCGCGGGCCGCCGAAGGCTGGGCGGTGCGGCCATCTTCGTCCTCGTCCTCCTGCTTGGCGGTATCCCGGTCCTGGGCCAGATCGGCGGCACGCTTGGCAGGGGACTCCCGGGACTGGTCGCGCAGGCGCGGTGCAGCCGCTACGGGCTCATCCAGGATGTCAGCCAGGGCCTCCAGGTTGGAGCTGGCTGCGCCGCCGACCAGAGGGGTCTGATGGGGCAGGTCAAAGGCATCGGCGTCCAAGGCCAGCGTGGCATCGGCGATGACCACAGTCACGTTGTCGGTGCTGCCAGCCTTCAGGGCGAAGGTGACCAGCTGCTGGGCGCACTCCGCCTGGTCCGAGACCGTGGACAGCACCTCGGCGATGGTCGAGTCCTCCAGAACACCGCAGAGGCCGTCCGAGCAGATCATCCAGCGGTCTGCGGGCATGGCCTTGGTGATGGAGATATCCGGACGGGGGTCGATGTCGAAGTCACCCAGGACCCGCATGACCACGTTGCGCTGAGGGTGGTTGCGGGCTTCGGCCGGGGAGATGCGGCCGGTGTCGATCAGGTGCTGCACGTAGGAGTGGTCCTGGGTCATCCGGATCAGCTTGCCATCGCGCAGGAGGTAGCCCCGGGAGTCCCCGATATGGGCCAGCACCCAGGAGTCGTCGGCCAGAGCCAGGGCCGTGACCGTGGTGCCCATGCCTGACAGCCGGTGTTCGCGCTTGGCCTTGCCCACGATGGCGTCATGGGCCGCGATGACCGAGGTCTCCATCATCCGGGCCAGGGATTGCACGTCCTGCTCACGGTCGTCGCGTTCGATGTGGGCCAGGGATCGGATGGCTATGGTCGAGGCCGTATCCCCGCCTGCGTGGCCGCCCATGCCGTCGCACATGGCCACCAGGCGCTCGCCGGCGAAGGCAGAATCCTGGTTGTTGCTGCGCACGTACCCCACGTCTGAAACCGCCGTGGAGTAGAGGAACAGCTTTTGGCTCGCATCGTTCCTGGTCATGGGCGGCTACCTCAACTCGAAGGTGGTGGCACCGATGCGTACGGGAACCTCCGCCGGTAGGATTGTCGGCGCCGTGATTTTCTGCCCCGAGACGACGGTGCCGTTGGTGGACCCCAGATCCTCGATGGCCCATCGGCCTGATGCAGGATCCTGGTAGACCCGCGCATGATGGCCTGAGACGAACTCGTCGTCCAGCACCAGTGTGTTCGAGGAGGAGCGCCCTAGGGTGATGGGCCGTCCGGACAGCGGTGTGGATGAGCCTGCCAGGGGCCCGTCAATGACTACCAACAAAGAGGGGTCGTCACTTGCAGGCTCTGTCTTGCTGGCCGGGGCGATAGGTACGGATCTGGCTGCCGCCGGCAGCTTGCCCTGGGCTGCGCGTTCGCTGCGTCGACGGGTATGAGAGGTCTTGGGGCTGAAAGTTTCGATATCTTTGCGGAGTGAACGGATGGCCAGCCAGACGAATACCCATAACAGAGCCAGGAATCCGTATTTGAGGATGGCGAATGTCAGTTCAGTCAGCATAATGATTCGACCTTACTTCAAGGTCTGGGCGACTTACGAATCCTGTTCCTGTGACGATGCCCAGTAGAGGATGCGGGTACGGCCGATGGTGATGGTGTTGCCGTCCAGCAGGGTGGCTGCGGGAACCTGATGTCCCTCTACATAGGTGCCGTTGGTGGATCCCAGATCGCGGGCTACCACGCCCTTGTCGGTGATCTCGATCTGCAGGTGTCGGCGGGAGATGCCTGCGTCGTCGATGACGATGTCGCAGGAGGATCCACGGCCGATGGTGGTGATGGGGGCGGTCAGCAGGTACTGGCGGCCGTTGATCTCCAGCACCGGGCAGTCCTTGGACTCCTCGGGGGTGGTGACGGGTGCCGCGTTGCCCTGGACCGACTCGGCAGACAGGTGGAAGTCGCCCTTGTTCAGGTTGAGGTCCTCCTCGAAAATGACCACGACCGGGCCGACGAAGGCATAGTGCTGGCTTTCGGCGTACTTGGTCAGGTTGTCTGCCAGCTCGTTGGCCAGAGCCTCCGAACCCCACTGCTCGATGCGGTCGAAGTCTGGGGTGGATAGTCTGAACCGATACTCGTTGGGCGCCACGGTGCGGTCGCGACCGACGGGCATGGCCTGTGAGTCTATCTCACGCTCGAGGGCGCTCGACAGGTCGACGGGCTGTAGGTCCTTGGAGCCGAACTTCGAGAAGACACCGTTAACGGCGCCTTCCACGCTCTTCTCGAAACGATCGAGAACGCTCATAGTCATCCCTTTCCATATAACCCTTTCATAGTACGTGACCCTGCCGGAAGGGGGTAATGGGCGGTCGGATGCTTGCAATTTCTCCAATGAACAGGTTCGAACGACCGCGACTGCCGGGCATGGATAAGGCCCCGTGGCCACAATTGACCAGGGGGCCTTTGAACTTCAATCATCATGGGTCAGGCCGAAGCCTGCAGGCTCACAGAGCCAGCTTGCGACGCAGACCCAGGGTGATGCCGGCGGCCAGGCAGAGGCCAGCGGCAATGGCCAGAGGAGCCACGGCGTCGGCGCCAGTCTGAGCCAGAGTGTTGTTGTTCTTGGCGTCCTTCTTAGCCGGATCCTTGGCGGGAGCCTTGTTGTCCTTGGCAGGCTGCTTGGTGTTGTTGTCAGCCGGAGCGGTCTGACCAGGCTTGTTAGGCTCGTTGGGAGTGGTCACCTTGGTGTACCTGGCCCTGAAAACAGTGTCTGCGGTGTAGGTGCCACCGGGGACGTAACGGGATCCGCCATTATCGCTAAACCAACCGTCGAAGGTGTAACCATCGAAGTTATGAACCTCGGGTTGTGTGTTTTCGTCTATATCCAGCTTGCCTTCACTATTAGTTTGGAACGGGTCCATATATGTATCTTGGATATTTTCCGGATTCACACTGATGAAAGTGACCGTGTAAGTGGGGATGGCGGCGGGGTCTAACACCACGAAGTGAGGATAGAGCACGGCATTGTCGGTGAAAACATGATTGGCGAAGTCGATCGGATGTTGATCTGGGTTTGTTGGATCCTCAACCCAGCCGTCAGGTTTCACATTCTGCTCGGTCAACTCAGTGGACAGTGTAGGCGTTGGGACATCTTCGAGTTTCAGCTTGCCGTCTGTGCCGGTAGTACGAGTAATCACGGTTCCAGCACCAGTGTCGTTAAACGTGATTGTGTAAGTAGCGGCCTTGGTCTGGACATTCTTGCTCTCCACAGCCTGGGCCACGGTAGGCAGCAACGCTAGGCCGCCTGCCAGGGTGGCGCCGGCAGCGAGTACTGCGCATGCGCGTTTGATACGAACCATGATATTCATTGGTTACCTCTATTTTCTCTATTGTCGGTTGCTCCCCAGATACATTCATGGGGGTGTCCTGCCTTGACACCCCTACCCCTGGGAAACAGGCATCATCAACCAGTCTTTGGCGATAACACGCTACTATTCTACCGCAGGGAATGGTCATCGGCCGGCCGAAGGCCGGGAATAGGCCATATTTGGCAATAAGAATTTCTCATGTAGAACGATTGACGTCTGCTGCGGGCTGGGTGGCGCGTCGCAGTTGAGCTATTCGAATTCCCCTTTGGCACCTGGGCGCTTATCATCGTGGCAGATGCATGGTCATGGGGATCATGTCAGAGATAGTCGAGGAGCGAGCATGGCCGAAGAGGTGGATCGGGCGATGGAGGCATATCCGCGGGCCAAGGCCCGGACCCTGCGGTTTACGTTGGGTGCGCCACGGTCGGCCCTGGCGGTGGGGGACGGCTCACGGACTGTCTTTCTACGCTCCGACGGACCTGAAGACCTGGTGACCGGGCTCTGGTTGTCCGTCTTTGACCAGGATGGCCGCCACCATGAGGTGCTCCTGGCCGACCCTAGGGCCCTGCTGGATGATGCGGACCAGGAACAGGTGCCCGCCGCCGAGCAAGCTCGCAGGGAGCGCTCGCGAGAGGGCGGCGAAGGCATTGTCGATTACAGTGTGGATGCTGCCGGGGATCGGGTGGTTTTTGCCTTGGGTGGTCGGCTCTGGCTCTCGCTGATAGCCCCCGATGGTCTCACCGCCTCCACGCGGGTCCTGAGTTTGGAAGACAGCGATTCGGCTGTGCTCAATCCCGCCATCAGCCCCGACGGCACCATGGTGGCCTATACGACTGGCGACCGGCTGATGGTGGTCACCATCGGGCAGGGTGCCGAGCAGGATCGTGAAAGGGCTGTCCTGGCCCTGCGCCCCGGCACCGATGACCGGATGCGGCTGGGGCTGGCCGAGTTCGTGGCCGGCGAGGAGATGGACCGCTACCAGGGGTTCTGGTGGTCGCCGGATTCCCGGGCCCTGTTGGTCGAGCACACGGATTCCTCCGATGAGCCGATCTGGTACATCAGCGATCCGGCCAATCCCCAGGTCGGGCCGCGCGCCCGGCGGTATCCCCAGGCCCTGACCGCCAACGCCCGCGTCGGGCTGAGTCTGGTCCTCCTGGGCCAGGATGACGCCGACCCCTGGGTGGGCGAGGTGGATTGGGACCATCAGGCCTTCGAGTACCTGGCCGTGGTTCGCTGGCAGGACGGGCATCGGCCCCTGCTGCTGGTTCAGAACCGTCGACAGACTGAGGACAGGATCCTGGATGTGCAGGTGCCGGATGCCCGCCAGGGCTTGGAGCCGGGGCAGAATATGACCCTGCTTGATCCCGAGGCGGCGCCCAAGGTGGCCACCAGGGTGCTGCAGGAGCATGGCAACGACCAGTGGATCGACCTGGTGCCCGGGTTGCCGGCCTACCAGCCCCAGGGCGGGCTGGTGGATGCCTTCATCGATACAGAAGCCGATACCACGCGGCTGCGCCTGGACGGAAAGGTATTCTCTCCTGCTGGCTGCCAGATTCGGCAGGTGCTGTCCGTGGAGGACCGCGATGTGCTGGCGGTGGTCTCTACTGACCCCCGCAGCTTCGACCTGATGCGCCTGGGCTATGACGGCTCCATTCATGTGCTCAACCGTCTGCCCGGAGTGTGGTCCGCCTCGCGAGCCGGCCATGGCATCGTGGTCAGCGGCCGGACCATGGCTTCGGCGCAGGGACAAGTGCGCCATTGCTACCTGGGGGCTGATGGGGATCTGGACCGCCTGGGTGCTGAAGGGCTGGGCCTGGTGGGTGAAGCCCGCCCCGACACCAGCGCTAAGCAGACTGGCGAACCTGTTCGACATGAGCATCAGGATCGTCCTGATCGGCGGGCCGTGGATGCCGGTCATATCAATAGCCAGGGAGCCATGAGCGCCGTCTTGGCCGACACCAGCAGCGATCCAGGGTTCACTCCCAACGTGGACTTCGTGCGCATGGGCCAGCACGAGCTGTTCGCTGCCATCGTCAGACCGTCCGAATCCAGCCCCTACGCCAGCGCCGACAGCCTGCCCGTCCTGCTCAAGCCTTACGGCGGGCCGGGCGCCCAGCAGGTGGTCTTCAACCAGTCCTACTACTGGGAGTCCCAGTGGTGGGCGGATCAGGGCTTCCTGGTCCTGACCGCCGACGGTCGGGGTACGCCGGGTCGTGGGCCTGCCTGGGATCGGGCCATCTTCGAGGACATGGCCCAGGTGACTCTGGATGATCAACTTGAGGCTCTGGAGGCCCTGCCGGACTTTGCTCCCGAGGCCGACCTGGGGCATGTGGCCATGATCGGATGGTCCTATGGCGGCTTCCTGTCGGCCCTCTCGGTCCTGCGGGCTCCCGACCGTATCCATGCGGCCTGCGCGGGCGCCCCGCCCACGGACTGGACTCTTTACGACACTCATTACACCGAGCGCTATCTGGGTCTGGACCCGGCCGTCTACCGCCGCAATGGGATCATTGATGACGCCCCCTCGCTGCGCCGCCCGCTGATGCTGATCCACGGGTTTGCGGACGATAACGTCTCCGTGGCCAACACCCTGAGGCTCTCCGGCGCTCTGATGGCGGCTGGCCGTCCCCATACGGTCCTGCCGCTGACCGGCATCACCCACATGACCAATGACGAGACTGTTGCCGAGAACCTGCTTATTCTGCAGCGGGACTTCCTGCGGGAGGCCCTCAAGAACAAGACGGACTGACGGAAAGGCTGTTTGGGCTGACGCTCTGCTGGCGGTTGCTTCCGCTAGATTGGGGTTGTGCATACCCAACGAAAGCCTGACCAGTCACCAGGGCCCGAACGCGGATTCCAGCTTCCTCGCAGCTGGGGCCTGGCGGTCTCGGTGCTCTGCCTGGGCCTGCTGGTCGGACTTTCCTCGGGCCTGTTGGCAAGGTTCTTCGAGCTGACCCAGGTCGGCCTGCTGGGTTTCGCTGAGACTCCAGAGGCTCCCACGGCTGAGGCGGTGCCGCCGATCAGGAGGCTGGCCTCGGTGACCGTTGCCGGGCTGGCGGCCGGTCTGATCTGGGCCTGGCTGCGGACGAGGACCAGGTTGGTTCCCTCGGTCGGCCAAGCCGTCAAGGGCGCGCCCATGCCCCCGGGGCGGACCGTGGTTCATGTGCTCACCCAGATTTTCTTTGTAGCTGCCGGGGGCTCCATCGGCAGGGAGGTGGCTCCGCGCGAGGCCGGGGCCCTTCTGGGCGGTCTTTGGTCCAGGATGGGCCGACGGCTGGGGCTGCGTGATCAGGACGGTCCGCTGCTGGTGGCCTCCGCAGCAGGAGCCGGATTCGCCGGCATTTATATCGCGCCGCTGACCGGCGCCTTCTTCGGCATCGAGGTGCTGCTGCGGCGGGTGGATGGCGAAGTGGTGACGGTCAATCTGGCCATGTCGGCCCTGGCTACCCTGGTCGGCGGCTCCATCAAGGGGTTTGCTCCTTACTATAAGGTCGGCTCCGAGCCCTTCCGGCCCTGGCTCATGGCAGTGGTCCTCCTGATCGGGCCGGTCATGGGACTGTTGGGGGCCGGATTCCGGCGGATGACCTCCTGGGCTGAGGCCCATAGGACCACTGGTCCTGCAGCCATCTGGCAGCTGACGGGGGTGGCTCTGCTGACCGGCCTGGTCGCCTTGGCCGTTCCGCAGGTCTTGGGCAACGGTCGGGCCCTGGCTCAGGTGGGCATGGACCAGCGCCTGTCTGCAGGGTTTTCGGGACTCCAGCTGGCTCAGTCGCTGGCCTTGCTGGCCCTCTTCGCACTGGCCAAGGCCCTGCTGACCACAGCCACCATCCGTGCCGGGGCCTTCGGCGGCACCCTGACGCCGTCCATAGCCCTGGGGTCCGCCATGGGCGCTGTTCTGGGCCTGCTGCTGGCTTGCCTTGTGCCCGGCCTGCCGGTCTGGCAGTGTGCCGTGATTGGCGCCGCCTCCCTGCTGGCCGCCTCCCAGCAGGCCCCGCTCATGGCCATGGCCATGCTGATGGAGGTCTGCCATCTGCCGGTCATGGCCTTCATGCCCATGGGCCTGGCTGTGGCCCTGTCGATGGCGGTCTCGCGTCTGTTCGTGGCCAAGGCATAAACCGTCGTCGGTAGCCCGTGTCGCCCAAGGGATCCGTCCTTACTCATATACGATGAAACCACCATTGGTCGCATGCCTGCCCTTCCGCCTCCAGCATTGAGCGGGCATCGAGCGGGCATTCACGATCAGCTGACCGGCCTGGGCCAGTAAGGAAGGGTGGCTATACTCGGGCCGGACGTAGGTCCCGGGAGGATGCAGCCGATCCGAGTGGAGTAGGCCAGTGCCGTGATACCCCGGACAGACAAGAAGGAGGTGCCTGGCGGTGAAGACCGTGTTGGCCATCTTCAGGCGAGATCTCTGGCGGATACTGCGCAACCCCGTGGCCCTGGTCGTGACCATCGGCGTGGCCGTGCTGCCCTCCCTCTATGCCTGGTTCAACATCATGGCCCTCTGGGACCCCTACAGCAACGTCAAGAACCTGCCCGTGGCCGTCGTCAGCATGGATCGAGGGGCCCAATCCGCGCAAACCGGCAGGATCAATGCCGGCAGATCGGTCATCCAGGAGCTGCGCGGCAACAACAGCCTGGGTTGGAAGTTCATGGACGACGACCAGAGAGCCATCGACGAGGTCCACTCAGGCAAGTGCTACGCGGCCATCATCATCCCGGAACGGTTCAGCGCCGATCTGGTCGGCATCGTCGAGGGGACCGGGAGCAGGCCCGCGCTGAACTATTACGTCAACGAGAAGAAGAACGCCATCGCCCCCAAGGTGACCGACACCGGCGCCTCCACCATCGACCAGGAGATCAACACGGTTTTCGTCTCGACCGTCAGCGATGCCCTGGCCGGGAAGGTCCTGCAGACTGCCGGCGACGCCCAGGGCGCGGCTGAGCAAAGCCGTAGCCAGGTGGTGGGCGACCTGGGGGACATCATCGACCAGCTGGATCGGACGGATGGCCAGCTTGACCGGATTGGTTCCACCATGGGCCAGGCCAGGCAGACCGTGGCCGGCTCCAGAAGCGACATCAAGGATCTACAGGGTCAGATATCGGCCACTCAGGTCACCCTGAACAAGGCCCAGGACCACATGACCAGGACCCGCGACGACAGTCTTCGTTTTTCATCTGCACTGAATCAGGCCCTGGCGGACGGGTCAGTTCGGCTGTCCAGCGCGGTCACTGATGTGAATACGGTGTCAGGTGGGATCACCGCCGACCTGAATGCCACCCAGGACAAGGTGGACCGGGTCAATTCCAGCCTGGGTCAGCTGGTCGACGCCAACGGGAAGGCCGTGGACCGGCTCCAGACAGGTCTGGACCAGTCCGGGCTGCATCCCGGGGATCCAGCCTACGAGAGCATCCAGCGGCAGATCGACGATCTGAAAAAGACCAACCAACAGCAGAAGGCCTCCCTGGATGCCTTCAAGAAGAACTCCTCGACGGCCCTGAACTCGGGCAAGCAGGCCGCATCGGACCTGAGCTCGGCCATGACCGACACCGGCGACACAGGCATCAAGGCCCTGACTGCGGCCAGCCAAAGCCTGACGGGGACCACCATGCCCAGCCTTCTTACCGGATTGGACAACCTCAATGCCTCCAACGGCTCGCTTCAGGGCGCCCTGAGCAGCCTGGCCACCACGGCCGCCCAGACCGATGCCCTGCTGGGCCAGCTGGATTCCACCATTGGTCAGGCCCAGTCGACCCTGTCCACCACCAGGGCCTCCCTGGCCTCGGTCAGATCCGACCTGGAGGGGGTTCGCACCGATGTGGCAGCCCTGGGGTCTTCGGCCGCCTGGAACCGGATGTCTCAGACCCTGGGATTGAGCCCGGAATCCTTCGGAAAGGCCATGGCCTCGCCGGTGGAGCTGGCCTCGCACACGGTCTACCCAGTCAGCAACTACGGGTCATCCGTGGCGCCCTTCTACACCAATCTGGCCCTCTGGGTGGGCGGGTTCATCCTGATAGCCATCTACAAGCTGGAGGTCGACAAGGAAGGCATCCGCAAGTGCACCGCCACCCAGGCCTACCTGGGCCGCTGGCTTCTGCTGGTCTTCGTCGGCCTCTTCCAGGCTTTGATCGCTACAGTGGGCGACCTGATGCTGGGCATCCAGTGTCATCAGCCGGTCCTGTTCGTCCTGGCCGGGGTTTTTGCCTCCTTCGTCTACATCAACATCATCTATGCCCTGGCCGCCTCCTTCAGGCACATCGGTAAGGCCCTGGCCGTGGTCCTGGTCATTCTGCAGATACCGGGCTCCTCGGGCATGTATCCCATTGAGATGATGCCCGACTTCTTCCGCAATCTGAACCCCTGGCTGCCCTTCACCTACGGGATCAACGCCATGCGCGAGACCATCGGCGGCATGTACGGCAACCATTACTGGCAGGACATGCTCCACATCTTCTGGTACCTGCCGGCGGCCCTGTTGATCGGACTGGTGGTGCGGCGGTACCTGCTCAACCTGAATGCCCTCTTCGACCGGCGGCTCGGCGCCACCGACCTGATGCTGACCGAACAGAACCATTCGGCCGACCGTCGTCTGAGCCTGGGCAGCCTGGCCCGCTCCATCCTGGGCGAGGGCGACTACCGTGCCGTCATCAGGCGGCGGGCGCATCGCTTCCTGGCCCTCTATCCAACGCTGATCCGGGCTGGTCTGGCCCTGGTGCTGCTGCCGGTCCTCTTCCTTATCCTGCTGTTCAGCACCGAGGCCAAGATCGTCATGCTGATCGCCTGCATCGCCTCCATCGTCCTGATCGACGCCTACCTGATCATCGTCGAGTACATCTGCGACAGCTATGTGCAGCAGCTGGGCCTGACCGAGCGCCCCGGCATGGATTTCCACACCCTGATCCGCCCGCGTCGGCAGGGGCCTTCGGCCATGACCAGATTGACCACGGCCGTGCGCGAATCAGTCCTGAACCGCGATGAGGAAGACGCTCACGAGGACGGTGGCCGCTGATGAGGAATATCTGGAGGATCCTGCGCAAGGACCTGGCCGACGCCACCAGCAACGTCATCGCCATCATCGTCCTGATGGGCCTGATCATCGTCCCGGCCCTCTACGCCTGGTTCAACATTGCCGCCAGCTGGGACCCCTATAAGAACACCAAGGCCATCAAGGTGGCCGTGGCCAACACCGACAAGGGGTACAAGTCCGACCTGATTCCGGTCAAGATCAACGTGGGGGAGACGGTCACCAGCACCCTGCGGGCCAACGACCAGCTGGACTGGAGGTTCGTCAACCGCGACCAGGCCCTGGAGGGGGTGCGCTCAGGCGAGTACTACGCCGCCATCGTCATTCCCAAGGATTTCAGCGCGGACATGATGACCCTCTTCTCAAAGGATGTGAAGCACGCCAACCTTGAGTACTATCTGAACGAGAAGAAGAACGCCATCGCCCCCCATGTCACCGAGCAGGGGGCCGACACCGTGGCCACCACCATCGACAAGACCTTCGTCAAGACCGTGGGGCAGGTGGGGATCGACCTGGCCAGCCAGGTTTTCACCTACTCGCAGAGCCCCGAAGTCCAGGATTATCTGACCAGGACGACCGGCCACATCGATCAGATGTCACAGCGGCTGACCACCGCCTCCAGCCAGGTGAATGCCTATGCGGGCCTTCTGGACTCCTCCGGCCAGATGATCGACTCTACCGGCAGGATCCTGGGCCGATCCGACTCCGCCATGGCCGATGCCAGAAAGGCCCTGAACCAAGGGACCAAGGGATCCAAGGATCTGGGCAGGTCCCTCTCCGGGTCGGCCCAGGCGGTCGACGCTGCCCTTGACCAGGCATCGGGCGCCTATGACACCATCGGCTCCAAGATCGACGATGCCTTTGACAAGGTAGGCCAGCAGAGCGATGCCGTCAGCAGCCAGCTGAACGATCTAAGCGAACGGATCAGAGACTCGGCGGCCGACTATGACCGTATGATCGCCAGCCTGGAGGATCTGCGTGCCACGGTGGAATCCGACTCCAATCTGACAGCAGACCAGCGCCAGGCCCTGCTGACCGCCATTGATCAGGCCCAGGCCGGAATGCGCGCGGCTCAGGCGGCTCAGCGCGACCTGGCCGACCGGATCGCCCAGGCCTCCCGGACAGCCAAGGAGGGCAAGGACAAGCTGGGCGGTCAGCGGCAGGATCTGAAGAACAGGATCGCCCAGGCCCGTGCCTCGGTGGATCAGGTCCGCGCCCAGTACCGCGATGATTTGAAGCCCCGCCTGGATGACCTGGCTTCCTCCATGGACACTGTGGTCACTTCGACCGACCGGCTGCTGACGGGCTTGGACGGAACCGTCAAAGGCGCCTCTGGGCTGACGGGCCCTATGACCAAGGACATCAGCCAGGCCAAGGACCAGCTGGGTGAGATCTCCCAGCGCCTGGACCAGGCCTCCAAGCGGCTGACCGACCTGGGGGGACACCTGACCCAGGCTTCGCAGGGCAAGGATGCGCAGGAGGTCAAAACCCTGCTGAGCGGGGATTCCGAAACCCTGGCCGCGCTTCTGTCCTCGCCGGTAGGCATCCATCGGCATGCGGTCTTCCCGGTCATGAACTACGGGTCGGCCATGACCCCCTTCTACACCATTCTTTCCATCTGGGTGGGCGCCACCATTCTGGCAGCCATGATGAAGGTGGCCCTGTCCGACAAGAAGAAGGCCTTCGTCCTGCACCTGGACTCCCTGCAGGATGCCTGGAAGAGGGCCGATGACCTGGATGAGGATTCCGAGGGCAGCCGCTCCTGGGGAGTCTTCCGCCCGGAGTCGCCAGGCAACGCCCGCCGCTTCGGCCTTCAGCTCTACCAGGAGTACTTCGGCAGATTCGCGGTCTTCGCGCTGATGGCCATCCTCCAGGGCTGCCTGATCGCCCTGGGTGACCTCTTCTACCTGAAGGTCCAGTGCGTGCATCCGCTGATGTTCGTGCTGGTGGCGGTCTTCGCCTCCTTCGTCTTCATGAATCTGATCTATACCCTGGTCGTCTCTTTCGGGGACATCGGCAAGGCCATCGCTGTCATCCTCCTGGTCATGCAGGTGGCTGGCTCGGGCGGCACCTTCCCCATGGAGACCCTGCCCGGCTTCTTCCAAGGGGTCTATCCCTTCCTGCCCTTCGTCCACGCCATCGGGGCCATGCAGTCGGCCGTTGCCGGAGCCTATGGCATGGAGTTCTGGCGGGAGATGGCCACCCTGGCCCTCTTCCTGGTGCCCTCGCTGCTGCTGGGGCTGGTTCTGCGCAAGCCCGTCATCCGCTTCAATGATTGGATCGTCAGAAACCTGGAGAGCACCCGGCTCATGTAGGGCCGAGTCCAACAGAAGGTGGTATAGGGTGAGAGCATGAGCGTCCAACTGGTTGAGGAGCGCCGCTACGACCAGATCATGAAGGATCGCGTCCTTCCTGATCTGGCCTCCTGTCGCAGTGACGGATGGATGATCTCGCATGACGGCGGCGAGGACGGGGGAACCTTGCTGGACAAGGCCCATCTCGGCGGCGTCAACCCCTCCCGGCTTCTGCATTACGTCTGCTATGACAGGGCGCTTTTCCGCCAGGGCGCGGTGGAGTCAGGGTCGGCTCGCGTGCGCGGGGCCGTAATCATCTCCTTCGGTTTTTCGGAATTCGCCGACAAGTATCAGGAGATGGCCTGGTACTTCCTGATGCAGGGGTACTCTGTCTGCATTCCCGAGCACTGGGGACACGGTTTCTCCGGCCGAGGAGTAAACGATCCCAGTCTGGTATGGGTGGATCATTGGCAGCGGTATGTGGCGGATTTGGCCGCTTTCTGCTCCCAGGTGGGCCAGCAGTACGCCCAGGACAAGCCCATGGTGCTCTATGCCCACTCCATGGGCGGCGGTGTGGCTGCAAGGATGCTGGAAACTTTTCCTTCACTTATTGACAAGGCGGTCCTGTCATCGCCCATGATTGCGCCGCGGACCGGGTTCATGCCTTCGGTGGCATGGACGGCGACAAACGCCGCCTGCATGATGGGCCGCTCGCGCAGCATGGCTCCGGGGTTCGGCTCCTTCCGTCCCGAACTGGACATGGGCAAGTACCCCAATGGCAGCCAGGCTCGGGTGTCCTGGACCCATAAGTTACGGGCCAAGGAGGTGCATTACCAGACCAGCGCCGCCACCTTCGGCTGGGTCAGGGAGAGCCTGGAGATGAGCCGGGCCATACTGCGGCCCGACCGATGCAGCCGGGTGGAGACCCCTCTGCTGCTTTTCCAGGCGCAGCCCGACCGCTTTGTGCTGCCGATGCCCCAGAACCGTTTTGTCGACCAGGTCCAGCAGGGCGGCTGCCAGGCCACGCTGGAGCGCATCCCGGGTAGCATGCACGAGCTCTACCAGATGCCCGACAAGGTCCTGGGGCCCTACTTGGAGCGCATCTTCGACTTCTTCGACCAGCCCTGGCAGCTCGCTGACGACCGCTGATCAGACGCCGAACACGCGATCCTACTTGTTGAGCACCTTCTGAGGATCGGCATCGAAGGTATCGACGCAGTTCTGCGAGCAGAAGTAGTAGGTCTTGCCCTGGTAGTCGCGCTTGGCTGCGGCTGTGTTGGGGTCGATGGTCATGCCGCAGACCGGGTCGGTGACCTTGTCCGTCGCTGCCTGATCCTGCTGCATGTCGTCGTGATGATGGAAGAGTCCCATCTCGTTTCCTTTCTCTTGGTTGTGTTCTTGGTGGGTGGAAATACTGAGGTCCCTGGTCAGGGCATCCATGTCGATTGGCTTGGCCTCCTTGACCGGCCTGGCCTTCAGGGGCGTATGCCGCAGCCGGTTGGCGTTGAGCACCACTGACAGGGAGGAGAAGGCCATGGCTGCTCCGGCGATCATGGGGTTGAGCAGGAGGCCGATGAAGGGGTAGAGCACGCCGGCGGCGATGGGTATGCCCAGGCCGTTGTACCCGAAGGCGAACCAGAGGTTCTGATGGATGTTGCGCATGGTCGCCGCCGAAAGGTCGATGGCCTTGACCGCCGCGTTCAGGTCGCCCGAGACCAGGGTCACGTCGGCGGACTCGATGGCCACGTCCGTTCCGGTGCCGATGGCCATGCCCAGGTCGGCCTGGGCCAGGGCCGGGGCGTCGTTGATGCCGTCGCCGATCATGGCCACCTTGTGCCCCTGGGCCTGGAGGGCCTTGACGATGCTCGCCTTGTCCTCGGGATGGATCTGCGCCACCACCCGGGTGACTCCCACCTGGCCCCCGACCTGCTCGGCGGTGCCTTGGTTGTCGCCGGTCAGCATGATGGTCTGGATCCCGCGCTCGTTCATGTCATGGATGGCCTGCTTGGAGCCGGCCTTGACCTGGTCGGTCACGGCCAGGACCCCGGCAAGCCTGCCGTCGATGGCCACGAAGATGGTTGTGCGGCCCTGATCCTCCCAGCTGCGGGCGGTGTCCAAGAGGGATTGTGCGCCTGCCTGGTCCGCCTTTTCGTTCCTTAGATCGATTCCCTTGCCCTCGAGCAGCCTGCGGTTGCCGACAAGGACATGGAGGGTATTCTCTTCATTCCGGCTGTTTTCTGTCATGCTCTTGAAGGAGCCGGAGGGTAAGGTTGCATCGATGCCGGCGCCGGTGACCGAGTCGAAGTCCTTGATCGGGACCAGCTCCAGATTGCGGTCCTTGGCGGCCTGGACGATGGCCTGGGCCAAGGGGTGCTCGGAATTGCTCTCGGCACTCGCGGCTGCCCTGATCAGCAGGTCCTCATCCAGGCCCTGCACGCTCAGGGCATCAGCCAGTTCGGGTCGGCCCTGGGTGATGGTGCCAGTCTTGTCAAGGACGATGGTATCGACGTCATGCGCTCCCTGCAGGGCCTCCGCTGACCGGTAGAGCACGCCGGCACGGGCGCCGCGTCCAGTGCCGATCGTCACGGACAGGGGGGTGGCCAGGCCCAAGGCGCAGGGGCAGGCGATGACCAGGACGGATACCGCCGCCACGATTCCGTATACTCCGCGGGGCATGGGGCCGAACGCCCACCAGGCCACGAAGGTCCAGAGCGCTACCAGGATGACCCCGGGGATGAAGATTGACGATATCCGGTCGGCCAGCTTCTGGATGGGTGCCTTTGAGGTCTGAGCCGTCTTGACCAGCCGAATGATCTGCGCCAGAACGGTGTCCTGCCCTACCTGGGTGGCCTTGTAGCGCAGGGAGCCTGTGCCGTTGACGGTGGCTCCGACCAGGGAATCGCCCTCCTGCTTGAGGACGGGCATGGGTTCGCCGGTCACCATGGATTCGTCCACTGAGGATGATCCGGAAATGACCTGGCCGTCCACTGGCAGCTTCTCGCCCGGATGGACCTGAATCACGTCTCCGACGGCCACATCGTCGACGGCGATCTCCTGGGTGGTCTCCCTGCCGTCCTGGTCGGTCCTCACCACGGTGGCGGTCTTGGGTCTCAATCCGACAAGGGCGCGGATGGCATCGCCAGTGCCGCGCCGGGCCCTTGCCTCCAGGATCTGGCCGAGGATCATCAGGGTGATGATGGTCCCCACAGCCTCGTAGTAGGGTTCGCGGCTTCCCTCAGGCAGGAGCTGCGGGGCCACGGTGACCACCAGTGAGTAGAGGAAGGCCGTGGCAGTGCCTAGGGCGACCAGGGAGTTCATCTCCGGGGCCCGGTGCGCCAGGGCCAGCCATCCGGTGCGGTGGATGGGCCAGCCGGAGTAGAACATCACCGGCAGGATCAGGACCAGCTGGACCCAGGGGTTCATCAGCATGTGGGGCATGGGCAGGAACATGCCGAACATGGCCGGGATGAAGACCGGGAGTGTGAAGACCAGGGCTACGATGAACCGCCTGGTCAGGTCACGGATTTCTGCCGTGCGCTCCTGATCCGCCTCGTCCTGGTCGCTGCCGCCTTTGGTCTGGGCGGGCTTGGCGGATTCGGTGGGTTCGGCTTGTGGGCGCTCGCCTTGTGACTGGCTGCCCTGTGCTTGTTTGGATTGTGCCTCGGCGCTGCCGGTTGTCGGTCCATCGGTGGCCCGGAGCATCCCGTGGAGCATGTTCATCCCGCAGGCGAAGGGATAGTCGCCGGCCTTGGGCGGGGTCAGCAGGACGGTCGAGGTCTGGAAGGCGGGCAGGGTCTTGTCGATGTTGAAATCGTTGAAGACCACGTGCGAGGAGCACTCTCCGCTCTCCTGGCGGTCGAAGACCAGCTTGACCGGCCGCCCGGCCTGAACTTGGATCAGCTGGGGGCTGTATCCGCCCTTGACTGTGATGTGGACTGTCTGGACGCCGCCCTCATCCTTGGCCTGGGTGGCCTTTCTGGGCGCGAAGAAGTACCAGATGATGCCCGCCGTTATGGCCAGGGCTGCGATAAGGACCAGGATGCTGCTCATGTGGCTCACTATACCCCCCAGGGGTATACTGATAGTGAATTTCGAGATGGGTTTCATGAATTCGAGTCAGTCTTGGCTGCGTCATGAAGGCCATGGGATGAATGCGAATGGAGTGAATCGTGCCCGGATATGCCAACGATAAAAAGCGGACCATCACCAGACTGCGGCGTGTCGAGGGCCAGGTCAGGGCCATCGAGCAGATGGTTGAGTCGGACACTTACTGCATCGATATCCTCACCCAGATCGCCGCCTCGACCAGCGCCCTGAAGTCGGTGGCCCTGACCCTGCTGGACGACCACATGAACCACTGCGTCCGCGAAGCCGCCGAAAAGGGGGGTGAAGAGGCCGACGAGAAGATGCAGGAGGCCTCCGAGGCCATCGCCCGGCTGGTTCGCTCCTAGCAGCCCTTGTCAGGCAGGTCCAATCGGACTGGGGATTCTGGTGGGCGTGCCTGGAATATCGAATAGGCTGAACGGCCTCGGCTGCCATCGGACCAATAAAAAATGTCTTCGACCGACATCAGCCAGCCAAAGACATTTCCATTGCTTCGTGCGAACGGAGGGAGTTGAACCCTCACGAGCATCAGCTCACTGCCACCTGAAGACAGCGCGTCTACCATTCCGCCACGTTCGCAGACAACTGGAAAGGTTAGCACGGTTGTCTGCGCGGCGCAATAATGGCGTGTTGGCTCAGCCCTTGGATCCGTGGGCGTAGAACCTGGCCAGCGTCTCATTCTTGTAGTCGTCGAAGTAGCCGCCATCGATGGACTGGCGGATCTCGTCCAGCAGCCTTACGAAGAAGCGCTCGTTGTGGATGGTGGCCAGCGTGTAGCCGTTGAGCTCATGGGCGCGCAGCAGATGGTCGATGTAGGCCCGGGAGTAGTGGGTGCAGGTGTAGCAGTCGCAGTCCTCTTCGATGGGTTTGAAATCGGTCTTGAACTGGGCACGCTTGATGTTCCAGCGGCCGTCACGGGTGAAGACGGCCCCGTTGCGTCCACAGCGGGCCGGGGATACGCAGTCGAAGGTGTCCCCGCCGTTCTCCACGCCTGCAAAGATGTCGTCCACAGCGGCGATGCCCAGGACGTGCCTGGGCCGGGATTCGGGCATTTCGTCGCAGATCCAGGCGCAGGTCTGCCCCAGCAGCCGTTTCTCTATGGCGCCCCCGATTCCTACGCCGTCGAAGTCCAGGGAGGCGATCTGGCGGGCGGCGCGTCGGCGCAGATCCTCATAATTGGCCCCCTGCACCACGCCGAACAGGGCCTGGTAGGGCTTGCCGGTCCGCGCTTGGGTCAGCCTGTGGTGCTCGTCCACGCAGCGTTTGGCCCAACGGAAGGTGCGCTCCACTGACTGTTCCTGGTAGGTGCGGGTGTTCATCAGGGTGGTCAGCTCGTCAAAGGAGAACATGATGTCGGCTCCGATGCGATGCTGGATGCCCATGGAGATTTCGGCCGAGAAGCGGTGCCGGTCGCCGTTGAGCGGGGACTTGAAGGTGACCCCGTCCTCATCCACGAAGGCCAGGCGCTCCTTGCCTTCGGCGATCACCTGGTCCGACTTCATGCCGGTCACGTCCATGGCCAGGGTCTTCTTGAATCCCGCCCCCAGCGAGAGCACCTGGAAGCCGCCCGAGTCGGTGTAGGTGGGGCCGTCCCAGTTCATGAACCGGGCCAGGCCGCCTGCTTGGTCCAGAATGTCGGGGCCGGGGCGTTCGAACAGGTGGAAGGCGTTGGCCAGCAGGACCTGGGCGCCCAGCTGCCGCATCTGCTCGGGCAGGACAGCCTTCATGGCCGCCTGGGTGGCCACGGGGATGAATGCGGGGGTGTGGATGTCTCCGTGGGGAGTGTGGATGATGCCGGTGCGGCCGTAGCGGCGGCCATTGCGTCCCAGGCCTTCGGGGCTGTCAGGCAGACGGTTCAGGGTCTCGAATGAGAATGCGGCGCGGTCGCCGGGTCGGCCCGGCGTGGCTCCCAGCGGGTTGGTGATCAGGCTCATGGCTCCACTGTATCCAAGACATCCAACCGTCCCGCAGCTGCCCTGTGTACAGTCGATATGACTTTCATGCAATGTCCAGACAACATTCAGCATTTCGGCCCTAGACTTGGAAGCAATGCATGCGAGGACCCGCTTCGCCTGTCAGCCGGAAACAGCAAAAAGCGCGGGCGACGGGGTAGATTGACAAGCGTGACCGAATAGCAGGCAGCGGCATCGATCCGAAGGAGCAGAAATGGCTGAAGAGCACAAGGCCGACCCTTGGAGGGGCGGCGATGACGATCAGTCCTGGCAGCCAAGCCACATCGAGCGCGGGGCCGCCAATCAAGAGCAGGAGACGGGATCCTCCGCGGATCAGACCGACTCTGCTCAGGTTCCCGGGCCAGAAGCAGGGGACCAGCAGACTCAGGCCTGGGATCAGAGGCCCACGACCCCTATTGCCATGCCTGGTGGCGATGCACGGTCCACGACTGCGGCAACCGCGTCGAATGACGGCAGTGGCACCGGGGCTTCAACCTCCGCTTCCAGCGACTCGGCCACAGGGCAGGATGCGCAGACGCAGCAGCAGTCTTACTACCGGCCTGCGCCCGAGTATGGCGCCTACGCACCCGCAGGCTCGCGCCCGCCTGCCAACGACCAGGGTCAGCAGCAGCCCAGCCAGGGGTATGGCTCCAGTCCTCAGCAGGGCTTCTTCGGACAGTACGGACAGCCAGGCCAGTTCGGCCAGAGCGGCCAGCCCCGTCAGAATGCCGGCCAGCCCTCCGGCCAGGGTCCCTTCCCGCCTTTCGGATCCGGCGGCCCCACCAACGGTCGACCTGGTCCAGCCAGCAACGCCGGCAGCAATATGAGCGGCACGGGCAAGTACGTCTTTACCGCCGTGGTGGCCGCCCTGGTGGCCGCAGCCCTCATGCTGGGCTTGGGCTGGGCGGCACTGTCCAACGGATGGATCACCCTGCCCTCGTCCTCCTCGCTGAACGGGGTCTCCTCCAATTCCTCGGGCCAGGGCACGGCCAAGGTCCAGGGCGGGCAGGCTCCCGACTGGCAGGCCATCAGCAAGCAGGTCTCTGAGTCCGTGGTCTCTATTCAGGTGCAGACCAAGAGCGGCGTGGGGGCCGGATCGGGTGCGGTCTTCGACACCCAGGGCCATGTGGTCACCAACAACCACGTGGTCGATGGCGCCCAGGAGATCCATGTCACCCTCTCCAACGGGCAGATGTACACGGCCAAGGTGGTCGGTACCGACACCACAGCCGATCTGGCCATCCTCAGCCTGGATCAGGCGCCTTCCGACCTGAAGCCTGTGAAGTTCGCCGACTCCGAAAAGCTGGCTGTGGGCGAGAATGTCATGGCCATCGGCAACCCACTGGGTTACGAGAACACGGCCACCACCGGCATCGTCTCGGCGCTGAACCGCCCGGTCTCGGTCATGGACGAGAGCAACAACAACCCGATCGTCACCAACGCTGTCCAGCTGGATGCGGCCATCAACCCCGGCAACTCGGGCGGCCCCACCTTCAACGCGGCCGGCGAGGTCATCGGGATCAACTCCTCCATCGCCTCCATGGCCTCCTCCAAGTCCGAGGCGGGATCCATCGGCATCGGGTTCGCCATCCCGTCCAACCTGGTCAAGCGGATCGCCGATGAGATCATCAAGGACGGCAAGGCCAAACACGTCTCCCTGGGCGTGACCATCCAGAGCAGTACGGCCCAGGCCGATGGGGTCACCCGAGGCGGGGCCAAGGTCACCAAGGTGGTCTCCGGCTCCCCGGCCGACAAGGCGGGTATCAAGACTGGCGACACCATCGTGGCCTTTAACGGCCATGCGGTCAACAACAACTTCTCCCTGCTGGGCTTTGTCCGGGCTGCCGCCTTCGGTGACTCGGTCAAGATTACCGTGGTCAGGGACGGCAAGACCTCCGAAGTGAACGCCACTCTGGACCGCGAGGAACAGACCGTTCAGGGCAAGCCCAGAACCAACAGGAGGAACTCGGACGGCAGTGGCCAGGACGGCGACTCCGACCAGGGCGGTTCGGGCGACGACGACTCCATGGATCCCTTCCGCTTCTTCTTCGGGCAGTGATCCGGGACTGAACCCTGGGGGCCGCATCCGTCAGATGACGGGCGCGGCCCCTTGCCATATCCGCCGTCCATCGCTGGCCCCGGCGCGGTATAGGCTTGATATGTCAGGTGCAGAAGAGAGCCGTGATCCGGCTGCGGCTGTCAGGTAGACAAGTCCGGAGCGGGGAAGTGGTCATGTCAAAAATCCTGGGTTTCGCCAAGAAGGTCCCCATGCTTTGGGTGGTTCTGGTCTGCGGACTGGTCATGGGCCTGCTCTGGCACCCCTATCGCCAGGCTGTCCAATGGCTGGTCGCCGTCCTGGTGGCCGTATCGCTGGTGGACACCCTCAAGGGGATGATCGATGACGTGCGACATGGCCACGTGGGCGTGGATATCCTGGCTGTGGTCGCCATTCTCTCCACCCTGGCTGTCAAGCAGTATTGGGCCAGCTGGGCCGTGGTCCTTATGCTCTACTCCGGCGATGCCATCGAGCAGTATGCAGGGAACAGGGCACAGAACAACCTGACGGTACTGGTTCAGGCCGCTCCTCAGGTGGCCCATGTAGTCCAGGTAGACCTGCCGGAGGGAAAGCATGGCCTTCCCAAGGAGAGCGACTGGAGCACGGTGGCGGTCGATCAGGTCCGACTGGGAGACCTCCTGGTGGTCAAGCCCGGTGAGACCGTGCCCGTTGACGGCGAGCTGATCAGCCGCACCGCCACCCTGGATATGTCCACCATCAACGGTGAGCCCATGCCCCGCAGGCTCTACCAGGATGCCCAGGTCATGTCCGGGGCGGTCAATGGCTCGGGCACCTTCCTGATGCGGGCCCGCCAGCTGGCCCGTGACTCCCAGTATCAGCGCATCCTCAACCTGGTGCGCTCCGCCCAGAACTCCCGGGCTGCAGTCGTCAGAACAGCCGACCTGATGGCGGTTCCCTTCACCGTGGTGGCTTTCATCATCGCCTGCGTAGCCTGGATCATCTCCGGCGTGCCGACCCGGTTCGCCCAGGTTCTGGTCCTGGCCACCCCCTGCCCTTTGCTGATCGCCGCTCCTGTGGCCTACATGGCCGGGACCGGGAGGCTGGCCAAGGCGGGTCTGCTGATCAAAACCCAGGACGTGATCGAGAATCTGGGCCGGGTCTCGCACATCTTCTTCGATAAAACCGGCACGCTGACCGTCAAACGTCCCCAAGTGGCCAAGATCGACCTGCCTGACGATAGCGAGCAAGAGGTGGATACAGACCGGATTCTGGCTATGGCGGGCGCTGTGGAGGCCTACTCGGTCCACATCCTGGCCAACGGGATCGCTGAGGCTGGGGCTGCCGCCCAGGAGCGGTTGCGGGCGCAGAGCAATGATGAGATCCATCTGCATGCGCAGGAGGTTCAGGAGGACTCCGGCAACGGGGTCCAGGGTATGGTCGACGGCCATCAGGTCAAGGTGGGCAGGGCCCAGTTCGTGGCCGACGGGAATTCAAGTGATTCCTTTGGCCCCCTGGCGCCTGACGAGATGGCCTCCTACATTTCTATCGATGGGGTCCTGGCTGCCAGAATCGTCATGAAGGATGTGCCCAGGTCGGATGCCGCCCAGACCATCGCCCAGCTTCGGGAGCTGGGGATCACCCGTCTCTCCATGGTTACCGGTGACAAGGAGGCCTCGGCCCGGATCATCGCCGACCAGGTGGGCATCACCGACGTGCATGCCGGACTATTCCCTGAGGACAAGGCCGATTTGATCGCCAAGGCCTCCAGGGAGGAGCCCAACCGACAGCCCCTCTGGGACATCTGGCTGTCCAAATTCCTGGGGGAGTCAGTGACCAAATCCATCACCGTGATGGTGGGGGACGGGGTCAACGATGCTCCGGTCCTGGCTGCCGCCGACGTGGGTATGGCCATCACTGACGGCACTACCACGGCTGCCTCTGAGTCCGCTCAGGCCGTAATCATGAATGACGACATCGCCTGCCTGCCCAGGTCGATCACCATCGCCCGCAGGACCAAGCGGGTCATGCTCCAGGCGGTCATGTTGGGACTGACCCTGGCCACGGTGGGCATGCTCTGCGCCGCCTTCGACCTGATCCCGGTGGTTGTCGGCGCCTTTACCCAGGAGGCCATCGACGTGGTCTCCATCCTCTGGGCCCTGACTGCGCTGATAGACCGGGACTGAGGCCATTTCGCGACGCTTGGTGAAAGTCCCGGGGATGGAGCCCGACTAGCTCTGTTCCCGACCGACGCTTTGCGTTAGGCTGACAAGCATGAGCGATATTACTGTCAACGATTCCACCATGCCCGCACCGGCCCGCGGCGAGGAAGCCGGCTCACCCCTGCGCGTGGCCGTCATAGGCGCGGGACCTGCAGGGGTCTATGCCTCTGACATTCTGCTGCGGCAGCTTCGGGAGAAGGGTGCCGACCTGGGTCTGGGCGATCGGGCCCGCATCGATCTGTTCGAGAAACTGCCCGTTCCCTTCGGCCTGGTCCGCTACGGCGTGGCCCCGGACCATCCCAGCATCAAGTACATCGCCGGTGCTTTGGAGAAGACCCTGGATAACCCCGAGATCCATCTCTATGCGGATGTGGAGTTCGGCAAGGACGTCAACCTGGATGATCTGCTTCAACGCTACGATGTGGTCCTCTTCGCCACCGGTGCGGTGGACGACCGCCCCCTGGAGATTGCCGGGCACGAGCTTGATGGCGTTCACGGGGCCGCCCACTTTGTCGAATGGTATGACGGCTATCCCGACGCTGACCAGAACTGGCCCCTGGACGCCAAGCAGGTGGCCGTCATCGGAGGCGGGAACGTGGCCATGGATGTCTCCAGGATCCTGATGCGCCGGGCCGACGACCTGCTGGGTACGGACATTCCCGACAATGTTTACCAGGGGGTCCAGGGTAACAAGGCACGCGAGCTGCACATGTTCATCCGTCGCGGTCCGGCCCAGGCCAAGTTCTCGGTCCAGGAGCTGCGTGAGCTGGAGAAGCTGCCCGGAGTGCAAATCGTCATCGACGAGGAGGACTTCGACCTGGATCAGGAGACCATCGATCGGGCCGGTGCTGACAAGCTGACCCGGCAGATGTTGGAGGAGCTCTTCACCATCAGGGAGATGGCCGAGGACATGGCTGAGGACGGCGGTGTCGACTTCGAGGGCAATCCCGCCGATCGCCGTTTCTATATGCACTTCTACCGGATGCCTGCCGCAATCATCGGCCAGGACGGCAAGGTGACCGGCATTCGCGTGGAGAAGACCAAGGTCACGCCCGAGGGCACTATGGAGGAGACCAGCCGGTACGAAGAGTATCCCGTCCAGGCCGTCTATCACGCCATCGGCTACAAGCCAGCCGAGGTTCCCGGCATTCCTTACGACTTCTCTGGCTATACCCTTTCCAACGTTCACGGTCGCGTGACTACTGCTCCCGAGGGGCAGGACGGCCGACCCATCGACCGTCTCTACGCCACGGGCTGGGCCAAGAGGGGGCCCGTGGGCCTGATCGGGTCCACCAAGTCCGATGCCCTGGAGACCATCGGTAACATGCTGGATGACCTGGCCGCCAGCCCGTCTCGCGGTCGCTTCGCCCAGGACCGGGACGACGATTCGATTGATCGCTTTCTGGCTGACAAGGGCATCAGGCCCATCGACTTTGCCGGCTGGAAGCGGGTGGATGCCTATGAGCGGGCCGAAGGGGCTAAGGTCGGCCGCGAGCATATCAAGGTCATCGACCCCGAGCGGCTCCGCCAGCTTGCTCACGGCGAGTAGGCGATCGCTCTTAGGCCTGTGTTGACAGTGACAGGACCTGGATGAGGTTCACGAATCCTCACCCGGGTCCTATTTTCTTAGCATTCAGTACTGGGTGCTTACTGCAGACGGATGGGCCTCGCGTAGCTATCATTGTCATTAGAGCCCATCACGGAATCGAAGGAGCGTGACATGGCTAACCTGACTCTCTATCCGGCCACTCTCCAGTGGGCCGTTGAGGAGGGTGATGCCGATCCAGTGGCCCTGTCTCAGCGCCGAGGGCTTGGCCAGTTGCCGGATTGGCTGGAATCCAAGGAACCCGTGTCCGTATCCTTCAACAAGGTAGAGCAGCTCAGCAGGGCCCTGCATGTGCCCTTTGGTGCCCTGGTCCGGTCGGTTGTGCCCCAGCGTCGTTCTGAGCCTCTGGTTCGTTACCGGACCGTAGGCAACACGTCTGTGCAGCCCAGCAAAAACCTGCAGGACACCATCGATCAGATGCGGTTCAGGCAGGAGTGGGCCAGGGATGAATTGCTTGAGTCTGGTTTGGATGCCAACCCGCTAGTCGGCTCGGTACGAGATGCCGAGCATGACGATGCCCTGGCTGACGCGCTTCGCTCCACCCTTGGGTTGGATGGGCGCTCTGCCTGGGAGGGCGGCAATTCCAGCGACCGTTTCCGTCAGCTCAAGGAACGTGCCTCTAATGCGGGCATCATGATCATGCTCAACTCCCAGGTGGGCTCCGTGAGTTCTCGAAAGCTGGATCTTCAGGAGTTCCGGGGATTCGTGCTGATCGACGACATGGCCCCGCTGGTGTTCATCAACAGAAACGATTCCTTTGACGGCATGATCTTCACCTTGATTCACGAGGTGGGGCACGTGCTGCTGGGCACCCAGGAGCTCTTCGACGGCATTGGCGGCCAAGGGGACCGCAAGGCCACGGAGCGCGCGATAAACCGCGCAGTGGTAAAGGCCGTGATTGACGATGAGCGCTTCCGGCGGCTCTGGCAGGAGAAGCTGGACGGGGGCAAAGAGCCGGCGGATGCCGCGAAGTCCATAGCTGACGACTTCCATCTGAGTGCCTTGGCCATGGGGATACAAGCCCATCAGTTTGGCTTGACTGGCGAGGATACGCTTGAGGAGCTGCGGGCGCGAATGGATCGGCATCTTCAGGACAAGACTGCTCATCGTCAGGAGCGGGAGTCCCATGGTAATGGCAACAGGACCAATGCCTCCAGGGTCGATACCGGTTTCGTCCGCCTGGTCAATGCCGCCATGGACGGGGGCAGACTGGCTCCGACTGAGGGCTTCGACCTGGTGGGGGTGCGCTCCCCGCAGTCTTATCAGGGATTGATTCGCGAAAAGAAGCTGATATGACCGCTACCCTCTACCTGCCTGATTCCAACATCTTCATCGCCTCCTACCGGCTCAACCATCCTTTCGACTACAAGGAGTTTCACCCCTTCTGGCGATGGATGGAAAAGCTGGCTGAGGACAAGGCGATTGCCATGGTGGATGTTGTCTACGAAGAGCTGGTCAACGAGCAAGCCGCTGATCCCGATATGCTGGATCTTTGGGTGCGTGCAGTGTTCAAAGGCCGCCAAATAAGTCATAAGGATGACAGGTATGCGCAGGTCTATGCGCAAATCCAGGATTATCTGGTCACCTGCGGGCATTACGCAGAAGAGTCACGCCAATGTTGGGAGCCAGAGAGCAAGGCGGATCCCTGGCTGATCGCCGTGGCCAAGGTCGAGGGAGCAGTCATCGTGACGGATGAGGCCCGGGTCCCGCTGCAACAGGGGCAGCACATGAAGAAAGAGCCCAAGATCCCTAACATCGCAGACCATTTTGGGGTGGAGACCATGAGCCTGCGTCAGTTCTTCGATGTCAACGGGAGGTTGAGGAAGGCCCGGTATGTTCCTAAGTCTCGTGACAAGAAGAGCGGAGATCCAATCGTATTGTTCTGAGATGAAGAGGGGACATCGGCAGTTTCATCTTTTCAGCGGTCGTTCAGCAAAAATTCAGCGGCATTGTCTACCATGGAACCCATGAATGGCAAGCTGAAGGTTCACGGACATTTCAACGGCCTTAAAACGACGCTTTTGTTCGCCCTTATGTGGGCCGTTATTATGCTCATCTGGTGGCTGACTGGCGGTCGCCAGGGGACGTTGGGCATCTATATCCTCATAGGCCTGGCCACCACTTTCGGGTCCTACTGGTTCTCCGACAAGGTGGCGATCGCCTCCATGCATGCCCGGCCGGTCAGCGAGCAGGAGGCTCCCGACCTTTATCGGATTGTCCGAGAGCTGTCGGGGAGGGCCGGCAAGCCCATGCCCCGCATCTACATCGCCCCCACCGACTCGCCCAATGCTTTCGCCACAGGCCGTAACGAGCGCCATGCTGCCGTCTGCTGCACCCAGGGGATTCTGCGCATCCTCAACGAGCGTGAGATCCGCGGAGTGCTGGGCCACGAGCTCATGCATGTCTACAACCATGACATTCTGACCTCTGCGGTGGCTTCGGCCATGGCCACAGTCATCACCTACCTGGGTTACTCCCTCATGTATTTCGGCGGCGACAGCCGGGACAGGGATAATGATTCCGGCGTCTTCGGCCTCCTGGGCGTGCTGATCAGCTCGATTCTGGCCCCCCTGGGCGCCTCCCTGATCCAGATGGCCATTTCACGCACCCGAGAGTATGACGCCGACGAGGACGGCAGTCGGCTGACTGGGGACCCGGCGGCTCTGGCATCGGCGCTGAACAAAATTTCCTACGGGTCTCAGGCCACGCCTATGCCGCAGACCGCCGGCACCCAGAGTGCAGCCGCCATGATGATCGAGAATCCCTTCTCTGTTCGAGGATTCAGCAGGCTCTTCTCCACCCATCCGCCCACCGATGAGCGCATAGCCCGCCTGATGCAGATGAGCCAGGAGATGGGGCAAACCCAGGTGAATTCCGGACGTGGAGCCCAGGTAGGGTACTGAGAGAACAGCGGTCTGAGGCGTCCGCCTGCCCATAGCGGTGGTTCCTCCCCGCTGCTCCTTGGCTATCCGTGCTTTAGATCTGAATTCTGCGCCCGTTGCAGGCCACGGTTTTGACGGACCAGTCGGTCGGGTTCAGGAGGAGAAGGTCGGCAGCATAGCCAGGTGCCAGAAGACCCAGCGGAGCATCGGTGATCGGGTTGGGACGGTCAAGTCCCAGGGCCCGGGCAGGTGTCAGAGTGGCGGCTTCAACGGCCTGGGGGGCTGGGAGGCCGATGGCCTGGACGGCTCGGCCGACTGCCACATCCAGGGTCAGGGTTGAACCAGCGATGGCTCCGTTGGAGGTCAGGCGGGCGTGGCCGCCCTTCACGGTTACATCCAGGGAACCCAGCTTGTAGGCACCGTCCTCGCAGCCGGTAGCCTCCATGGCATCGGTGACCAGGGCTATCCGATGGGGGAAGAGCCTGAAGGCCATATCGACGCAGGGGTCCTGCACATGGAAACCGTCGTTGATCAGCTCGGCCGTGACCCGAGGGTCCTCCACGGCGGCCGGAATGGGTCCTGGCTGACGGTGGCGGATGCCGTTCATGGCGTTGAAGACATGAGTGAGTATGCGGGCGCCGGCGTCGAAGGCGCGGCGGGTCTGGTCATAGTCGGCATCGCAATGGCCGACCGCGGGCACCACACCGGACCCGGCCAGGCGGGATATGGCCTCGAAGCCATGGTCGCGCTCGGGGGCCAGCGTCACCTGACGTATGCAACCGTCGGCAGCCTCCAGGAGACCGTCAAGAACAGCGGGTTCAGGGTCGCGCAGGCACTTGGGATCGTGCGCCCCCTTACGGGAGAGGGCGATGAAGGGCCCCTCCAAGTGGGCGCCCAGCACGTCGGGTCTGGAGTCCATGACCCGCCTGACCGAGCGCAGATTGGTACACATCGTGTCGACCGGATTGGTGATCAGGCTGAGCACCTGCCTGGTGGTTCCATGGACCATATGGCAGGCCCTGGCTGTGCGAATGGCCTCGTCACCGTCATCGAAGGAGTGAACCCAGCCGCCGTGGGAGTGGATGTCGATGAATCCAGGGGTGAGGATGAAGCCGGTCGCATCGATGAACTCTACGCCGTCCTCATTCACGTCATGGTTATCGGATCCAGCTCGGACAGAGGGGGACAGGCTGGGCAGGCCGGCAGCTCGCAGTGCGGATTCCAGGCTTTCTCTGCCTTGTCCGACCTGTTCAATCCTGCCTTCCAGGGCCAAAATCCAGCTATCTTCCCTGATTCCTCGAGCGTCTATCAGTCTTGCGCCGGTCAGGACAAGGGGATGGGCCGGTCCTTTCAGTGATGACTCGACCGCCAGCCCAGCCGACTCGTATGCTTCCTTGGACATGTTTGGTTTGCCTTCTAGATGGACTGCCAGTCAGGCTTGTTCGCATAGGCCCACTTGTAGTAGTCACGGTTGCGCAGGCGGGAGGCGGCGGCCTCGTCCACGATCACGGTGGCGTGTGGGTGCATCTGGAGGGCGGAGGCTGGGCAGAAGGATGATATGCCGCCCTCCACGCTCTCCGCCACGGCTTCCGCCTTGCCGGCGCCAAAGGCCAGGAGGACCAGCTGGCGAGCCTTGAGGATGGTCCCGATCCCCTGGGTGATGCAGTGGGTGGGCACCTGGTCTATGTCGTTGCCGAAGAAGCGGGCGTTGTCGATGCGTGTCTGCTCGGTCAGGGTCTTGATGCGGGTGCCCGAGGCCAGGGAGGATCCGGGTTCGTTGAAGCCGATATGTCCGTCGGTGCCGATGCCCAGGATCTGCAGGTCGACGCCGCCAGCATCCTCGATGGCCTGGTCATATACCCGGCCAGCGTCCTTAATGGTGTCCAGGTTCCCATTGGGCACTCTCACCTTTGCGGGGTCCAGGCCCAGAGGCTCGACCACGGTCCGGTCAATGGTGGACCGGTAGGACTGGGGGTGGGCCGGATCCAGCCCCGCGTACTCATCCAGGGCGAAGCCACGCACCTGGGATACGTCGATCCCCTCCTTGTGGACCAGATCGGCCAGCGCTTGGTATGCCGCCAGGGGGCTGGACCCCGTGGCCAGACCCAGCACGCAATCAGGCTTGCGCCGGATCAGGTCGGCCGTGCAGCGGGCGTAGATTTCGCCGGCTTCCTCCTGGGACTTGACGATGATGATTTCGGTCATGATGCGATTTCCTTTCCAATAAAGTCAGATGGGCGACTATCAACGGCCATGCGGCCTGCCAGGGCGGCTCCGATGGCTGCAATGGGCAGGTCAGCCGGGGCTAGACGCAGCCGGTCGGGCAGACTCAGCGAGGCGATGAAGTGGCTGCAGGCTGCGCTCTTATTCAGATGCTCGGTGACCAGATCCAGCAGGGGCTGACCGGTTCTGCTCATGCCGCCGCCCAGGATGATGACTGCGGGATCGATGGTCAGGGCCACAATCTGCACAGCCAGGGCAATGCCATGGCCGATGATGTCCTCTACTTCCTGGGCACGCTGATTCCCCTGGTTTGCCTGGGCAATCAGGTCAGGCAGGGGGTGGGCGATTCCCGGCCAGAGGGCTTCCACGGCCGAACCTGAGGCCACGGTCTCCAGACAGCCACGCTGGCCGCACTTGCAGGGGAACTGGTGGGCATCCACTGAGATGTGGCCGATTTCGCCGATTGCCCCGCTGGCTCCGTGTTCGATCCTGCCCCCGCGGATGATGCCCGCTGCCAGACCGGTGCCTAGGTTGATGAAGGCCACTACGTGGTCGTCCTGGTCGGGCAGGGCCCTGGGTTCGTCACGTCCGGGCTCTGATGCGGGGTGTCGGGCCTGGTCCTTGGCAGCCTGGGAGTGGGGTGTGGTTCCAGGGGCCATCAGAGTGTCGCCAGTCTGCGAGGCAGCTCCGAGGGCAGCGATGTTGACATCGTTCTCGACGCAGACGGGCAGACCGGTCGTCTTGGCCACGGCAGGGCCCAGAGCCATGTGGCGGATGCCTAGGTTGACCGCGTCATCCACCATCCCCCGATTGGCATCCACTCGCCCCGGGATGCCTAATCCTACGGTGACCGGACCCTGGTTTGGGCCCACCTGATCCAGCAGGTGGCGGACAAGTGTCACCGTGTCGTCATGAACCGCTTGGTTGCCCTGGCGCGTGGGGGTTCGATGGCGGGCCAGCAGGTGTTCGTCACCATCTATGGCCACGCCCTCGATCTTGGTGCCGCCGATGTCAATTCCCAGGCTGATCGGGCCGGCCTGGACGCTATCTGTGTCCGCCCTGGGATGCGGGGTCGATGTTGCCATGAGGTTTCAGCGGGCCTGGCCCTGGTCCGTCCGTCCCTGCCCGCAGGCCTGCTTGATGGCCGTAGCGATGGAGACCGCCGGGTCGTTGTAGGGGATCAGGGTGGACTGGAAGGCGTGATAGAGGTCGGACTTGCCGGGCCAGACCGTGCCGATCACGTGGTTGTCGGCATCCAGCTGATGCCACCAGGATCCGCCCTGGTGGTCGATCAGATAGTGGTCTACGTAGCTGCAGAAGGTGGCGTACCAGTCGGCGTAGGTGGCCTTGCCGGTGGCTGCGTAGAGGGTGGACGAGGTATTCAGGGCCTCGGCCAGGGTCCAGTGCATGCGGTCGTGGACCACCGGGCGGCCCTGCCAGTCCGTGGTGTAGACCAGGCCCTCGGCTCCGTCGGCGGCCCAGCCATCCTCAACAGCCCTGGCGAACAGGTGCTCGGCAGCTTCGATGTAGCGGCGGCGGTCGGTCTCCTGATCGAACCTGCTTAATGCGTACTGGGTGATCAGCCTGGCCCATTCGATCCCGTGGCCCGGCGTGGCACCGTAAGGCTTGAACTGGTCGGCCTTGTTGTCCTGGTTGTAGTCCAGGTCGGCCTGCCAGTCGCTGTTGAAATGCTCGGGAATGCGCCACTGGTTGTTCTCGGCCCAGTTGATGACCTGGTCGATGATGCGGCCGGCGCGCTCGCGGTAATCCTCTTTGCCGGTGGCATCAGCCACGGCCAGGAAGGCCTCGGTGCTGTGCATGTTGGCGTTGAGCCCCCGGTAGGGGTCCAGGCGTGCGAAGCCGCTGTCCCAGGTGTCGACGGCCAGGCCCTTCTCGTCATCCCAGAAGTAGCGGTTGAAAATCTCCAGTGCCTGATCCAGCAAGGCCTGCCCGTCGGGGTCGCCAGCCAGCATGGCCGAGGAGGCAGCCAGGACTACGAAGGCGTGGGTGTAGCAGGTCTTGCCGCTCTCGGGCTGGCCCTGCCAGGAGACCGAGGGGTACCAGCCGCCATGTTCGTCGTCGTGCAGGTTGCCCTGAAGGGCCTGAACACCACGGTGAACCAGTTCCGCCGCTCCCGGGTAGCCCAGGAGGCTGCCGATGGCGTAGACGTGGGTCATCCGGCAGGTGATCCAGGTCTGGATTCCCTGGTCGGGGTCGATGCTGCCGTCGTCATTGAGCCAGCCGGCGCCGCCCTGCTCGGTGGGGAACCCGCGTCCAAAGTCCAGGAAACCGTAGGTCTGCGAGGCCATGAAGATGCGGTTGGCCTCGTTGCCTAGCAGGTATCGGGGGTTGATAGCGGACGATGAGTCTCCCGAATGGTTCGATGTCGTGGTCATGGCGATCGCTCCTTTGCTCAGCGAGGGGATGCAGCTGTTTCTGGTATCTGTTCACAGCCTAACACGTAATTGTTAGGAAACTGAACTTTTTACTGACTGCCCCCGTGGTCTTGTCTACGATGCTATTGCGCGGTCTTGAAAACGAACCGTTTTGATGTTGCTGTGGCGAGATCTGGGTCTGCCAGGGCAAGGAAGTTTACAATATAAGGAGCAAGCATGGATGGGCATGGTCACGGGGTTCAAGGCCCAATCCCCATGGCGGGTCCCCGTTCCCGCATTATCTATCGTCAGGCGAATTATGACCAGCAATACCGGCAACCTGTCCAAGGCGCTGCCCAAGTCGGTGCGACACCACAATCGAGCCATCCTGCTCAGGCTGCTCTACCCCGATGTCAGTATGACCAGGGCTGATCTGGCCCGCGCTTCAGGGTTGACCAGGGTCGCCATATCGGACATCGTGGCCGAGCTGCTGGGCGAGCATCTGCTCATGGAGGTGGGTTATAGCAAATCCACCGGGCCGGGCAAGCGGGGACGGCTGCTGCGCATCAATCCTGACGGGCGCAGCATCCTGGCCCTGGATCTTTCCACGCCCTATGTCTTCAGGGGAGCGGTGCTCAACCTGACCGGGCAGGTGGTGGCGCGTGAGGAGATCCCGCTCACGGCTGACGGCAAGGTCCCCCTGGATTTGGTCGGGGAGCTGACCAATTCATTGATGCAACGTGCAACCCATCCCATCATGGGCATCGGCGTATCCAGTCCCGGCATTGTCAGTGCTGAAGGCGTGGTCGATGATGCCACCAACCTGGGCTGGGTTCAGACCGACCTGCGTGGCTATCTGCATGAGAAGACAGGCCTGGAGGTGACGGTCAACAACGATGCTAACAACGAGGTCCTGGCCGAGCAGCAGTTCGGCTCAGGCCAGTCCGACCTGCTGCTGGTCCATCTGGGCGACGGAGTTGGAGCAGGTTTGCTGGTCTCCGGCGAGCTGGTGACTGGTTGCAACCGCGCGGCCGGCGAGATCGGCCATGTGGTGGTGGACCCCACCGGTCCTCAGTGTCGCTGCGGCAAGCGCGGCTGTTTGGAATCGCTGATCAGTGTTCCCAAGCTGACTGCTGCAATGGACAGGGATCCTGACAATCTGGCTAGCATTCTGCGCCGGGCCGGTGAACTGCTGGGCCGTGTTCTGACCATGCCTGCCGGCCTTATGGACATTCCTCGCGTAGCTGTCCTTGGCGACTCCAGGGTGGTCAACCGCATCTTTCTGAGCGCCATGGAGAAGACTATGAACGATGCCCTGGCCACTGATTTCCGGCGGCCCCTTGTAGTTGACCGCTCGGCCTTGGGTGAGGATGCCGCCTTGCTCGGAGCCTGCTCCACGGTGGTGGCTGACCTGATCGAGCCTGACGGCACCGTCTGAAAGTGGATTGAAGACCTGTCTCGCAATCGTGCCCGGAGTTGGTGATTCGCGCACATCGCTGAGACCTGCTACCATGGTGACTCGCATGCGGTTGGCCGAGGCCTGACCCCGGTAGCCGGATTTGCGGGCGTAGTTCATTGGTAGAATGGAAGCTTCCCAAGCTTCAGAGGCGGGTCCGATTCCCGTCGCCCGCTCCAGTCGGATTTACAGGTGTGTCAATAAAGATTAGAATTTTAAACCTGTCATATTTGCACTTAGTTTGAGCTTTTATTGATGTAATTTTTTGAGATCACGTCTTGTTTCACAGATCTAACATATGGAATATAGTGTATTTTCATGGTTGTTTGTTGACCATAGTCTTGTCGAGTCTGTATATCTCTATGAAGCGCCTTATTCCTAAACTGCTTTCGTTGGTTCTTGGTAAGAAGACTCTTGAAAATCATTTCTCAGTAATAGACGCTGAAGAATAAATGCCGAAGTCAAGCTTTTGATTATCATTCACGTACTGTCTGCCTAATGTATCTTTCCACTCAACGCGGAGTATCTGGCGAGAATGGTTTGATTCCACTAGAATCTGAACCGCGGCAAAGTGCTGTGCCTCGATAATTATGGTTTCTTCGTCTGGTTTCAGCTTTGGAAGATTTTGAGCCAGATATTCTATGCCTGGACAGTTTTTTAGCCTTAGTCCTGGCGAAAGCGAAAATTTAATATCGATGGCAATGGAACCGCCTACGTTGGTGAGAAATACCGTATTGCTGCCATTCACCTTTACAACCCGAACTATGATGAGCGGTTCGGTTGCGCTGATACGGGCGCTGTACTCTTTATAAGCGATAATGGCTGCGATAAGGGCGATGAGGAAGGTGCCAAAAGCCCACCAAGCTTGCCAGTCAGAGTTGTTGCCAGTAAGCCATTGGTATAGGTATGGAATAACACAAAAGAGGACTGAGCCGACTATCAGAGCAGGTATGGTCCATTTCCTTTGTCTCATAGCATCAGTGTAAGAGATATATTATTTCGTATTTCTTCTTCAGGTAGCTTTTGTCGTTTAGAACTGGAATTCATCTGTTTCCTTGGTTTATGAGGTTATCCTTTAATTCCAGTCCGTTCTCAAGATCGTTGACTCCTACGGAATCAAAGATGCCGATGTCATCGAAAAATCCGTCGTGAAAAATCCCAATGATATCGAGGATGTGATTATAGAAAAAGCGTTCGGGCTTGGTGATGTTCACTGCTACGTCAATCAATGTTATGAACTCACTTGCATGTGCAGAGTCGGATGGTTCTTTGTAATCGGTTGTTAGTGTTAATTTGATACGGTGATCCGTGCTTTTCTTGTAACCAGGTTCTGACGTATGAGAAGTTCGGACTGTTCTGCATGAGCAGGATTATTCGACAATAGCCTATTTGTATTTATTAGAAGTAGTTCGTGACAGGTCTTATTCGTACTTCGACGTTGCCGGACCCATACGTGTACTTTTTGGTATTTGCAGGATCATGTCGAGTTGTTGCCGGACTCCGCTCTAATCACAGAGCCACTTCGTATTTGAGATAGGAGTTGCTACACAGGGCCGGGTCTTTGATGAGCAATTTTCCTGAAAATTCTGGAGTGTCGAAGCACGGTGGCTCAGGTCGGGCAGTGGAAGATGAGGGGGTACAGGGAAGTATGGAAAGGACGGCCATCATGGCTGATTATCACGTGCAATACGACGGGGATCGCAATCTCTGGACAGTCAAGCGGGCCGGGGCTTCACGCGTTTCCCGCACCTTCGCTACCAAGGCGGAGGCCACCAAGCAGGCCAAGGTCTTTGCAGACCGGTCCGGCGGCGGCGAGGTCAACATTCATAACAAGGGTGGCAACAAAATCCGCGACAAGCGCACCATAGGCAAGAAGGATCCCCGAGACATCAAGGGCTGAACTCCAACCGGGCTCCAGGTTCTTTCGCCGTCATCGGACCTGTGCTGGTGCCGAACGTCGCGGCGATAAGTAACTAGGTGCTTCTAATATACCCATCTATCAGCCCAGCAGGATGTTGGGATGGTGAAGCATTGGCCGCCGTCGCTGGTCTGCATGTGTCCGCCCCCATAGACTGAAACCAACCGTGAAAGGTGGCGAGGTCGATGGCCGATGGATTCAACCAGCTGGATCAGCGGCTGGCGGACAGCGGGTATGACGAGGGTCTGCCAGCCTCCTATCCTCCTCGCCCTGATATTGATGAGCGCCCTATTCAGATAGCCCATGCCAACATCTGGAGTCGATTTGCGGCAGTTACGGGTCTAGTCTCGGCTCTGGCGGGCGCTGCCCTACTAGCCCATGCCATAGCCCCCTCCAGGCTGGGGGTCATAGGCCAAGTGGGCATCTCGGCTTGGGTGGGCGTCTCCGTGGCCTTTGCCCTTTTGACCATAATCCTGGTCGTCATAGCCCGTCACTCCGGAACAATCCCGAACCGGCCATCCGTGGGCTCGGCGGGCATTATTCTTCTGATCTGTGGAATGCTCTTGACCGTGGCAGGCCTGCTCATCGCCAACTCTTTTCCCAAGGGCATCATCAAGGCTCCTGCGCGTGACGAAGCGCCCATCAGTTCGGCCCAGGCTATGACCGGCGGTATCGACAAGGCTGTCGGTCAGTGTGCTTCGGGTTGGCATGACATCGGCCTAGACGGGTATGTGGGCATCTCCCAGGCCCGGTATTGCACGGATACGACCATGGCCTACGTGGTTTTCGACAACGATTCAGCAGCTTCCCTGGCCAAAGGGCCTATCCGCGCCCGCGTGCCTGACCTGCTCTCCCGCTACGGAGGCGGGCTGCAGCCTCAGGATCTATGGATGCTGACCGGCAAGCGTTGGATGGTGGTGGGCAGCAAGGCCCAGGTGACCGGACTGCAGGGCCAGTGGGGTGGCCAGGCTGAGCCGCTCATGAGCCAGCATTGAATGACCGGACCAGTCGACTATCGTGGCAGATATGGATCAAGCACAAAAGGATGATGGCGGATTGGTGGGCCGGCCCTCCACGGTGGTGCCCGGACGTTTTGGGCAGGAGCTTAAGGTCGAGCAGGTCCGCTGGTCCCGCAAGCAGGGCACAGGCAACCCCTCGCGGCCCATTTTTGTACTGATGCACGGCTGGGGCTCCAACGAGGAGGACATGGCTGACCTGATGCGCTACGTGGCCCCCTACAACGACTATGCATCCCTGCGGGCGCCCATGGTGGTGCCGGGCAGCGAACGCGGCATGTTCGGCCCTGGCTACACCTGGTTTCACGATATGCGCCCCGAACAGGAGGACCTGGATCGGGATGGCTACGCAGCGGCTCGGGCTGTGGACGCCTGGGTTTCAGCCAACATCCCCGAGGACCGACCTGTGGTGGCCATGGGCTTCTCCCAGGGAGCCATGCTGGCGGTTCATCTGCTTCGGGTCAACCCTGAGCGCTACCGGGCATCCATATGCCTGTCCGGATTCCTTGCCCCAGGCCTGGTGCCCGGCACTGCTCCGGCGGATGAGCGCCTGGCTGGCTTGAACAAGCCGGTCTTCCTGGGATTCGGTTCGGATGACACGACAGTGCCCAAGTACGAATTCCGGGCCTTGGCCGCCTGGCTGGACGAGCACGTATGGCTGCACACCACCGAGTACGATCACTTGGACCATGCCGTCGACATGCGCGAGATGAACGACCTTCGCCAGTGGCTGGGCGAGATCGACGTGACCTCGGGCCTTATGTAGAACGGCTCACAGGGCCGAGTCGGCATCGACCTGCATGACGTAGACGTTGCGGCGCATCTTCCTGGCTGTCGTACGCGAGATCTCTCCGGATTCGACCATGTCCTGGATCTGGCTCAGCTCGATGGCATACCCTTCGCGCTTGGCCTCCTCCACCTGATCTCTGACGGCAGGCATGCCCGCGTATTCGGTCTTTCCCTCCGCCGAAGATTCGATCATCTGGTGGTTGATGATGGTGTTCAGCAGGTCCTCGGTCTTGAAGCGGCCCTTGCCCAGCTCGGAGTAGAGCTTTTCAATCAGGAAGTGGTTCATTTCCGCCTGCAGATGGCGTCCGGCCACGAAGACGCGGTCCTTGTCGATCGGCTGGGTCAGGTGCTTCAGGCGGTGGAATTGGCTGTGCAGCAGGCCCCTGAGTCGCCTGCGAGCCGTGTAGGCCCTCCAGCGGAGCTCTCCGCCCCTGTCCAAGTGGAAGAGGGATCCGGATATGGTGGACAGAATCCTGCGGGCGGCTTGTTCCTGGCTGCGCAGATTCAGCAGTTCATCCTGGTCGTCGCCACGCTCGCTGCGCTGGTCGATCAGCTGGGCGTCGGCATCCCTGTCGGCCACAGTCTCGGCCTCGGTGCTGGGTTCGGCCTCGGTCGCAGGCTGTGCTGATGCAGGTGCCTGCTCAATACTGGCGTCTTTGCTCTTGAGCCGTTCCTCCAGCTGATCCTGGGCCTCTTCGATCCGGCTCAGCCGTTCCTCCATGTAATCCTGCTCCCACTCCATGGTCTGCACCTGCAGGTCCTGGAAGTCCTTGGGGGAATACTGGCCGATCCGCGACTTGAGCTTGGCGATGCGGTGGTTGTACTGCTTGATCACGTGCTGGATGGCCAGTCGGTTCTCGTCAGTGATCCTGCTGGAGAGCTCCCGGACTGTGCCTCTGAGCACCTTGATGGATTTTTCGACCTGTTGGGCCGGAACTTCACTGCTCTGTGAAGGGGCCAGCAGCGGCAGGGCGAAGTTGGCCAGCACCAGGGTGACGATAATGACTCCGGCGGCCACGAAGATCAGCTCGCTGCGCATGGGGAAGGCAGACCCGTCGTCGGTCATATAGGGGATGGTCAGGGCCAGGGATAAGGTGATGGTCCCCTTGGGCCCGCCGAAGGTCATGACGGCCGCCGACCTCAGGAGCTTGGATGTTATCCTTCGTCTGCTGCCGGTCTCATGGTCCTTGGTGAAGATCAGGACGCTGGCGGTCCAGAGGAAGCGTAGCACGATCACGGTCAGGCAGACCAGGGTGATGGTGGCCACCAACATCCAATTACTGACCCGCCGATCTCGCCAGCTGGTGCCCATGGCCGCCGGCAGCAGCATGCCCAGGAGGACGAAGACCGCGCCGTTGAGACTGAAGGAGAGCACTTTCCAGACGCTGGATGAGACGATGTTGGCCTTGGACGTGTTGGGGCCTACTCCGGTGTGGTCGAAGCGAACCAGCAGCCCGGTGGAGACCACGGCCAGGACCCCGGACACATGCAGGATGTTCTGCCCTACCATGTAGATCAGGAAAGGAAGGAAGAGCTCCAGCAGGATTCTGGTGGTAGTGGTCTCCCAGCCCAGGCGGCGGGCGGACTCAAAGAGCCAGTTGACCACGAAGCCCATGATCAGGCCGAAACCGATGCCGCCCACGAACTCGAGGAGGAACTCGCCCAGGGCTTGAGGCAGGGAGAAGGAGCCGGTCACGGTGGCCAGGATGGCGAACTGGAAGCCGATGACGCCAGTGGCGTCGTTGAAGAGCGATTCACCGGCAAGAATGGAATGTTCGTCCGGTGTAAGGTCGGCGCTCTCGCCCAAGGAGGAAACAGCCACGGCATCGGTGGGCCCCAGTGCGGCGCCTAGGGCCATGGCTGCAGCCAGGGGAAACATGGGCCAGGCGGCATGCAGGATGACGCCCACCATGATCATGGTCAGGGCAGCCAGGCCAATGGCCAGGGAAAGGGATGATCGCAAGCCCTTGAGCAGCTCCACCTTGTTGATGGTGTGGGCCTCGTAGTAGAGCAGGGGCGCGATGAAGAGGACCATGAACAGTTCAGGATCCAGCCGCATCCGCGGGAAAATGGGCAACAGGGCCATTACTGCGCCCAGGACGATCTGGACCAGGGGGGTGGAGATCCGGGGAATGAATCTGGAGATGAAGGAAGAGACGAGGACGGCAGCAAGTATGCACAGAATGAGGATGAATGTTTCCACGGGCTTCCTTTCCGCCACGCAATCCCGGGCGGGCTGCCGCAGGCCCGACTAGCAGGGTTCGTTCGACCAATGAAGGAATCTCCGAGTGCAGGGTCGCATGAGGATCGACGTCGCATCGTCCATTATACGGAATCGCGATATCCAGGAACAGTATTAATGGACAATGTGCGCTAAGTTGACACCTCAAGGCGAAATGGTGGATAGACTGTGCTCGCGATAGGCGAACATTTGTGAAAATCCGGCCCGGGGACCCCCGTAAGTGTATGAAGAGCCGGCTCAATCGGTATACTCATGAAGACCGGGAAGGCTCCGAACCTCCCAGCGGGCACTGCTTGCGGCGGCTGACCATGGAGCCCCATCTCTTGACCCCGGGGACTTGCGCGCACGCTATCGTTTCCCCGATGCTTTTGGACATCCCCCGGTCCAGAAGGAAGATTGCAAGAAAGACTGCAGAGGGTCGCATGCGGGGACAAATGACCGATCCGGTTTGGAAAGGCCAGGTTGACCGATGACATCATCCATGACATCTACAAGCATTAAGAATCAGAACGCAGCGGCAGCAGGGACTGACATGCGTTTCGACGACACCGATTGGCACAGCCTAGAGACCTCGGCTGTGCTGGAGACCCTGCGCACCGGGGACCAAGGTTTGGATACGCAGGAGAGCGCACGCCGACTGGAAATCTTCGGGCCCAACAGCCTGGCCGAGGCCCAGGCCAAACCCCGTTGGAAGCTCTTCCTGGAGCAGTTCGCCGGCCCCCTGATCGCCGTTCTGATGGTCTGCGGCATCATCACCATTTTTCTGCAGCACTATGTGGACGCTGCGGCCATATTCCTGGTCCTTTTTCTCAATGCCATCATTGGCTATGTGCAGGAATCCAAGGCGGACAAGGCCGTGGAGGCCCTGACCACCCTGTCCACCCCCACCACACGGGTGGTGCGCCAGGGCAGGATGGAGCAGATTGACGCCGACCAGCTGGTCCCGGGCGACCTGGTCCTCCTGGAGAGCGGCGACCGCATCCCCGCCGATCTGCGATTGATCGAGGCCCTTCACCTGCGCATCGACGAGGCCATGCTGACGGGTGAGAGTGAGGATGCCAAGAAGAATACGGACCCCGTGGACCGCGATGCAGCCCTGGGCGACAGGCGATGCATGGCCTTCTCGGGCACCATGGTCACCAGCGGCCGTGGACGCGGGCTGGTGGTGGCCACTGGTTCTGACACCGAGCTGGGCGAAATCAACGATCTGGTCCATGTGGCCAAGGGCCGCACGCCCCTGCAGCGGATCATTCACCGCACTGAGGTGGGCATCGCCGTCGCCGTCATCCTGGTGGCCATCTTCGTCTTCATCGGCGGAGCCATCCTCAATGGCGATGCTACTGGGGCCTTCCTGTCTGCGGTCTCCTTGGTGGTGGCCTCCATGCCCGAGGCCCTGCCCATCGTGCTGACCGTGGCTATGGCCTTGGGTGTCTCAAGGATGGCTGAATACCATGCCATCGTCCGCTCACTGCCGGCCGTTGAAACCCTGGGTTCCATCACCGTCATCGGCTCGGACAAGACCGGTACGCTGACACAGAACCGCATGACCGTGGAACAGTTCACCCTGGGCGGTGGCCAGCCGGTCCCCGTCGAGGGCCTGGACCTGGGCGCAGCAGCCGTATCCGACGACGCTCGTATGCGCGGTCTGGCCGCCCTTGCTCGGGCCGGGGCTCTGACCAATGAGGCCCACAGACAGCCAAATGAACAAGGCGGCATCGAGTACAGCGGTGACGCGGTCGACATGGCCATGGCCCGCCTGGCCGACCAGACCGGGGCCGTGACCGTTGAAGACCTGGATGCTCCTATCGTCATGGAGACCCCCTACGAGCCAGAGCTGCTCCACTCCATGACCATCCGCCGCAGCCCGGACGGCACTCTGACCCAATACGTCAAGGGCGCTCCGGACGCGGTCATGGCCATGAGTCGAACCATGCTGGACCCGGATGGCCAGGTCGTTCCCTTGGATACCCAGGCCGTACACAAGTCTTATGAAGCCATGGGCTCCCAGGGGCTGCGCGTCATAGGCGTGGCCAGCAGGGTCCTTTCCTCTGACCAGGATCCCGCCTCCCGCCGTCGACCTGACGACCTGACCTTCCTAGGGCTCGAGGGCATGCTCGACCCGCCTCGACCCGGCGTGCGCGAGGCCATCGCCGAATGCGCCGGGGCCGGCATCCGCGTGGTCATGATTACCGGTGACCACCCGGTGACCGCAGCCGCCATAGGCCGCCGCCTGGGTCTGGAGCACACCGATCAGGCGCTGACCGGCAGCGAAATGCTGGAGATGAGCGACGAGGTCCTCCGGGCCCGTCTGCGTGAGACCTCCATCGCCGCCCGCGTCTCCCCCCAGGACAAGCTGCGCATTGTGGAGGCCCTGCAGGACGAGGGTCATGTGGTGGCTGTGACCGGCGACGGCGTCAATGACGCCCCGGCACTGAAGGCTGCCTCGGTGGGTATCGCCATGGGCCGTTCCGGCACTGACGTGGCCCGGGAGGCCAGCGATGTGGTTCTGACCGACGACAACTTCGTCACCATCACCCAGGCCGTGCGTCAGGGGAGGGTCATCTTCAAGGCCATCCGTGGGTCCGCCTACTTCCTTCTTTCTACAGCTGCAGCCGCCATGATCGCCGTGGGGGTCAATGTGATTGCCGAGGAGCCCCTGCTCTTCCTGCCCCTGCAGATGCTCTGGATCAACTTCGTCACCAACGGCGTCCAGGACATCGCCCTGGGATTCGAACCAGGCAACGGCGATGAGCTGGAGTCGCCCCCGCGTTCGTCTGGAGAGGGCCTGCTCTCGCGGGTGCTCTGGGCGCGACTTGCCGTCTGCGGGCTTTGGATGGCCACCTGCATCCTGGTCCTGTTCCGCCTCAACATCAATGCGGGAATGGATCTGGCCCACGCTCGGACCATGGCCCTGACCCTGCTGGTCCTCTTCAATTTCTTCGTCGCCATGTCGGCCAGGTCCGAGAACAGGTTGATCGTCCAGCTCAATCCCTTGGACAACACTTTCCTGCTGGTGGCTTCGTTCGTGGCTCTGGGCATCCATGCGGGGGCCATGTATCTGGCTCCGGTTGCAGGCGTTCTGGGCATGGCCCCCTTGAGCGCAAGCCAGTGGCTCATCTGCCTGGGGATTGGACTGACGGTTCTGATCTTCAGCGAAGGCGACAAGATGGTTCGTGCCTTCCTGGCCAAGCGGGGCATCGACACATCTGGACGGCCCAAGGGCCACCTGCACCATGTGCGCCGCCGCATCGCCGGCATGATTAACTGAACCGACCTGTCGGGCTGGACTGCCAGACTGAACCCGTGCAAGAACGGTGGAAGGCGCCCATGGAGGAGGCCCTGCGGCTGGCCGGCATAGCCGGAGACCGTGGGGACGTTCCCGTGGGTGCCTTGGTCTTGGATGCCTCGGATCGGGTCATTGGCCGGGGCTTCAACCAGCGGCAGGCCCTGGGCCGTCCCCTGGCTCACGCCGAGATAGAGGCCATCCGGAGGTCCAATGCGGGCTGGGATCTGGCAGGGTGCACCATGGTCGTCACCCTGGAGCCCTGCCCCATGTGTGCTGGAGCCCTGATGGCTTGTCACTTCAGCAGGGTGGTCTTCGGAGCCTGGGATCCCAAGATGGGAGCCTGCGGATCGGTCTGGGATCTGCCTCGTGACCCGCATACCGGATCAAAGGTCGAGGTATTGGGCGGCGTGTGTGAACAGGCATGCGCCGGGATTCTTGCCGACTTCTTCGCCCGACACCGCCAGGGCTGAGTCCTGTTTTTTTTTCAGTGATGGTTGTGATTGGCCCTGTACCGCTGGAAGGCCGGGGTGACCTGAAGGGCCGCCCAGATGCAGCGCAGGACAATCAGGCAGAGGTAGGCGGCGAACAGATTGGCGCCCACTCGTGCGCTGACTCCCGAGGCCGCCCAGGTGCCCACCGGTGTGGTCAGGGCAGCCACGATGCCCAGAAGCAGCCCCTGACCGGCGTGGACCAGGTGGTGGCGCAGGTTGGTGAATGTCCCTGACAGGGAACTCGGCAGAATGGCCAGCAGGGAGGTCCCTCGGGCGATCAGGTCGCTGGCGCCCAGCAGGGCCAGAGCAGGCACCGCGATGGCTCCGCCGCCTACGCCCAGCAACCCTGACAGGGTTCCGATCAGGACGCCGACCAGCAGAATGATCAAGGCCACCGCCGGGCTCAGCTGGATGCTACTTTCCCTTGAGGGCGTGGACAGCAGCTGCTGGGCAATGACTGCCATCAGGAAGCCTACATAGAGCCACCTGAGGATCACCTCTGGAAGCCTGTCCAGCAGCCAGGTGCCGATCTGCGCCCCAATGACCGTGCCCACGGCCAGCAGCAGGGCCGCCAGCCAGTCCACATGCCCGCCCAAGGCGTAGGAGGCCACACCGGCCAGCGACATGGGAATCATGGAGGCCAGGGAGGTGGCCGATGCCTGCCGTTGCTGCAGTCCGGTCCAGACCAGCGCAGGCACGATGATCGATCCGCCGCCGATGCCGAACATCCCCGACAGGAATCCACTGATCACGCCCACCAGGATCAGGATGGCCAGGTTCCGCCGGTCCATCCCTCCGGCTCCTCTCTGTTCTTTCTGCATGGGTTCCAGCCTAGGTCGACGTTTTCGTCGGGATTGCAGGATGTCCGTGTATGCGGCCAAGTCCTCCAAGGTGCAGGAATTCAGGCATATTCCAGTCCTTATGTCCACCATGCGACCGTCGCCTTGGTTCCCTTCTGCCGCCTCGGCATACTGCTTGGTATCCCCCGGGCCGGTCCCCGGAGGTGCGTTGTCTAGTCAAGAGAACAAAGAGGGTGTGTTTCGATGCGTTATACGGTCATCGGTGCCGGAGCCATGGGCTATCGTCTGGGCGTGCTGCTGCAGGAGCAGGCCGGCCTGCAGGTGGATTTCGTGGATACCTGGATGCCCAATATTGACAAGGTTCATGACCAGGGAGGCGTCTATGTCTCCCGCGATCATGAGAATCGGCATTTGGTGCCCGTCAACATTTACACCCCCGAGGAATACAAGGGCGACCCCGATGTCTGGATCATTATGCTCAAGCAGATGCAGCTGGAGGCTGTTCTGGAGCGTTGCGCCCCTCTCTTCCGCGACCATCAGGTCGTCTACTCGGCCATGAATGGCTGGGGTCACTTCGACAAGCTGCTCAAGTACTTCCCCAAGGAGCGCATCTACGGCGGCACAGCCATGATCGGCACGGTCCTCAATGGGCCCGGCGATGTGGACTTCATCGGTAAGTCCGGAGCTGGTTCCGTGCATCTGTGCGCCATGACCGAGGAGACCACCGACCTGGAGCGTCGGATGGCCGAGGACTTCAAGGCCGCCAATCTCAACCCAATCCTGACCGAGAACTTCGAGGGCACCTGCCTGGCCAAGATCATCTTCAACTCGGTGGTCAACACCATCTGCACCATGTACCAGATCACCATGGGCCAGTTCGTCTCCTACCCGGGCGCCAAGGATATGTCCCGCCAGTTGATCGACGAGGCCTATGACGCCTGCGAGCGGGCCGGCAAGCAGCTGATCCAGACCCGGCAGGAGACTCTGGACGAGGTGGACTACGTCAGCCGCGTGGGTAATCCCCTCCACTACCCCTCCATGTACCAGGACATGTCCAAGGGCCGCCCGACCGAGGTGGACTACATCAACGGCTATCTGGCACGCCTGGGCCGCGAGCATGACTACGTCTGCCGGACCCAGGAGTTCCTCACCCACGGTGTCCATCTGGCTGAGCTTGCCTTCCGCGTCCATCATGAGGAGCAGGCCAACCAGGGGTGAATGGGTGATTTATAGTGGGGGTGGCACAAGGACGTCCGAACCCGTCCGGCCAGGAGGACCATGACCCAGGAAGAACGCATGCAGCTGCCCGACCGGGTACGGACCAACGGAGCCACCCCCAATCCCTGGTGGGCCAACGCAGTGGTCTACCAGATCTATCCGCGATCCTTCCAGGACACCAACGGTGACGGCTATGGTGACCTGCCGGGCATCACCCAACGGCTGGACTACCTGGCCGACCTGGGCGTGGACGTGATCTGGCTGAGCCCGGTTTACAAGTCCCCCCAGGACGACAACGGCTATGACATTGCCGATTACCAGGACATCGATCCCATCTTCGGCACCATGGACGATATGGACGAGCTTCTGGACCAGGCCCACCGTCGGGGCATCAAGGTGGTCATGGACCTGGTGGTCAACCACACCTCGGATGAGCACGCCTGGTTCCAGGCCTCCCGCAATAAGGATGACCCGCATGCCGACTGGTACTGGTGGCGTCCCGCCAAGGCAGGCCACGAACCCGGAACCCCAGGCGCAGAGCCCAACCAATGGGGCTCCTACTTCGGAGGCTCTGCCTGGCAGTACGATCCGCAGCGTGGCGAATACTATCTGCACCTGTTTTCCAAGAAGCAGCCTGACCTCAATTGGGAGAACCCCCAGGTTCGTCAGGCCGTCTTCGACATGATGAACTGGTGGATGGACCGGGGCATCGACGGGTTCCGCATGGATGTGATCGTCATGATCTCCAAGACTGTCGATTCCGAGGGCCGCTTGCCCGGCGAGGACGGCTCGACCATCGCTGACGGTCCTGTGGGGCCCGAGGGGTACTCGTCCTCGGTGCCCTTCTGCGTGGACGGCCCACGGCTGGACGAGTTCCTCAGACAGATGCGCAGCGAGGTCTTCCAGGGTCGGCAGGGCTACCTGACCGTGGGGGAGGCTCCGAGCCTGACTCCTGCCCGCAGCGGGCAGATTACCGACCCGGCCAACCATGAGCTGGACATGCTCTTCCTCTTCACTCAGACCGAGGTTGACACCGGGGACAGCAAGTGGGACATCCGCCCCTTCCAAGTCTCCCAGCTCAAGGCGGTCATGGACGAGCAGCAGCAGGCCGTGGCCAAGGCCGGATGGGCCAGCCTCTACTTCGACAACCACGACCAGCCCAGGATCGTCTCCCGTTGGGGCGACACCTCCAGCGAGGAGCTGCGCTCGCGTTCGGCCAAGGCCTTGGGGCTCCTTTTGCACATGCATAGGGGGACCCCCTACATCTATCAGGGTGAGGAGCTGGGCATGACCAACGCCGGCTTTACCAGCCTTGATCAGTACCAGGATCTGGAATCCATCAACCTCTACCATCAGCGGGTCGACCAGGCGCACGAGCAGGATCCGGAGTCCATGATGGCCGCCCTGGCTTATATGAGCCGCGACAATGCTCGTACCCCCATGCAGTGGGATTCCACCAAGTTCGCCGGTTTCACGGCCTCTTACGCTCCCAAGGAGCCCTGGCTGGCAGTCAATGCTAACCGCGACAAGGTCAACGCCAAGACTGAACAGCGTGACCCTGATTCGGTCCTGGCCTTCTACCGTGAGCTGATTCGCCTGCGGCACACCAATCCGGTCGTGGCAGCCGGCGACTTCACCCTTCTGGACCCGGATGCGGACCAGATCTATTCATTCACCCGCTCCCTGGACCAGGCGCCGGAGCCCAAGTCGGGACCCGAGGCAGCCAGCGTTCTGGATGCCCTGCCCTGCCAGCGCCTGCTGGTTGTGGTCAATCTGAGCAGCCGACCGGCCTCACTACCGCCTGAAACCGCAGCGCTTCTGGGCTTGGATCAGACCGGATTCACCTCCGTGGCCCTTGGTGCGGTGGATCCCGACCGGATCCTCATATCCACCTACCGGCCCGAGCAAACTGCCAGCTCCCTGCTGACCGGTCGCCTCTCCCCATGGGAGGGTTTCGTTTACCGACTCTGATGAAAACCCCGCCGTTCACACGCGTTCCCGGCTAGAGTGGAAGTCAGCGATGCCCCGATGGGCCTGTGGGACCGGTTGGGTCCCCGGGTCCAGGGGCGATGGGTCCGCGCCGTGGTCAATCCCGACGATTCCGGCACGGACGGGAAAAGAAAGCGGGTTGCATGTCTCGTCTGATCATTGTCTCCAATCGTTTGCCCATGTCACTGCAGGCACAGGAAGACGGCTCCTACACCTTGCACCAGAACGTGGGGGGTCTGGCCACGGCCATCGGCCCCTACCACCGTTCCCATAAGGACAGCCTCTGGATCGGCTGGAGCGGCATCGATCCGCAGAAGTACTCGGAAAAGGAACTGGCCGGCATCCGGCAGGCCTACCGGGAGAGTCGGTGCATCCCTATCTTTCTGAGCAAGGAGGAGTTGAACGGATACTACGCCGGCTTCTCCAACAACACCCTCTGGCCGCTCTTCCATGATTTCTCCCACGAGGCCGTCTTCCGCCAGGAGGACTGGGAGATGTACCGCAAGGTCAATATGCGCTTCGCACAGGTGGTGGAGCCGCTCATCCGCAAGGGCGACACCATCTGGATCCAGGACTACCATCTGATGCTCCTGCCCAAGATGCTGCGCGAACGCTACCCCGATGCCTCCATCGGCTGGTTCCTGCACGTGCCCTTCCCCAGTGCTGAGATCTTCCGCTCCCTGCCCTGGAGCCGCGAGATCCTGGAGGGCGTCCTGGGCGCCAACCTGATCGGCTTCCATACGGTGGATTTCTCTGCCAGTTTCCTGGCCTCGTTGCACAGGCTGCTGCCCGAACTGCCGGTCAACCGGGACGGTGTGGTCGAGATGCCTGATGGCCACCGCGCAGCCATCGACGCCTTCCCCATCGGCATCGACTACAACCTTTACCGGCGGACCGCCCACTCCAGCCTGGCTCGGGCCATGCGTCGAGGGATCGACGAGGTCTGCGGCAAGTCCCCGCGGCATCGCTACCGCACCTCGGTGACTGCCGAGGGCGTGGCGGCCAACGAAGCCACCGCTTCGGATGCCAACTGGTGGAGCCACTACATGAAGGAGGACATCCCCGAGTCCACGCTGGCCAAGCAGGCGGCCTCCTCGGTGGGCAGTCGCTCCAACAAGGTCATTGTTTCGGTGGATCGTCTGGACTACACCAAGGGTCTGCCCGAGCGTCTTCAGGCCTTCGGCCGCATGCTGGACAAGTACCCCGAGTGGGTAGGCCATGTCACCTATTACCTGCTGGCCACTCCGTCGCGGGAGGTCGTCGAGTCCTATCAGCGGCTCAAGGCCCAGGTGGACCAGCTGGTGGGCGAGATCAATGGCCGCTACTCTCTGCTGGCCTGGACCCCTATCCACTACATCACTCGTTCCCTGTCAATCAAGCCGGTCTGCGGCATCTACACGGCCGGCGACGTAGCCCTGGTCACCCCCCTGCGTGATGGAATGAACCTGGTGGCCAAGGAGTATCTGGCCTGCCATGACGGCCGCGACGGCACTCTGGTTCTGTCGGATATGTGCGGGGCCGCCGACGAGCTGACGGATGCCTTCATCGTCAACCCCTATGACATCGACATGGTCTGTGAGGCCCTGCACAACGCCCTGGAGATCACCCCCGAGGAGTCCAAGCGGCGCAACATCCGTATGCAGGCCCGCCTCAAGGTGCGCACTGCAGCCAACTGGTGCACCTCATTCCTCGACTCCCTGCGGCAGGTGTCCGCTCCGGGCATGACTGATAGGAGGCTGCGTATGGATCACCACAACGCCATCGTTCGTCAGTGGGACGGCGCCCATCGTCGTCTGGTCCTGTGTGATTATGACGGGACGCTGACCCCGTTGGTTCGTCGTCCTGAGCGGGCCAAGCCCACCCAAGCCCTCCGCCGCCTGCTGACCCAGGTGGGGAGCAATCCCGATGTGGACTTCCTGCTGGTCTCCGGCCGCAGCCATCAGATCATGCAGGATTGGTTCGGTGACCTGCCGGTGGGGCTGATTGCTGAGCATGGCGCCTGGAACCGCAACCTGCCTGGCAGCAACTCGGACGAGTGGCAGCGGGCGCAGGGTCTGCCGGACTCCGATACCTGGCAGAAGGTGATCCGGCCCATCATGGATGAGTCGGCCACCAGGGTCCCCCGCTCCTTCGTGGAGAGCAAGTCCGATGCAGTGGCCTGGCATTACCGGATGAGCGATGCCCAGGTGGCCGAACAGGAGCGTCAGGATCTGCTCCATCGTCTGCGTGGCGTTGTGGTCGGTCTGGGACTGATGATCATGGAGAACTCCAAGGTCGTTGAGGTCACGCCTGTGGCCACCAGTAAGGGCCAGGCCATCCTGCCCTTCGTCAACAGCGGTGACTACGACTTCATGATGGCTCTGGGCGATGATGAAACGGACGAGACCATGTTCGCCGTCATGCCCGATAAGGGCTGGACCATCAAGGTCGGGCCGGGCCAGACCAAGGCTCGACTGCGGGTCAATGACCCGACCGCGGTCACTTTGCTGCTGGCCGACCTGGGTGCCGGCGTGGCCCGTGACGCTGATGAGCCCGTGGCCTCCCACGACTTCCGCGATGACCATACCGTGGTTGACGAGGCGCATGCGCAGCTCACAGACGACAAGTAAGGCAGGCGACCGCCAGCCATCACCGGTGACCACCAGCCACTATCGGTGACTGCTCGTGAAGTCCGTCAAACTCACCGGTGGTTGGTGGTTCGCTTGACTATTGGTCAGGTTGTTTTCGGTTGTATAAGGTCTGCTCTCATACCTGTCTGGTCTTCGGGTGCCCAAACGTTCGATTGCTCACATGTTTTGATTTCCAGTACGTTTGGGTGTCCACCATGTTGACGGCGGACCCATTGGTCGGGCCTGGCCGACCATACTTGGAGCATGGATACTTCAACAATCACTGCCTGTCTCGAGGCCGATCATGCCGCTGATCTGCAAAAAGCCGCCCAACGTCTGGAAGGTGTGGCCCGCCACACCCTTATTGAGGAATCCGATGACCTGGGTGCTCGGATAGGCCATCGTGTTCTGCTCAAGCCGGAGAATCTGCAGCTGACCGGATCCTTCAAGATTCGCGGAGCTTACAACAAAGTGGCCTCGCTGAATCAGGACGAGCTGGATCGCGGGATCGTCACCGCTTCCGCTGGCAATCATGCCCAGGGGGTGGCTTTTGCTGCCCGCAGCCGGGGCGCGAAGGCCACCATTGTCATGCCCCGGATCACGCCGCCCCTCAAGGTCGATGCCACTCGGGCCTATGGTGCCGAGGTTGTCCTGCAGGGCGAGGTCTTTGATGAAAGCTCTGACTACGCCTTGGGGCTGGCACGTGATCGCGGCATGACCTTTGTCCCGCCCTTTGACGACTACGAGGTCGTCTGCGGTCAGGGGACCATCGCCATGGAGATTCTTCAGGACGTGCCTGATGTCACCGATATCGTGGTTCCCCTGGGTGGAGGTGGGCTGGGCGCTGGTGTTGCGCTCGCCGTAAAGACCTTTAAGCCTGAGGTCAGAGTCATTGGAGCCACTCCAGTAGGATCTCCGGCCTGGCGTGAGTCTCTGACAGCCGGCCATGTGGTCGCAGCAGACCAGATGCGTACGGCTGCCGAGGGTGTGGCCGTCAGACGTCCCGGCGATCTGAACTATGCTCTGCTCAGCCGCTATATGGATGATCTGGTCCAGGTGACCGAAAGCGACATCTCCGAAATGATCCTATTCATGCTGGAGAAGCACAAACTGGTGGTCGAGGCAGCCGGTGCCGTCTCCTTGGCAGCCCTAGGACAGTTGGATCTGCAGTCCGATGTCTTCCGGTCGGCCCCAGGGCCGCATGTGATCGTCCCCATCATCTCGGGCGGCAACATCGACACGGTCACCATGGGTGCAGTCATCCAGCGGGGGATGATCTCCCGCGGACGCATCATGCAGTTTGGCGTGGAGCTGCCCGACGTTCCCGGCCAGCTGGTCAATGTGGCTACGGTTCTGGCCGATCTGCGTGCCAATGTGATCGAGCTCAACCACGACCAGTTCAAATCTTCCGGCCACTATGACAACGGCGTGCTCTTGGAGGTGACTGTAGAGACCAACGGCCCCGACCACATCACTCAGATTCTGGATACCTTGCGAAGCCGAGGTTTCCAGGTCCATCAGAACTACTGACTTGGTTTCCCGATCGAAACCAGGGTCCGGTGCCCGTCTTCCAAGCTTCCGCGACAAGGATCATGACCGGGCGAATAGCCATAGTGGCCATCCCCATTGCTGAGCTTGCTCGAAGGATCCCGCAGGTTCTCGCAGGATCCTTCAGGAATCTGCAGATCGTCACTCTGATCCAAAAATTAGGTAGAGCAGTCGGGGAATCAACTCTGGCCGGCGATGGTCTTGTCAACGAGTTTGGGCAGCGCTTCTTCGATGGGTTCGTGGATGAGTCGGGTTGCCAAAGAATCATACTGGGTCGAGCCCATGTTCATGATAGTGATTGGTACCCCTGCCTGGGCTGCCACCGGTACCAGCGAGGCCGCAGGATACACCTCTAAGGTGGAGCCGATCACCCAGAATTGATCGGCCTGGCTGGCCAGCCTCATGCTCTTCTCCATGGCGCCCTCAGGCAGGGCTTGACCGAAGTAGACCACATCAGTTTTGATGATGCCGTTGCAAGGCATGTTGCCTTGATAGGGCATGGGCTTATGGCAGTGTGGGTCGGGCTCTTGATCAAGCTTGGCCATGATGTCGGCTGTCCGGTATGCCTGGCCGCATTTCATGCAGTGGGAGGTGCCGATGGTCCCGTGAAGGTTGACGATGACGTCCTCGGAGTTGCCGGCTTTCTCGTGGAGGGCATCGAAGTTCTGCGTAGCCAACAGGTTCAGCATGCCTGCCTGCTCCAGCTTGGCCAGTGCCTTGTGGGCCACTCCCGGTTGGGCCTTCCATACAGGCGACTCCTTTTGCCACCGCCATGAATACTCCCGCTGTTTCCGGTCGCTCATGAACAGATCCAGGTCATAGACGCTCATTTGATCAGGATGCTTGGTCCAAACCCCGTCAGGCCCGCGGAAATCAGGTATGCCGGCTGAAGTCGAGATGCCCGCCCCGGTCAGTACTGCAATTGTTGTGCTCATACACCCGTCTTACCATCCGTTAATAGACTCAATGAGTCGAAGGCCAACTTGGTGCGCGAATATACACCTATATCAACATTGTCATTCGTGGTGTGTGGATGACTGGCGATCGCGGGCGGAATGCGAACCCCGCATCGGATATAGCCGGCCATGACCGGAATTCAAAAAGACCATGCTGACACGCCGACCTAGCAGTGGCTCAAGCAATACTGTGTGAATAAAGTGTGTGCATGAAGCAGAGACGGCACGCTGAAGTCCCATCTTCGCGAGGCTCAAAGTAAGAATGGGACATGTAACGACACGCCGTTTAAGGGCTTGTTATTACTGGTTTTGAGGGTGCTTGTGGGAGGGCCGAGTTGCGTTTTGGCTGGCTCGTGGTAAGTTTATCTCTTGCTGCTCAACACGGCGGTTCTTCTTCCGGGAGGAAGTTGAATGGCT
>NZ_AWUO01000007.1:0-99999 GCF_000499185.1 Bifidobacterium sp. A11
AACGGCGGCATGTTGTATGGTCAAGGCCAAGGATTTCCAAGCTGTGTCCGGTTTTGATGAGGATCTGGCGATTGCATACAACGACGTTGATTTGTGTGCGCGTATTCATGATCAGCTGGGCAAGGACAATGTCTGGGCCCATGAGGCTGAGCTCTACCATTTCGAATCGGTGACCCGGGGAAGCGATGCCAAGGACAAGCAGAAAAGGGCGAGGTTGGAAAGAGAGTCGGAGGTTTTCCGATGCAAACACGTCGAGGCGGTTGAAAACGATCCCTACTACAACCCCAATCTCTCCAGAACTTCAGGTAACTTTTGGATCCGAGAGGACTGAACATCCAGCCGGCTAGGCCATATTTTTGATCCGGGCGTCATAGACCAGCTTTTCTAGATGCCTGACCCAGGTCGAGATGGTGCAACGGATTCTCTGGGAAAGCCCCATGCTCTGGAAGAGGGCACCGGCTCGCTTCCGGTCTAGACGCAGCTTCTGCTGGTTTTCCGGGTCTGACCCTGCTGCAGCGGTTTCCGACCGGAGCCCATCCCAAATAGAGTAGTAGCTACGCATAGGAGTGATCCCATTTTCAAGAGCTAGTTTGAAATTTGTCAGGCCTGCAGCGACGTTATCTCGGTAGAAGTTCATACTGCGGAGGGCATGCGTTACGGACGAGGGAGACTGCAGCCAGTAGTACAGAACCGTATCAATGTCTGCTACCTTAGACATTCGTCGGTATAGCGGGCCAGCCACCATGATGTCCTGCGCATAGCGGCCGGGGGGGAAGCGAATGCCTTCCCACAGCCCAGCTTTGTAGAGTCTGCACCAATTGGCCTCGTTGAAATACCTTGCCTCACCAGATTTGTCCGTCATGTCCATAAAGATCCGAAGACTCTTGCAGAAGTAGGTTTGATAGGCCTTGAGGGGGTTGGTGAAAACCTTGATGCTCCTGGGTGTGGCAGCACCGTGAGCGGCTTCATTGGCGATAAATCCCATTTGGGAAGAGCCAAATTGCTGCCATCTGGCTTTGCTCATGTCGGCATCAGTAGATTTCAGGGCGTGGAGAAGTAGCTCGATGTTTCTCCTGTCAAGGACATCGTCGTTGTCAGCGAAAGCCAAATAGCGGCCCTTGCTGGCATCAAGCCCTGCGTTTTGGGCTATGGAGATGCCTTGGTTTTCCTGGTGTATCACCTGGATGCGATGATCTCGGGCCGCGTATCGGTTACAAATGTCGCTGGATCCGTCTGTGGATCCATCGTCCACGAGAATAATCTGCAGGTGTTGGTAGGTCTGCCCGCAGATGGAATCAAGGCAGTATGGCAAGTACTGGGCCGAGTTGTACACAGGGATGATGATGGATACCAGGTCTTGGCTAACTGTCATAGCAGCCAGTCTAGTGGAGCCTTCTCATGATCTTGTACTGTGCGGAGAACCGAGCGGTATTTAATGCTTGTAAGTCTCCTCCTTCTCCATACCGATTTGTCTGTGCTTTACAGCGGCAACGGCAAATCGTAGACAGATGGTTTCTAATGGGATGTGAAGTAAATGATTGTTTGTTCAGCATCCCTGCCGTGGTTCAGTCCGGCTAGCAGTATATTATAGAAACATTGTTTGGTGGTTCCGGTGTTACATACAAGCCGGTCCGCCGGCTTTAAACACCCTCCTGTCACGGAAGGTCCGTGACCTGTAAGTCCAAAGGAGGTGGGTGATGTCTGCGCATAAGTATGAATTGATGTTCATTGCCGATCCGGCCATGGATGAGCGCTCGCTGAAGAAGCTGACCGACCAGTATCTCGAGGTGGTCACCAAGGAAGGCGGCTCTGTCGACAACATCGACGTCTGGGGCCGTCGCAAGCTGGCCTATGAGATCGACAAGCACAAGGAAGGCAACTACGTGGTGGTCGAATACACCTGCGAGCCTGCCGCCAGCGCTGAGCTCGATCGTGTGCTCAACCTGAACGAGTCCGTCATCCGCACCAAGATTCTTCGCAAGGATGACAAGTAAGCAAACAGCAAAAGGACATCGAAGCGTCGGCTGACCTCCAGTTCTCGCGTCGAAGGTCCAAGGGTGCGGGATTCGCCCCAGTAGGCCCATTCCCAAGTCCTCATTCCGAGGAAAGGTCGTGACATGGCGGGAGATACATACATCACCGTGGTGGGTAATCTCACTGCGGATCCGGAGGTGCGTACGACCTCCAACGGAGGCACGGTGGCCAACCTGACCATCGCGTCCACGCCCAGGCAGTTCAACAGGAACTCTGGGCAGTGGGAGGACGGCGACTCGCTCTTCATGCGTTGCTCGGCCTGGGATTCCACCTACAGTCCCATGGCCTCCAACATTCAGGCCAGCCTGACCAAGGGCATGAGGGTAATCGCCCAGGGTCGTCTGGTGCAGCGCTCCTATCAGGATCGTGAGGGCAACAACCGCACGGTTGTGGAGCTGCGTCTGGACGAAATCGGACCTGCACTGACACGGAACACCGCTCAGGTCACCAGGAACGCCAACACCGGTGGCGGAGGATCTCGCGGCGGTTTCGCTGGATCCAACAACGGCGGCTACCAGGGTGGGGCATCCTACCAGGGCGGCGCCAGCGCGGCATCGGCCCCTATGGGTCGTCAGCAGCCAGTGCAGAGCCAGCAGGCCCCGGCCCAGGATCCTTGGTCATCGACCGGATCCGGCGATTCCTTCGGATCCTTTGGGTCCACCGGCGAGTTCGGTGGTTCTGGAGACGATCCCGAGTTCTGAAGTTTCATAGCGTCATCATTCATTTAAGGAGTACCAATGTCACGTAAAAGGCCGCAACCACCGGTCAAGCCCTTCAAGAAGAAGCCGAATCCTCTGAGGGCTGCCAAGATTCATACCATCGATTACAAGGATGTGGCTCTGCTGCGCAAGTTCATCTCTGACCGCGGCAAGATCCGTTCCCGCCGCATCACCGGTGTCACCGTCCAGGAGCAGCGCGAGATCTCCAAGGCTATCAAGAACGCCCGCGAGATGGCTCTGCTGCCCTACGCCACCAACGGTCGCTGAGGGAGGTTCGGATTATGGCAAAGGAAACCAAGGTAATTCTGACCGATACCGTGACCGATCTGGGTCATAAGGGCGACGTTGTCGGGGTCAAGCCCGGCTATGCACGCAACTTTCTGATTCCCCAGGGTCTGGCTTTCGCCTGGTCCAAGGGCGCCGCTGCGCAGATTGAATCCCTGCAGCGGGCACGTCGGGCCAAGTCCATGGCCACCCGTGAGGATGCCGTGGCGGCCAAGACCGCCATCGATGGCCAGACCGTCGAGATCGCAGCCAAGGTGTCCGATTCGGGCAAGCTCTTCGGCGGCATCTCCAATGATGCCATCGCCCAGGCTCTTCGCCCCTTGGCCGATGTGGATCCCCGCTCCATCTCCGTGGAGACCATCAAGACCACCGGAGAGTTCCCGGCCACCGTGGCCCTGCACCCCGAGATCTCGGCCGCTTTCACAGTCAAGGTCGTCGCAGAGTAGTAAATCTGACCTATCCCATAACGATCCTTTTTGAAATAGGGATCTGGGCTTAAGCAGGAGGCCTTCCCGCAGCAGGTATATGCGCGGGAAGGCCTCCTTATGCGTTACAAGGGACTACTCGCCTAGAAATTGCCGCCGTTCCAACCCCAGTCGGTAGTGGCCGTATAGCGGATGTAGGTGCGGTCCTTGGGAATGGACAGCTCGGATTCCAGCGTGTCCATGATGGTCTTGGTCAGGCTTTCCCAGGCAGACTTGGGTACCTCACTGCCGAAGACGTTGACCTCCACATAGGCGGCAGGCTTGCTGTCATTACCCCCGAAGTAGATGGGCATGTCCGACTCGAAGGGGCACATGAGCCAGCCCTCGGACTTGCCGGGGACGGCGGTGATGGCCTTGCCGTAGGCGGTCTTGATCCGTTCGCGCTGTTCGGCGGTGATGGGTGTGCTTACATGGGTGTGGATGACGGGCATGGCGCTTCCTTTCCGATCCGTCCGGTATGACCAATCAGGATGAACTCGGTCCGTATGCCGGATGGCTGACTATTCCCGTCCCATAGTAGCCTCGACCGGGCAGGGTGGCTTAGCGCCAGCCGAAGGGACGATGACTCAGGGACCATGCCCCCAGACGGTGGGCCACAGAACGGGGGTTGACCGGCTTGTCGGGTGCTGGCGCGTCCAGCAGCCACTTGCGGATCAGGAAGTTCCAGATGGCCACCACCACGGTGGCTGTGATCTTGGCGATGTTGGCGTAGAGCAGGTAACGGGCGTGCATGGTGGTGATGGCGTCCGGCGGCAGCATGGCAGTGCCCATCCACAGGATCACCTCGTTGATCCCCAGGCCGATCACCGAGGAGACCAGAAAGACTACCATCTCCATCCACCGGGCCATGTCCTCCCGGTGTTTGAAGACATAGCGCATGCTGGCCAGATAGTTGAAGACCAGGGAGATCAGGAAAGAGATGGCCCCTGCCAGGACGTTGTTCAGGTGCGGCCCCATGATCAGCAGGTTCATGATGCCGATGTCAATCAGGAAGGCGATGACGCCCACGATGCCGAACTTGAGCAGCTGTCCGATTAATCTACGCACGATAGCCCATTCAATCATTCATCCTGTGCTCACGGGGTAGCGGGAGCCGCTTGTGCGCAAAAGCCTTACGTTGCGCCCTCAGGCAGGCAGCTCGGTCAGTATGGGGTCCTCGGTGCTGTTGCGGATTTGACGGAAGCCTACAAAGGCGATGGCCAGCGAGGTCAGAGCCAGAGTAGTGACCACCCCGAACCCGCCTTGGGATCCGTAACGGTCGATGAACTGCCCGGCCACAGCCGAACCCGCCGAGGATCCGATCGAATTCATGGCGCTCAGCCAGGCCATGCCTTCGGTGAAGCGGATGGGCGGCACCAGGTGGAGCATGAGCTGGTTGCCGTTGATCCAGGTGGGTGCCTGGCAGACGCCGATGATCAGGTAGATGATCATGATGGTCCATAGGTTCCTGGCGAACATGAAGGTTCCGATGCCCAGGTTGACCACCAGCAGGCAGAAGTAGAAACGCTTCCAGAGGGGGATGGTCCAGTTCTTAGCCCCGTAAAGCAGGGCGCCGACCAGGGAGCTGAAGGAGAAGCAGGCAAAGACGAACCCGGTCATCTGTTTCATCCCCTGCTCGGTGGCGAAGGCGATGATGGAGATGGATGCGGCGCTCTGGAAGGCTCCCAGGCCGAACCAGGTGGCGCAGACGGCGATCATGCCGGCACTCCAGAAGGCGCCACTACGGCCGTTGCCGCCCTCCTGGTCCCGCAGACGTGCCACCTGCTGAGCCTGCCGCTCCCGGTATTCCTTACGGGTGATGCCCTGGGCGCGGGCCATGTCCGTCTGCGAAGGCGGCTCGGTTTCCCGGCAGGAGAGAAACATAAAGGCTCCCACCAGCACGCAGATTCCGGTGAAGGAGAAAGCCAGCACGCCTGAGATGACCGCCAGGATGGAGGCCAGGGGATTGCCGATTACCCACATGGCCTCGTCGAAAACCCCTGACAGGGATAGGGCCTGGTTGGTGGCTCGGTGGTCGCCGCGCAGCAGATGTGTCCACCGGCTACGGCTCATGGCTCCCCAGGGCGGAATGGCTGCCATGAAGGGGGTGACCAGGTAGAGCACCCAGGTGGGAGCGTGGGCGGTGATGGCTGTGATCAGGACCGTGGCGGCCACGATCCAGACCAGAACCGTGGGAATGGAGACCTGCCGCTGACCGAACTTATCGACCATCTTGCCCAGCATGGGGCTGACCAGGGCCAGAGCCACGGCCTGGATGGCGGTCAGGGCGCCGGCCAGGGAATAGCTGCCGTAGTAGTGCTGCACCGAGATGGTGATGGTCATGCCCACCATGGGGAAGGGCATGGAGGCGATGACCGACCCCACCGCGAACCGCGCCGTATGAGGCAGCCGCAGGAGCGCCGAGTAACCTCCGAAGACCCTGTGACCGGCTTCGATCAAAGCCGCCTTCAATTGCCGTGGCATGGGCTGTTCGTCTCGCTTTCCTTGGGTGTTTTCACGGTCCCGAAGCATGTTTTTCCGCAGGGCCTTCCAGACGCATGAAGGGATGTGGGGCTACTGGGGGGACTGCTACAGTGGTAACCATATCGGCGCCTGATCGGTGCCATTCGGATAGTAGTAATTCTATCCTCCGCTATGGTCACTTATGGGGCCCGCCGGGGAGCATGGGAGGTGGGTTGTGCCTGCGACGACCATTCATTTCGTCCGTCATGGCCAGGTTGATAATCCCGATCATATTCTCTATGAGCGATTGCCAGGATTCCATTTATCCGACAGGGGCAGGGCCATGGTCGAGGCGACGGCACGCTTTATGGCCGAAGCTCCTGGCATGCGTGATCTGGAAGCCGTCTATTCCTCTCCGCTGGACAGGACCAGGGAGACCACGGCCATCCTGCTTGAGCAGATCAACCCCGCTCGTGTCCATCACGGCTTGAAACCATTGGAGCCTATTTACGACCGTCGTCTGATCGAGGCCGGCAACGAATTCCGCGGCAAGCGCATCGGTCACGGGCAGGGGGCCCTCTGGCGACCCTCCAACCTGCGGCTGATTCTGGATCTGCGCCGTCCCAGCTGGGGGGAGTCCTATCGGCAGATCGCCCGACGAGTGGGGGATTTCGTCCGGCAGGTGGTCCGCAGCCATCCTGACGCACAGGTCCTGGCTGTCTCGCATGAGTCGCCCATCTGGTCGTACCGTCATCTTTTGGAGACCGGTCACCCCGAGCACAATATGCTCCTTCGAGCCACCGCCCTGGCATCGGTGACTTCCATTACCCTGGACTGTGATACCGGTAAAGTGCTGGGAATCACCTATGCGGATCCGGCGGCAGGCGTGTGAAGACCGCTTGAGCGTCCTAGGATGGCTGAGGATGCTGTCGTGGATGACTGTCCGAGAACCCGATGAAGGAGCGTGATGATCATGGTGGATGTACAGGCAAGCACGGAGGCGATAGCCGGGCGGCCGGCCGTGGCCCAGGCGGCTGAGCAGGGGGCCGGGCTGGTGGACCTTTGGCCCTTGACGAATGCCGAGCATATGGCCAACGACGCCAAATATGCGGAGGACCTGCAGGTGCGCATCAGCATGGTGCTGGCGCAACTGATGACGGGAGAGGATGTGACCATCCCCGACGCTGAATACGTCTATGAGGGCGCTGAGGACATCCCTGGCCGTCCCCAGGATTTGGTGGATGCACTCATGGCGGCCAACGATGCCATTGAGGCCGCCGCACAGGCGCAGGGCGACCAGTCCAAGATGCTTGCGGATTTGGCTGAAACCTTGGGCAGTGGATGGGATCAGACCCGGCAGCAGGAGGTGGCTACCGGAGTGGCCAAGGCCGAGCAATCCGCGGATGACCAGGGCACATCCCCCAAATCTCCGCAGGACAAGGAGGGAGTGGCCCGGGCCCTGGCCACTAGCCTGATGATTTGTCGAGATCTGCTTCAGCGTGCAGGCGCTGACCCTGACCATGCTGCGACCGCCGCGCCAATTCTGGTCTATGTCAACGAGCTCAACGAGCGACTGGGCATTCCCCGGGCCTTCCTGTCTAACGAGGATGTCATCCGCGCCTTGGGATTACTGGATGATCCCGAGGCTTTCGCCGACCTGCTGGCCCCTCTGGTGGGCGCTGAGTGGAACCACCATCGTCAGGAGGTGCTCTGGGACCCCGAGGAAGCCAAGCGCAAGGCCAAGGAGGACGACGAACGCAAGAGTCGCGAAGCTCTGCAGGCCAAGTTCGCCCATGTGCCTGAGGACCCCAACAAGCCTCCTGTGGAGCTTTAGGACTTTAAGACCTTCAGCCCTTCGTCTTGGCATCGGTCAAGGCGAAGGGCAGGGTGGATTCAGCGATCGAAGCGGGCTCCTCGTGGATCGCTAGGCCGGGCCAGCAGAATGACCCAGGCGACAATTCCGGCAATCATGATCAATGCACCCAAGCCAAGCAGAGAGAGGGCGGATCCTGGATGCCCGTCTGCAATCGCCACGATGGCGAAGACCATAGGGATGCTGCCTACGAGCTCGCTTACGAAGGGTAGGAGTATCCAGAAGCCAGACATATTGGTGTCATGAAGTCGCCGTATGTTCACGGTCAGATTGGGTATGAAAAGTCCTAGGGTGACCACGAAGGACACGACCCGTCCCGCAAAGATGGATTCTGAGGTGATGATCGGAATCGCAAGGTTGATGAGGAAGATCATGAGAAAAGCCCACCAGAATTCCCCACGGGAGGCCCTCCCGGAGAAGACGGTATATTTGACGAAGAAACGCTTGCAGGCGTTTACGAAGTCAATGCCGTACCAGGGTGCGTTCAGTGGCGGCTCGCCGTTGAAACCGGCATTCGCATAGGGGTAGGCCGGATACTGCGGGACTTGGGGTCCGGGCTGGTAGCCTTCCTGCGTCCAACCCTCGGGTGCTTGATAAGAGTTGTTCGATGCATAGCCAGCCGACGGGGTTGTGCCATTGGGCTGGCCGGGATTCGGACCTTGACCGTAAGGCGCCTGCTGCTGTCCGTAGTATTGCTGACCATAGGGCTGTTGCTGGTTGTAGCCTGGCTGTTGACCCTGCGGCTGTTCCTGGCGATAATCGTTGACAGGTGTTTGGGCTTCGCTGATTGGATGGTAGACGTCGCTCTGGTCAGAAGCTGCTTGTGCATAGCCGGGTTGGTCTGGTTGCGGCTGGTTCGGGTAGGCTGCGGGTCCCGAATCGGTTCCGTTTGCGTGATTGTTCTGGGGCCAGCCGTTGGCGAAGCCCTGGTCATTGGGGGGCTGGTTCCCGTTGTTCGTATCATCTGGATGGTTCATGGATGTCGTCCCTCTCATCTTCGATTGATATCCGGAATCTGACGTTTCCGTATATCCCTATTATGGCAGGCCGGTTTTTCTGCCGGCCAGTCATGGATAGTAAAGGGAATGTGGGGCTCGTCCCACTTACTTGGGCCAAGCTGTCAGATTCGGTAGGTAATTGCTGTCGCAGTACTCTTCACTCGTCGTCCGGATTGACCATATGATCATCGCCGGCATCGCCCAGCAGTAGCCGCTCGGTCAGGGTGATCAGGCCCAGCAGGAGGGCGGTCAGCAGGATGATGACCAGGGTGGCCGAGAAGATCAGTGGGGTTCTGAAGGAGTTGAAGGCCGACTGCAGCCATATGCCCAGGCCGTTCCTGGCGCCCAGATACTCCGAGGTGGCCGCGGTGGCGAAGACATAGGCGGCGCTGATACGCAGACCGCCGAAGATCTGCCCGGCTGCCACCCTTAGCTTGACGTGCCAGAGTGTCCATGTCCGGGTTGCTCCGCAGTTCAGCGCCACGTCCTGGTAGAAGCGGGGCACGGACTTGAGCCCCCGGTAGGTCTGAACCACGATGGGGAAGAGCGCGAAGACGGCCACGATGACCACCTTGCCCAGGGGCTCGAACCCGAACCAGATCACGAACAGGGGGGCGATGGTGATCAGCGGGATCATCTGAGCGCCGGCGATCAGGGGGTAGAGGGCATCATGCAGGGTACGCCAGCTGTAGAGAGCCAGACCGACCACTATTCCCAGGACCGAGGCCAGGAGGAAGCCCAGCAGGCCTTCAAGGGCGGTGATGGCGGTGGCGGGCAGCAGATCCTCTCGGGACTGCACTGTGGCAACCAGGATTCGGCTGGGCGCCGGCAGGGCCTGTTCGCTGACTCCGCCCAGGCGGGATGCCAGTTCCCAGATGATCAAGAGCGCCAGCAGAGTGAGGGTCGGAGGCAGCGCCCGAGTTCTGCTCTGCTTCCCTACCTTCATCGACCGGCTGCTTCTCGAACGTAGCGATCGGTCCACAGGTCAGTGGCCTGAGGGGCTTTATTGGGATCGCCCTTCTTGGCACCCTTGTAGGTGCCCGCCTTGAACTGGAAGTCCAGATAGTCCTGGGCATCCTTGACATTGATCAGTCCGCTGATGCTCTTTTGATTCGGGCTGTCAACCCAGTACCCCTCCTTGACGATGCTCTCCATGGAGCGCTTGGCCAGGGTTGGGTCGATGGCCGACCCCTTGGTCTCCTTGACCAGGATGTCCGCCGCCTGGTCGGGATGGCTCAGGGCGTAGTTATAGCCCTTCAGGCAGGCCTTGACGAATGCCGTCAGGGCGCGACGGTGGCCGGCCTGCTGCAGCCAGGAATTCTTGACCACGAAGCCCAGCTGGTCGGGGTTGCCGGGCACGCCCCAGTCGGCCTGGGTGAAGCAGTGCAGGGCTGGGCCCTTGAGCTCGCTCTCCACGCCCTCCCAGTTGGCGTAGAAACCCGCGAAGTCGCCCTTGCCGCTGGTCAGGGTCGCGAAGGTGTTGGTGCCGCTGGTCACCCGCTTGAAGTCGCCCTTGCCGCCTGCATAGCGGATCATCTGCTTGACTACGGCCGTCTGCTCGGCCGAGCCGAAACTGACGAAGGTCTTGCCGTCGAAGTCTTTGGGGGTCTGGATGTCGGTGCGCGAGGCCAGCGAGCACCAACGCGCCACGGAATGCTGGCCTATGTTGAAAACCTGCCGCAGGTCGGCTCCCTGGGAGTTGAAGGTGGCCAGGTTGCTCAGCTTGGAGAAGCCTACGTCGGCGACCCCGTTCTGGACGGAGGTCTCGGCTCCTGCCTGGGCCGTCGGCAGGATGGTCAGCTTCAGGCCGGCCTTGTCGAAGTAGCCCAGGTGCCGGGCCACGTAGATGCCCACATGATTGGTGTTGGGCGTCCAATCCAGCATGAAGGACAGTTTGGAGCCGTCGTCGGCCTTGTCGTCTGCCCCCTTGGCCCCGCAGGCTGCGCTCGTAGCCGCCATGCAGAGCGCCGCTGCCAGGGCGAGCGCCCGCACGATCAGTTTGTGGCCGGGAACTCTCCGGAAGCTACTGTTCCTCGACATGCTCATCACTGTCACCTTGCCTCTCCGGCACCCTTGGTGCCCATCCGCATCGGGGCCGCTACGGGAAGGTGAGGAGCCCGCGCGACGATCCGGTACGGTCTTGACCGATGGAATTCTGCGATATGTGCCACGGCTGCTGCCACCAGCCGCGCGAACAAGACCACTCTAGTCCAAGACCGCCAGTCCTGCCTCGCCGTGATGAAAGGTTGCATCGTATGCCTCTATACTGGAAAATCACGAGAGGTCCGCGCGGGCCGGCCGCTGTCGGTCTCGTTCGGAGCAAGACAACCGATCTCGGTAGGGGTCGACGGAGGTTCCCATGTCGGTGACCATCAGTGATGTGGCCAAGCAGGCGGGTATGTCCGTGTCCACGGTCTCCCAGGCGCTCAACGACAAGGGGCGCATTTCGCCGCCCACCAAGGACAGGGTTCGCAGGGCGGCCATGGAGCTGGGCTATATCCCCGACAGCCGAGCCCGTTCCATGCGTTCCTCGCGCTCGCATGCCGTTGGCCTGCTGGTCCCCGATATCCGCAATCCGTATTTCTCTGAGCTGGTCTACGCCGTCCAGGACCAGCTCTACTCGGCGGGCTACGCGCCCCTGATTGGCGTGTCCTCGTGCCAGGCCAGCAGGCAGGAGGACTATTACCGCATCCTTCTATCTCGGCATATGGATGGTGTTCTGGTCGTGCCTGATGGGCCCACGTCGCCCATGCTGCGCACCATGCTGTCGCGAGGATTCCCTGTGGTTTTTGTGGATCGTCCCGACCGGACCCTGTCCGGTGTCCCTTTGGTCGATTCCGATCCTGTGCCCGGCTTGGAGGCGGCCCTGAACGCTCTGGTAGCGAAGGGATGCAGACGAGTGGCCTTTGTTCCGGGCCCAGAGAGCCGCTCCTATACCTTCCGCGAGCGCGAGCAGGCCTTCCTGTCTGGCGTAGAGACCCGTCAGGGGCTGACGGGATTGGTGGTTCGCCAAGGGTTCGAGGATCGCCCCCGCGCGGCCGCGACCATGCGCCACCTGCTCGGTCAGGGGGTGGATGCCGTCATCTTCGGCTACTCTGCCGATGCCATCAAGGCCGTTGCCATGGAGTGGGACGGCGACCAGCGCTCGCGAGTGCCCTTGGTCTCTTTCGACGACCTGGAGGTCTTTCAACTGATCAGTCCTCAGGTGTCGGTCATCTCCCAGCAGGTGGATCGCATGGGTCGCCAGGGTGTTGACATGCTCCTGTCCATGATCGAGCCGGGGCGGCAGGCTCCTGAGGGCATGAGCGTGGATCGCCGTCTGCGCACCCAAACCCTCTTTGTGCCCCGGGGTCTGTTGGCTTAGGTCGGTTCCTGCCTGATGCAGGGGTCGGGGCTCGACAAAATATGTGCGTGTCGGGCGGCTGTGTCGTCCCTGGAAATGACCTCCAATGGCCTTTCGGCCATTTGCCGCCCTTGTCCAGACCCCTCTATTTGTGACTCAGTTCACAAAACACGTGAATAACTAAATGTAGGCAACGAATCATCCTCAGACACTACATATGGTGGTCACGGCGTGCTAGAGTGAGTCTTGTCATCAAAGAATGACATCCATGTGATTCGCCGTTTCCAGTCTGGAATTTGGAAACGCCAAAGCAACTGCACATGAGTAACCGTATGAGTCTTATGAGGAGTGACGATGGATACTGAGGTCATGACCGATAGCGTGAAGGAGCGTGGCATTTCGGATCGCGATGCTGTCGATGGCATTCTGGTCGAGAAGCGCGACGGCCGGATCGTCGATTTTGATCCCGTCAACATCATGAACGCCATCGAAGCCGCCTTCAAGGATGTCAAGCACGAGGTCAGCCCTGAGGATCGCCAGCAGATCCGGGATATGGCCCTGACCGTCCAGTCCGAGATCACCGATCGCTACACCAACCCGGTCAAGATCGAGGACATCCAGACCTTGGTCGAGCATGCCTTGGTCAATGCCCACCTTTACGAGATCGCTCGCTCCTATACCTCCTACCGTCTTGACCGCGACATTCAGCGGGCCAAGGCCACCGATGTCAATGAGGCCGTTCACCGCCTGACCAGCAAGGACGAGACCCTGGTGCGTGAAAACGCCAACAAGGATGCCAACGTCTACGCCACCCAGCGTGACCTGCTGGCCGGCGCAGTCTCCAAGGCTTCAGCCTTCGCCATGCTGCCCAAGGATGTCTCCAACGCCCACATGAAGGGTGACATCCACTTCCATGACGCGGACTATTCGCCCTTTACGGCCGAAACCAACTGCTCCCTGCCTGATTTCGGCGACATGCTGGCCCACGGTTTCGAGCTGGGCAACGCCATGATGGATTCGCCCAAGTCCATCGGCACGGCTGCCACGCAGATCACCCAGATCATCAAGGACATCGCTGGCTCCCAGTACGGCGGCCAGACCGTCAACCGTTGCGACGAGATGCTGGACAAGTATGCGCGTCTGGACTACAAGAAGAACTATTCCATGGCTGAGGCCGTTCTGCCGGACGAGGAGCCCATCGACGTGGCCAAGGAGGTCGTCCGCGGCCTCAAGGCCAGGGAGGCCGACTGGCTGCACCTGGATGATCGTGCACCCATCGGCGAGGACGCCCCCTTCGATCTGGACGCTCCGCAGATCGTTCGGCTGCGTCAGGTCTACGCCAAGATTCTGACCCGCAAGAACATCTACGATGCCATGCAGACCATGGAGTACCAGATCAACTCCAACCGTGTCTCCAACGGGCAGACCCCCTTCGTCACCGTGGGCTTCGGTCTGGGCACCTCCTGGTTCGCCCGGGAGATCCAGCGGGCCATCTTCCTGATCCGCATCCGCGGACTGGGCAAGGATCGCCACACCGCCATCTTCCCCAAGCTGGTCTTCACCATCAAGCACGGCCTCAACGCGGACGAGGGCGATCCCAACTACGACATGAAGCAGCTGGCTTTGGAGTGCTCGACCAAGCGTATGTACCCTGACGTGGTCTTCTACGAGAACCTGATCAAGATCACCGGCTCCTTCAAGGCCCCCATGGGCTGCCGCTCCTTCCTGCAGGCCTGGACCAATCCCGAGACGGGCGAGGACGAAGAGGACGGCCGCATGAACCTGGGTGTCGTCACCGTCAACATCCCTCGCATTGCCCTGGAATCCCGCGGCGACAAGGATCGCTTCTGGAAGATCTTCGACCAGCGTATGGAGGTGGCCCACCACGCTCTGCAGTTCCGCATCATGCGCTGCAAGCAGGCCACGCCCATCAATGCTCCCACCCTCTACGAGTACGGCGCCTTTGGCAGGCTGAAGCCAACCGACAGCGTTGACACCCTCTTCCGCAACAGCCGCGCCACCGTCTCGCTGGGCTACATCGGCCTTTACGAGGCCACTAGCGTCTTCTACGGCAAGGACTGGATGAAGGATCATTCCTGGGATCCGGAAGGCAAGGAATTCGCTCTGAGCATCGTGCGCCGGATGAACCAGCTCTGCAAGCAGTGGGAGAAGGCTGAGGGGTACCACTATTCGGTTTACTCCACCCCGGCCGAGTCGCTGACCGACCGCTTCGCCCGGATGGACAAGGAGAAGTTCGGCGTAGTCGACGGCGTGACCGACCACGACTTCTACACCAACAGCTTCCACTACCCGGTCTGGCTGCGGCCCACCCCCATGGAGAAGCTCAGCTACGAGCGCGACTTCCCCTACCTGGCCTCGGGCGGGTTCATCAACTACTGCGAGTTCCCCTCCATGCAGCAGAACCCCAAGGCCCTGGAGGCGGTCTGGGATTACGCCTATGACATCGGCATCGGCTACCTGGGCACCAACACCCCCATCGACCACTGCTTCGTCTGCGGTTATGAAGGCGATTTCGAGCCCACCGAAGAGGGCTTCAAGTGCCCTGAGTGCGGCAACGATGACCCCGACAAGTGCAACGTGACCAAGCGCACCTGCGGCTATCTGGGCAACCCCGTCCAGCGGCCCATGGTCCACGGCAGGCACGAGGAGATCGCCCACCGTGTCAAGCACATGGAAGGCGAGACCGGCCACGTGGTCCTCAAGGACGGATCCACCAAGGAGTGGTTCGACGACAAGGCCGAATAGGCTCTGAAAAGACGCAACCAATGGCGGGCCGGGCAGTTTGCGGCCCGCCATTGTCATGAGGAGGACCGTATGACGGACAAACAGGGGGCCATGAGAAAGACAGGCGGCCACCGTGACTTCGCAGCTGATGAACAGGGGCGCGGTCCTGGGGTCCCCTCTGTGCTGACCAACAATCCCAGGGCCGGCCAGTGGGACGGTCGTCGGCTCAGCCGGGGAATTGTGGCGGATTACAAGCGACTGGTCATGACCGACGGCGAGGGGATCCGTTGCTCCCTTTACGTCAGCGGGTGCCCCTTCCGCTGCCAGGGGTGCTACAACGCATCCATCTGGGACTTCGGCGCTGGGCACCCCTATACCCAGCAGCTTGAAGACCAGATCATCAAGGACCTGTCGCTGTCCTATGTACAGGGCATCACCTACCTGGGCGGGGAGCCCCTGCTCAACACCCCCATACTGCTCAGCCTTTCGGAGCGGATACGGCGTGAGTTCGGCCACGAGAAGGACATCTGGTGCTGGACTGGCTACACCTGGGAGGAACTGAACCGGCCGGGGGAGACCCCGGACAAGGCCCAGCTGATCTCCTACCTTGACGTGTTGGTGGATGGGCGCTATTTGGAGAATCGGAAGAACAGTCTGCTCCAGTTCCGGGGCTCGGACAACCAGCGGATCATTGACGTACCGCGATCCCTGGAGCAGGGCCAGGTGGTCATCTGGCCCAAACTGCATGACCAGACCAGGTTCATCCCGGAGACCTACAGCAAGGACCGGCAGCAGGAGCAGCAACGGGGCTGATACCGGCTCCTGCTCTGAATTGGTCTACGTCGCCTTGCCGGGGCACAATGGGTGTCATGACTGATGAGCATGATCATGACGCCAAACCCGACCTGCCCAAGGATCTGAGGGTCCGCTTCTGCCCTTCGCCGACCGGCACCCCGCATGTGGGCATGGTTCGAACCGCCCTCTTCAACTGGGCCCAGGCCCGGCACTCGCACGGCACCTTCGTCTTCCGCATCGAGGACACCGATGCCCAGCGGGACAGCGAGGAGAGCTACCAGCAGATCCTGGAGGCACTCAAGTGGCTGGGGCTGGACTGGGATGAGGGTGTGGAAGTCGGCGGCCCGGATGGCCCCTACCGGCAGTCCGAGCGCGGCGATATCTACCGCGATGTGGCCCGGCAGTTGCTGGATGCCGGCTACGCCTACGAGTCCTACTCCACCGCCGAAGAGATCAAGGAGCGCAACCTGGCCGCCGGCCGTCCTGCCGCTTTCGGCTACGACGGCTATGACCGCGACCTGAGCGAGGAGCAGCGCCAGGCCTTTCGTGATCAGGGTCGGCGACCCGCCCTGCGTATCCGTATGCCTGACGAGGACATCGCCTTCGACGATCTGATTCGGGGGCATATCGAGTTCAAGGCCGGGTCCGTGCCCGATTATGTGATCGTGCGTCCCAACGGCGATCCTCTCTACACCCTGACCAATCCGGTCGATGATGCCCTGATGCGCATCAATGTAGTCCTGCGCGGCGAGGATCTGCTCAGCTCCACCCCCCGGCAGATTGTCCTCTACCGGTACCTGATGAAGCTGGGCATTGCCCGGGCTATGCCCCTGTTCGGGCACCTGCCCTACGTCATGGGTCAGGGAAAGAAAAAGTTGTCCAAGCGTGACCCTGAGTCCAACCTCTTCCTGCACCGGGAGCATGGCTTCATTCCCGAGGGTCTGCTCAACTACCTGGCCCTGCTGGGCTGGTCCATCGGCCCAGACCGGGATGTCTTCTCCATGGATGAGATGGTTGAGCACTTCGACATACGCGACGTCAAGGCCAATCCGGCCCACTTCGACATTGACAAGGCCGTAGCCATCAACGCCGAGCACATCCGTATGCTGGAGCCACAGGACTTCCTGAACCGTTCCCTGCCCTACCTCAAGCGCGATGGGCTGGTGAGTGCCGAGCGCTGGCAGGACCTGAGTGGTCGGGAGCAGCGGATTCTGAGTGCTGCCGCCCCTCTGGTCCAGCCTCGCGTGCGGCTGCTGGGCGAGGTCTCCGGCATGGTGGGCAGTCTGCTCAGCCAGGATGAGTACCTGGAGCCTGAGCCGGATGCCCGCAAACAGCTCAAGGACTCGGCTGGGCAGGTTCTGGACCTGGCTATCGCCGCTTTACAGGAGGTGCCCGACCAGGACTGGAAGACCGATCACCTGCACGACTTGCTCACTCAGGCGCTGGTGGATGAGGGCGGATACAAGCCCCGTCTGGCCTTCGGCCCGGTCAGGGTGGCGGTCTCGGGAAGGCGGGTCTCGCCGCCTCTGTTCGAGTCCCTGGAGATCCTGGGTAAGAGTACAACACTCCGAAGGATGTCTAACTTGCGCCAAAACCTCTGAGCGGGTATATTTTTTTTGTTGTGCTACTGACCTGCTGAACCGGGTTCGTACGCGGCGAAAAGTGAAGCCCCCGTCGTCTAGCGGTCTAGGACTACGCCCTCTCACGGCGCCAACACCGGTCCAAATCCGGTCGGGGGTACGACATGTGGCAACCGTCCAAGCGGTTGTCGCACAGCCAATTGGGGTATGGTGTAATTGGCAACACAGGTGATTCTGGTTCATCCATTCTTGGTTCGAGTCCAGGTACCCCAGCGAGCGATAGCGATATGAGATCCTCAGGAGCGGAACATCGACACGGTGTTCCGCTCCTTTTGTTTACGGATTACCATGGGTTCTAGGAATGCCTCTGGTTTGCAAAGCGGCGGCCAGCGGTATCCACGAGAGTTGCTCACGGTGTGAGCAAGCAAACAAAAAGAGGAGGCCCGGCAGACCGCTATGTCAGAGTTTCCGATGATGGAATCTGATACTTTGAGCATAGAAGCTTGAGTGAGGAACCCAATCATCGGCTGATCGGGCAACATCACCCGGTATATGAATCATTGTACGATTTTTTCGGTAAAGGTGTGTGATTATGACGACAATCATGGTGTTGGGAGCTGGTTATGCGGGTCTTCGCGTGGTCAAGAAGCTGGCTCATGCAAAGACCGATGCCCATATAGTCCTGGTCAATAAGAACGAGTACCACTACGAGTCCACCCAGCTGCACCAGGTGGCGGCAGGAACCAAGGAGCCGGCGGATGTGGTCTTCGACCTGCGCAAGTCCCTGCCTGATTCGGTGGAGCTGATTATTGACAAGGTGGTCGGCATCGATCAGGACAACCGCAAGGTCAGCCTGGAGCATCACGATCCTCTGTCCTATGATTACCTGGTCAACGCCCTGGGCTTCGAGTCCGAAACCTTCGGCATCAAGGGGGCCGATGAGTATGGATGGCCTCTTGTTGATGTGGACACCGCTCTGGCGGCCCGCAAGAAGCTCGAGCAAACGTTGGCCCGCTACCAGACCAGCCATGATCCGCTGGATCTGAGCATCGTGGTCTGTGGCGCTGGCTTCACCAGCATCGAGTACCTGGGCGAGCTGGTCTACCGTCTGCCTCAGCTCTCAAAGCGCCTGGGCTTCCCCATGGATCAGGTCAAGGTGGACTGCATAGAGGCCTCGCCCAAGATTCTGCCCATGTTCAGCAAGGACTTGGTTGACTGGGCTGTGGATTACCTGCGCAAGCGGGGAGTCAACTTCCACACTTCGACTCCTATCACCGAGGTCAAGCAGGATGCCGTGGTCTCCAATGACCAGGAGTTCAAGGCCCACACGATCATTTGGACAACGGGCGTGCGTGGGAGCCACGTTATTGCTGATTCCGGGTATAATCAGAAGCGTAACCGTGTAGTGGTCGGGGATGACCTGTCGGTGGAGCAGCATCCAGAGGAGTTCCTGGTGGGTGATGTCAGTGCCGTTCCCGACCCCCAATCGGGTCGGCTCTACCCAACCACTGCGCAGATTTCGATGGCCCAGGCTGATACCGCGGCTGCGAATGTCCTCGCCAGAATGCGGGGGCAGGAGCCCCAGCGGTTCACCTTCCGGAGCCTGGGGACCGTGTGCTCTCTCGGCCCCCATGCCGGGGTTGCCGAAATTGACCGTATGGGTACGCTGAAGCTCAAGGGCAAGGCGGTCTCGGTTCTGAAGTGGATCGTGAACGAGCGGTCGGTCCTGGAATTGGCTGACGTGCGTACCATGTTGGAGAGCAACTGAACCAGCGTCTCAAGGGACGCAAGGGGCTAGACGACGAGGGAGAGGAGGACGAACATGATTCGGGTCATGAGGAAGCGGCACATGTTTGTCCTTTTCCAGCCTCGGATTGGATCGTTCTGGGCGACGATGGCCATCGGCCCTGCGTCCATCGATATCATTGACTACCTCCTGCTCCTCCTCATTCCGGCGAAGACCGTGGCCGATTGTGGCCTCCGTCGGGACGGTGGAGGCCCCCGTGCCCGTGCGCGGATCGGCAGGAGCGAGAGGAGAGTGGCATTAGCATGAGTTTTCTACAAGGTTTGTGGTTCTTTGTCATCGGTCTGCTTTTTGCGGGATTCCTTCTGCTTGAAGGATTCGACTTCGGCGTTGGCATGGCTACCAGGTTCGTGGCCCGCGACGGTGATGAGCGCGCCACTTTCATGAGGGCCATTGGCCCCCACTGGGATGGCAACGAGGTCTGGCTGATCACCGCCGGCGGCGCTATGTTCGCCGCTTTCCCGCTTTGGTACGCCTCCCTCTTCTCGGGGTATTACCTTCTGCTCTTCCTGGTGCTGGTCTCCCTGATTCTGCGTGGTGTTTCATTCGAGTTCGCCTCCCACGCACTGACCAGCCGTGAGCGTGGTGTCTGGCAGTGGGCCAACTTTATAGGCTCGCTCTTTGCGCCATTCTTCCTGGGCATGATGCTGACCAGCCTGATCCAGGGCATCCCCATGGATAAGAACGGCGATGCCTGGCCCGGGTTCTTCGACGTGTTCAACTGGTTGTCCGTGGTCGGTGGCATTGCTGTCGTCTTCTTCAGCTTCGTTCATGGCCTGCACTTCCTGAGCCTGAAGATGGGCGTCATGGATTCCCGCCGGATGCTCAACGTCAGCGAGAAGGCCTACTGGATCGCCTATCCGGCCCTGGTTGTCTTCGTGCTTCTGGCCATCTTCAACACCGACTTCTACAAGGCTCGTCCGCTGTCCACTTGGTTGATCACCGTCATCATCCTGGCATCGGTTATTGGAGGCCACGTTGCCGTCTTCAAGAAGCACGGCGGCTATGCCTTCACCTGCTCAGGCATCACCCTGATGGCCATCATTGCCTTCATCTTCAACGGGCTCTTCCCACGCGTGATGATCGCTGATGATCCGGCGCACAACCTGCTGATTCAGGATGCCTCGGCCTCGCCGCTGACCATGAAGATCATGACCGTGGTGCTTTGCATCTTCCTGCCCATCATGCTGGCCTACTTCATCTGGAGCTACTTCATCCAGCGCAAGCGGCTGGACACCGATGGTGCCCATTTGACCTCGCCTGTGGCCCCTTCGGCCACCGTGGCTGAGACCGTCTGAAAATCACAGGAGGCAGGGGGGCAGTGCTGGCAGGACCGGAGCGCATCCGGAGGATAATGCATTGATTGACAAAAATCTCTTCCGTTTCGACGGAGTCCGGTCCACCTTGGGCTTGCTGGCCGCACTGTCCCTGCTCCAGGGAATAGGCGTGGTGGTTCAGGCCTACGGTTTGACCTTGGCTCTGGTGCGTATTTGGCACCTTCAAAACCTCAAGGTGTTGGTGGTGCCGGTACTGATCTTTCTGGCCGCCTACACCTGTCGACAGCTCTGCGATGTGGCCAAGGATCGTTGTGCCACTGACCGTGCCGACGCCATCGTAGCCGAGTTGCGACCCAATATTCAGAACAAGGTCTTCTCGCTGGGGCCAGCGGCTCTGGCTCGGCGTGGCACGGGCTCGGCCGTCACCATGTTGGTGGATGGGCTTGATGAGGTGCGCACCTACGTACTGACGGTCCTGCCAAAGATGATGGATCTCATCTTCATTCCATTGATTGTCCTGGTTGTGGTTTGGACTCAGGATGCAGGTTCGGGGCTCATCCTCCTTCTCATGCTGCCCCTGCTCATCTTCTTCATGGTCATCCTGGGTCTGGCGGCCAGGGATCGCTCCAGCCGTCAGTATGCCCAATTCCGCAAGCTCAACACCAGATTCATGGATACGGTGCTTGGTCTGCCGACCCTGAAGATGCTGGGCATTGACAAGGAGTACGAGGACGAGATCTATTCGGTCTCGGACCGCTTCCGTAAGAGGACCATGAGCGTTATACGGGTGGCCATGACCTCCACCTTTGCTCTGGACTTCTTTGCTACCTTGGCCATCGCCATCATGGCCGTCTTCTTGGGCAACAATTTGATCAATGCCAAGGTGGAGCTCTTTCCAGCCCTCTTGGCCCTGATTCTGGCTCCTGAGTACTTCATGCCCATCCGCCAGTTTGGGGATGATTTCCACGCCACGCTGAACGGCAAGAACGCCTTGGATGATATTGCGGATATGCTGGCCCAGCCAGAGCCCAAGCGCTTGGAGGAGCTGAACTGGTCCGGGTGGAAGGAAGACAGCCACCTGCACCTGAAAGGAATCGACTTCGCCTATCCTGGTCCCAAGCCGGTAGAGAGCAATGCTTCAGCCGGGGCGCAGATGGATGCCATGGCCAAGTCCGAGAGCCAAAAGACCAGCAAGAAGAGCCGCAGGCCCAAGTCACCCAAGGTTCATGGCGGTAATGGAGGGGCCGTCTCGGCTGAGTCCGGTTCTACAGCACCACAAGGAGCTGCAGTCGAGGCTGTCGCGGATTCACCGATCAATGGGTCCGAGGAGGGTTCGGAAGAGCAGCCTCTGGCACTGAGCGGTCTGGACTTCAACCTGCATGGTTTTTCCAAGGTGGCCATTGTCGGTCGTTCTGGAGCTGGCAAGTCCACGCTGATGGATCTGCTGGCCGGCTTCGACCAGCCCAAGGCGGGCACCATCGACCTGGATGGTCATCAGATGGAGCATTGCAACGTGGCTGCCTGGCAGCGACACATCAGCTACATTCCCCAGAACCCCTTCATCTTCCACGGTACTGTGGCCGACAACATTCGCTTCTACAACCAAGAGGCGGAGGATGCCCAAGTGGTCCGTGCAGCTGATCGGGCTGGACTGACCGACTGGCTGAAAACATTGCCCGACGGTCTGGGCACCCAAATCGGAGAAGGCAACCGCGGTATCAGCGGCGGCCAGGCCCAGCGAATCGCCTTGGCCAGGGGTATTCTGGATCCCTCACGCGAGATTCTGTTCTTTGACGAGCCCACAGCCCATCTGGACATCGAGACCGAATACGACCTGAAGCAGACCCTGCTGCCTATCATGGACGGGCACTTGGTAGTGCTGGCCACCCATCGGCTGCACTGGCTGGCCAACATGGACTGGGTGATCATGCTGGAGCATGGACGAATTGTGGCCCAGGGCGATCCGCACGAACTGATCGGTCAGGGCGGGCCCTTGGATGCGCTGATCGATGAGATGGGAGGGAACCAGATTGCCGACTACCAGCAGGACTGAAACCGCCGGAAGAGACGGTATGGGATCGTCGAAGACCTCCCGCCGCGGTCGGGGGCTGTCAGGCTATATGCATATCTGGCACCGGGATCATTGGTTCTGGCCCTACCTTCGTCAGAATAAGGGGCTGCTTGCCCTGATCTTCTTCCTGGGGACTATCACCTTCGTATGCGCGGCCGGGCTGATGTTCACCTCCGGCTTCCTGATCAGTAGGTCGGCCCGCCACCCCTTCAACATTTTTGCCGTGTACGTGCCGGTGGTCCTGACCAGGGCTTTCGGCATTGGACGGCCCACATTCAAGTATCTGGAGCGCATCAAGAGCCATGACTGGGTGCTTCGAGTGGTTTCCAAGCTGCGGGTTCAGCTTTACCGCACCCTTTCGAAGGACGCGGCCTTCCTGAACGAGCATGAGCGCACGGGCACGGTTCTGGGCATGCTCTCGGACGACCTGGACCATCTGGAGAACTTCTACCTGCGCACCATCTTCCCCACGGTCGTGGCCTACATGATGTGGGTGGTCGTCACCATCGCTGTAGGCGTCTTCTCCTGGCTGACTTCGCTCCTGCTCTTCCTGCTTTTCGCCCTGATCCTGATCCTGGTACCGCTGGTCTCGCTGGCTTATTCAGATGGGCGCTACGACATGGAGAAGGCAAGGCGGCAGGATCAGTACACGGCTGTGACTGAGAGCTACATGGGCCTGGGCGATTGGGTGATCACTCGCCGTCGGCGCCGCTTCGTGGACACGGCGTCCGGTGATTTCAACGACATCGCCACCGGCCGCAGAGAGCAGAAGCGGTTCGAACGCTGGCGCAACTGCGGCATCCAGATGATTTTCGCCCTCATGGTGGTGGCTCTGATAGTTGGAGCGGATCTACGCATGACCAGCTCCACCTCCATTGCTGATTTCGCGGCAGCCGTAGTCCTGGCGGTTTTCCCCCTGGTCGACTGCTTCATCGTGGTCTCCCAGGCGGTGGCTGAGGTTCCCCTCTATACTGACTCGCTGGACCACCTGAATGATCTGACCGAGCGCGTCGAGTCCCGGCGGATTGAACCGAGTGCCCAGACCAGGTTGGAGGGGCCGATCAAGTCAATCGTCTTCGACCATGTCAGCTTCTCCTACGGTCCTGATGACCCCCTGTTGTTGGACGACTTCAGCCTGCGGATCGAAGGTGGGCAACGTGTGGCCCTGCTCGGTCCCAGCGGCGAGGGGAAAACAACGGTCCTTCAGCTGCTTTTGGGCGACCTGCGCCCCACCAGTGGCCGCATCCTGATCAATGGAATACCGGTCGATGCGCTGCAGGATCAGCGTCCAGAACTCTTTGGCTACCTGAACCAGCAGGCTTTCCTCTTCAACACCACCATTGCCTCCAATGTGCGTCTGGGTGCTCCCCAGGCCGATGACGATCAGGTTCGCCAGGCCTTGAAGGCTGTGCAGCTGGATCAGGTTGTGGATGACATGCCCCAGGGAATCGACACGCCGGTGGATGAGGCCGGTGGCCGACTTTCAGGTGGCCAGCGTCAGCGTCTGGCCCTGGCCAGGATTGTGCTCAAGCGCACGCCGATTATCCTTCTGGACGAGCCGACCATCGGTCTGGATCCCATAACCGAGCGGCGGCTCATGGCCATGATCTTCAAGGTCAGCCAGGATCGCACCCTTCTTTGGGTGACCCACCACCTTCAGGGGCTGGAGGAGGCCGACCAGGTAATCTTCATGCAGGATGGTCATATAGCCATGCAGGGTCGGCCTGTTGATTTGTACCATGAAAACGCCCGTTTCCGTGAACTTTATCGCATGGACGTCTCGGACGTGGACAAGGGTGCCGGTCAAGGGATATACTCAAAGAAGCAGTCAGATTCAGATGGACGGAACCCTGTTGAATGACCATCAGGCTGTTTCCCGAGCAATGAATTTTGCACGGTTGTCGGGTCGCCGATCTTGGCAGATGGCTTCCCGGCCGGTCACCGTGCGCCGTCGGTTCATGGACTGGACGGCTTGGAAACCGGAGCCCGAGGAAGCGACCAGGTGGCGAAGTCGGGGAGAGCTGAAGGTTCTCGTGGGCACAAGCCTGGTCATATCTGAATCCGTCCGGATTCGACCCGTGTACCCGCGCCCGACGAACCCTGCAGAGATTGGGAGGAACGATGTTCACTGTATTGGGATTGTCTAGATTCCAGTTCGCCATGACGACGATATTCCACTTCTTCTATGTCCCGATGACCATCGGTCTGGCCCTGGCGGTCGCCATCATGGAGACCACCTATGTTGTGACCAAGAAGGATGTCTACAAGAAGATGACCATGTTCTGGTCCAAGATCTTCCTGCTTTCCTTCGCGGTCGGCGTGGTCACCGGCATCATCCAGGAGTTCCAGTTCGGCATGAACTGGTCCAACTACTCCAGGTTCATGGGTGACATCTTCGGTGCCCCCCTGGCCATTGAGGCCCTGCTGGCCTTCTTCTTGGAGTCTACTTTCATCGGCGTGTGGATGTTCACTTGGAATCGGTTCAAGCCGGCCGTGCATGCGGTCTTCATCTGGCTGACCTTCCTGGGCTCCTCCATGTCGGCCATCTGGATTCTGGCTGCCAACAGCTTCATGCAGCACCCGGTCGGATTTGAGATCAACCAGGCCACCGGCCATGTGCGACTGCGCAGCTTCGGTGATGTCATGTCCAATCCCCAGCTGTGGATCGAGTTCCCCCACGTCTTCTTCGCCGCCGTCTGCACAGGGGCCTTCGTGGTCATGGGCTGCAGCGCCTTCAGCCTGCTGAGAATGCACATGGGGAACAAGGATCAGGCCGTGGCCGCTGTCGAGGCCGACTCCGAGAAGCAGGCCAAGGTCAACCTGTTCACCAAGTCCATTCGTCTGGCCGCCCTGCTCGGTCTTATCGGTTCCATCTGCGTGATCACCTACGGTGATTTGCAGGGCAAGTACATCGTGACCGATCAGCCCATGAAGCTGGCTGCCACCGAAGGCATCTACGAGGACACCGGCGATCCCGCTCCTTGGAATGCCGTGGCTCTGATCAATGAGAAGGACCATAAGATTGAAGGGTCCGTCGAGATTCCCGGAGCCATGTCACAGCTGGCTTACGGCAAGAAGACAGGCGCCGTCAAGGGCATGAACACCGTCAACAAGGAGTTGCACGAGAAGTACGATGCCAAGTATGGCAAGGACATGAACTACTACGTGCCGGTCACCACCCTATTCTGGGTCTTCCGCCTGATGGTTGGGATCGGGTTTGCCTTTGCCCTGATATCTGCTTTGGTGCTCTGGTTCACACGTAAGAAGAAGAACACGCTCTTCACCACACGCTGGAAGCTCTGGATCATGGGTATCTTTACCTTCGCCCCCTTCGCTGCGACGACCAGTGGCTGGCTGGTGACTGAGCTTGGACGCTATCCATGGCTGGTTTATGGTTATCAGACCATTGCCGATGGCGTTTCGCCCACCAGCACGGTGCCGAACCTGCTCTTCACCTGCATTGTCTACTTCCTGCTCTTCCTGGTTCTGGGCGGAGTCATGGTCTTCTATACCAGGAGGACCCTGCACCAGGGACCCTTCTACAAGCCGGATGACGGCAATGGGCCGCAGCCTGCCAAGGTGCATGGCGCACCAGCTCGGGTGGCCCTGGCCTAATGGCCGGCTGACCTTAAACATTCCCTTCCCCTTCGGTAAATCCCCCGCTTCGGACCGTATGGTCCGGAACGGGGGATTTGCTGTCATAGGGTGTTTGTCATCAGCGGCTGCCAGCTGTGGTGAGATTCAGAAAAGAGAGCAATGCCAAGCATGAAGTGGCAGATATGACGGATGTTTGGCTCGCGGCTGATAGGAGGCTGGTCTCACTTGCTCTAGCTATGCTGCGCTGGTTCCGTCGCGCCGATTCGGTCAGACCTGGGCAGTCAGCTTGCTTACAATCCGCTGCAGCAAGCTGCGTATGCCCTCAGACATGGGGGAATCCTCCAGGCTGTCTGAAGCCCGCCGCAGATAGTCTTTGGCAGTTTGACGGCTGCTTTCCATCAACTGGGGATGTGCTCTAAGGTAGTCGACTACCTGTTCGGGATCGTCCTGCTGGACCAGGGCTCTGAAGTTCTCATCCTTCTGGAACCCCAGCAGAACCGGCAGAGTGTAGATTCCGTCGCGGATATCCTCCAGCTTGGGCTTGCCGGTGTCACGATCCAGATCAAAATCGTTGATGTCGTCAATGATCTGGAAAGCCATGCCTAGATTGCCGCCGAAGTCTCTGGCGGTCCGCTCCAATGCCGGGTCAATTGGCTGGCCGTCAAGGCGGATCCCGGTCAGGCAGGCCAGACGGAAGAGGGCTGCGGTCTTGCCGGAGATGGCTCTGTCGTAATCGTCAATGGTTATGTGGGTGTGGTGGCGGTCGGACTCCTGGTAGAGCTCTCCACCTACGATCTCGCAGACCGTGCCGGCCTGTTCGCGGATAAAGCCTGTGTCAGGGGCGATGGAGGCCATGATCTCCATGTAGCGGGAGAGGATCAGATCACCTAGATAGATGGCTGCCTTGTTGCCCCGGATGGTGTGGACCGTGGGCTTGTTGCGGCGGATGGGGGCGTTGTCCAGAACGTCGTCGTGGACCAAAGTAGCTAAATGAAGCATCTCGATGGCGGCGGCGCCGGTGATGACGGTGTCGTCCAAGTGTCCTTTGGTTCGTGCTCCGGCCCGGGCAAAAAGAGCCACCATAGCGGCGCGAATCATCTTGCCGTGGTTATCCAGCAGTCGACGGTAATCCTCCTGATAGGGGGCCACATGGGTACGCTCCTGGTGCAGGCGGTCGACAACCCGCTCAAGATCCTTGCGCAACAGGAGCTCTTGTCCTTCTGCCATGGAGGTACGCTCCCTCTATCTCGTTAAGAACCGCAACGTATCCAATATACCAAGACCGGGGCCAGGCCTGAAGATTGTCGGCCCGGTCCTTGCCGTCATCGTAATCACTGTGGCCAAGCTAACATCAGGGTGCCGGCCAGCGGTGATGACGTTGCGGCCTGAATCCGGTTCGTAAGGGGACTGCATATATCGGCCTAGAGGCGAAGTCGGGTGAAGTAGGCTGGATGTATGAGTCAGCATTACCACGCGGATCAGGTCTCCCCACAAGGTGGCGGGGGAGAGCATGATCGACCGCTGTCCGTTTCGGCCCGGCTGGGGCGACTTCAGTTCCATTACTCAGGCAAGTTCAGACTCCTGCAGCTGGCCGACGTCCAGGAAGGCCCCAAGGTCTCTCCGGACACAATCAGGCTGATAGGCGCGGCTTGCGATGCGGCAAAGCCCGATCTGGTGGTCTTCTCAGGCAACCAGGTAGCCGGTTACGACACGGCCTACGAGCGCACCTTCCGCAAGAGGCGCTGGAGCACTCCCTTGGACGGCATCTATTCTGCTGGTCTGAGCATGGGCGGCGCCTTGGGGCTTGGGGGAGCCTCTCTGAAACGCTCTGCCAAGTCCCAGGATGGTCAGGCTGCTGCGGACCGCCGGGAACCAGACCGCAGGGATGCCGAGCGTGTACGCCAGCAGAACATCAAGCACACTGAGGATCTGGTCCGCAGAACCGTTGGCCTGATCACCGGCCCGCTGGTTGAACGCGGGATTCCCTTCGTCGTCACCTACGGCAACCACGACTTCCAGTGTGGGCTGGACACCGACCAGATGGACGCCATCTATCGGGAGGTGCCCGGTTGCCTGAACCCGGAGGCCACGGTCGCCCATCCTGATCGAGTCCATGCGCTGATCGGGTCGGCCCTGCCCTCCCAGACGGCTTTCGTCTGCGCTCCGGGCACCTTCGCGCTGCCTGTGGCGGATTGCGACGGTCACGGGGTGGTCATGGGCCTGGTCCTGCTGGACTCTGGCGACTATGCCCGGGCAGGAGGCTATGGCTCACCGTCGGCGCAGGCCCTGGACTTTCTGGCGGCCGCTCCCGATCTTCTGGGCAACCGGTCCATAGTCTTCCAGCACATGCCCATTCCCCAGTTCTACGATCTGCTCAAGCCGGTGCCGGCCACCACAGCCTATGCGGTCCAGGGCTACAGAAGTTTCGACTCCCGTTGCTACATCCTGGACGAATCGCGCACCTGCCCCGGCTCCTACCTGGGCGAGGGGGTCTCCTGCCCGGATGAGGACAGTGGCGAGTATGACCTGCTGACCCGGAACCGGGGCTATTTCGCCCTCTTCGCCGGGCATGACCATCGCAATGGCTTTGTCGGCCGTAGCGGAGATCTGACGCTGGGGGCCACGCCCACATGCGGATTCGGCTCATACGGTCCGGTGCCCAGCAAGCGGGCTGCCCGGCTCTTCGAGTTCGACATCCGCCATCCCCATCATCCTCGCACTCAGCTCCTGGAGTTCGGGCAATTGGTAGGGCGGCCAGGATCCCACAAGGTCTACACCTTCGCCATGAGCCATGTGCCGACCTCCACCGGGGACGCGGTCAACCTCTTGCGTCGGCCCGGGTTCTTGGCGGGCGGGCTGACGGCTCTTGCCGGGCTGATCGCCTCCTGGGGATCCAGCAGGCGGCGGTCAGGACCAAGGCGTTAGGAATTCCCGCTCAGACCCTGCGACGGGCGGGAGATGAGGCTCGCAGCAGGGCTTCTGTCAGATATTTGCCGGCAGCCATGACCAGGGGGGCGTAGCGCCTTCCCGGCGTGGTGGACATGCGGTTGACCGGCCCGGAGATGGATATGGCGGCCATGACCTGCCCGGATCCGTTGCGGATGGGGGCCGAGATGGAGCAGACGCCTTCTTCCCGCTCGTTGATGGATTCGGCCCAGCCGCGCTTGCGGACCGTGGCCAGGGTCGCTGCGTTGAACTTGGCGTGCCGCAGACCCTGATGGAGGCGCTCGGGTTCCTCCCAGGCCAGCAGAATCTGCGCTGCCGACCCGGCCTCCATGGACAGCAGGGCGCCTACGGGGATGGAGTCGCGCAGGCCCGATGCGCGTTCCACTGCGGCGATGCAGACACGGACTTCGCCTTGGCGGCGGAAAATCTGGGCTGACTCGCCCGAACGGTTGAGCAGTGTATGCAGGATGGGCCCCGAGGCGGTCAGCAGTCGATCCTCGCCAGCGGCAGCGGCCAGCTCGGCGAAGCGGGAGCCTAGGACGAAGCGGCCATGCGCGTCCCGCAGCACGAAGCGGTGGCGCTCCAAGGCGATGGCCAGTCGGTGGGCTGTGGGTCGAGCCAACCCTGTGGCGTTGACCAGCTGGCCCAGGGTCATGGGTCCAGTCTCCAGGGTGTCCAGAATTCGCACCGTCTTGTCCAAAACGCCGACGCCCGAATGAATCTCCTCCTGATGCATGTTCGGATCATTTGCGGAGGGATATCTGTCGTCATCGTTCATAGAAGGTGTGTCCATGGTTGAATTATGCCATCTCAGTATATGAAATGCAAAAGTTCATAACGGTTGGGCAGTTCCATACTCGGTGGTAAGAGGCCGGCGGGGTGCCGATGAGATTGGCGCTCCGGCTGGTCGCAGGTTTTCAGGAGGCGATATGGGACGCACAATGGCGGAAAAGGTCTGGGCCGATCATTTGGTCAGAAAGGGCCAGGGAGGCGAGCCCGATCTGATCTACATCGATCTGCAGCTTATGCACGAGGTGACCAGCCCACAGGCATTCGAGGGGCTGCGCCTGGCAGGCCGCAAGATCCGTCACCTGGACCAGGTCATCGCCACCGAGGATCACAACACCCCCACCATCGACATCGATCGGCCCATCGCCGACAAGGTCTCGGCCCTGCAGATCTCCACCCTGGAGCGCAACTGCCGGGAGTTCGGGGTTCGTCTGCATCCCTTGGGGGATGCCGATCAGGGCATTGTCCACGCTTTTGCACCCGTCCTGGGACTGACGCAGCCCGGCATGACCATCGTCTGCGGCGATTCGCATACCTCGACCCACGGGGCCTTCGGGGCCTTGGCTTTCGGCATCGGCACCTCCGAGGTGGAGCATGTTCTGGCCACCCAGACCCTGAGCCTGAAGCCTTTCAAGACCATGGCCATCACTGTCCGCGGGCAGCTCAAGCCGGGCGTGGGCGCCAAGGATGTCATTCTGGCCGTCATCGCCAAGATCGGCACTGGCGGCGGCCAAGGGCACGTTCTGGAGTACCGGGGCGAGGCCATTCGGCGTATGTCCATGGACGCGCGCATGACCATCTGCAACATGTCCATCGAGGCCGGGGCAAGGGCCGGGATGATCGCGCCGGACGAGACCACCTTCGCTTACTTGGAGGGCCGGCCGCACGCTCCCAAGGGGGCCATGTGGGATCAGGCCCTGGACTACTGGCGGACCCTGCCCACCGATCCGGATGCAGTCTTCGACAAGGAGGTCATCCTGGATGCCGACCAGCTGACCCCCTACGTGACTTGGGGCACCAACCCCGGACAGGGCCTGCCCATTGGCGCCGATGTGCCTGTGCCCGAAAAGATCGCCGACCCGGCCAAGCGACAGGCAGCCCAGGAGGCCATCGACTACATGGGTCTGAAGCCGGGGATGCCCATCCGGGACATCGCCGTGGACACCGTGTTCATTGGTTCTTGCACCAACGGGCGCATCGAGGATCTGCGCGCGGCGGCAGCCATCATGAAGGGACACCACAAGGCCAAGAACCTGCATCGCGTCTTGGTGGTTCCGGCCTCTTCGCGAGTTCGCATTCAGGCCGAAAAGGAGGGGCTGGATCGCATCTTCGAGGACTTTGGAGCCGAATGGCGCAACGCCGGCTGCTCCATGTGCCTGGGCATGAACCCCGACCAGCTGGTGCCGGGGGAGCGCTCCATCTCCACATCCAACCGCAACTTCCAGGGTCGTCAGGGCAAGGGCGGCAGGACGCATCTGGCCTCGCCCGAGGTGGCCGCTGCGACGGCCATCCGGGGAACCATCTGCTCCCCGGCCGATCTGTAAGCCCATCAATCATTCGTCATCGTCATCGCCATCCAGCAGGCAGGAGGTCATCATGGAGCCACTTTCCGTTGTCACCGGGGTCGGGGTGCCCTTGCGCCGCTCCAACGTCGACACCGATCAGATCATCCCCGCCGTATTCCTGAAGCGGGTGCAGAAGACCGGCTTCGAGGACGCGCTCTTCTACGCCTGGCGAAGGGATCCGAATTTCGTGCTCAACCGGCCCGAATATTCAGGTGCCCGAGTTCTGGTGGCCGGGCCGGACTTCGGCATCGGCTCCTCGCGCGAGCATGCGGTCTGGGCTCTGCGGGACTACGGCTTCCGCGTGGTCATCGCCCCCCGCTTCGCCGATATCTTCTATGGGAACACCGCCAAGAACGGTGTTCTGGCCGCCATCATGCCCCAGGAATCAGTGGAGTTGCTCTGGAAGCTCCTGGAGGAGGACCCCGGCACCGAGATGACCGTGGACCTGGGCGCTCGCACGGTCACCTGCGCGGATGTGACTCTGCCCTTCCAGGTAGACGACTACGTGCGGTGGCGGCTCATGAACGGGTACGACGACATTGATCTGACCCTGCAGCACGAGGATGACATCCGTGCCTATGAGCGTATGCGGGCCGAGCGATTCCCCTTCAAGCCGCGTACTCTGCCGGCCCAGCACATGCCCGAAGAGCCGGTCACTTCAGCCAGGGAGGGTCAAATCGACTGGCCTGGACCCCTGGCTGACCGCGGCATCATTTGACCGACGGGCCGTGAGCCCTCATATGAAAGCCATTTGCTCCCTCTTCGCTTACCATGGAATGAGACAGCCATTGATCGCCTGTGACTAGTTGGCGAGTGAAGAGGAGCGGTTATCATGAGGCACAGCAGCGGCGATGTGCACGACTGGGGCGTTAGACGGGCAGTGAATACCCTAAGTGCTTTTGCCTTCATCTACGTGGCCATAGAGACCCTGGCAGGTCTTTTGGGGGGCAAGGCGGTTCTGCCTGCTCTTTTCCCGCATGCTTCCAAGGCACAGATCAACGGCCCTCTGGGGGACTGGACGGTGGCCATCTCCGTAGTGCTGGCACTGCTGTTTGCCTTGATCAGCCAGTGGCCGGTCATCGTGGGCCATGAACGCCATGGCCAGGATCAGGTGCAGTGGGTCACTGCGCGCCGATTCAGCCTGTTGGCCTTGATTATCGCCCTGGCCTGCTTCTTCCTCAGTCAGCTGGTGGCCGGGGCGGCCGACTCCGGACTGAGCGCCATTCTGTCCAGTACTGGCCTGCATCCACCGTCCGCGCCTGGCGACGGAGGCATGGAAACGCCGATCATGCTCTTCTATGGCATTCTTTTGGGGCCCTTTGCCGAGGAGCTGGTCTTTCGCGGGGTCATCATGAACGGTCTGCGCCGCTTTGGCCGGGTCTTCGCCATTATTACTTCTTCTCTGCTTTTCGGCTTCATGCATGGTTCCTTGGTCCAGGGTCTGTTCGGTTTCATTTCCGGCCTGGTTCTGGGCTATCTGGCCATGGAGTACGGGTTGGTATGGTCCCTGCTGGTGCATATGCTCAACAATGCTTTCTCTTCAGGTTTGTTGGCCAAGTACATGCCTCTGGCACCCGAGGTGGTCCGCATCGGCCTGGGCTTTCTCATGATCCTGGTGCTGCTGGTTGGCGTCGTCGGGCTGCTGTTCAAGATAAGGACTCTCCGTGATTACTGCCGCAGCAATCGTGCTCCCAAGGGAATCTACGCTTCCTGGCGGGCGCCTTGGTTCCTGCTCTTCTGCCTGGCATGCCTGCTGATGGCCCTGAGCGAATTCGTGCCAGGGCTGGCCTGACCAGACAGTAGATGGCGCCGGGCGCCTGGCCATTGTCGGGATTCTGTCGAGGAAGGGCGGGGTCGGGCTAGACTCGGACATGTAGTGTTGTGATATGAACGTGGGGAAAAGTTCGTGTCGCTGGACGCCCTTGACGGTCGTACGGTAGTGCATGAAGGGGAAGGATCATCGACGGATGAGGGATGATGAGGATCGCGACAGCGGCAGCGAGTCCGCCGATGCCCAAAGCGATCAGGGGCGCTGGAAGGTGTCGCGCTCCTCTATTGCCCTCATGACCGCAAGCCACAGTGCCAGCAAGGACTACGCCCGTCACTGGGATTATGAGGAGGGGTCCATCGACCTGCCGCCCTTGAGCCTGCCGGGGGAGGCCGTGGATGATGGCTTGGCCTACCCGGGACGGATAGCCCATAGGAAGACCGCAGTTCTGGGTGATGAAGGAGCTGGCGGCAAGGGTGCCAGACCAGTCGGTGAACGACCTTCAGTGCTTCCAGGATCCTATGATTTTTTGGACTCGGTCACCATGGCCAGTCAACCGGGAGTTGCCGCATTTCCTCCTGAAGATCTACCAGCTGACGGGCACGGCGGAAAGGAATCTGACAAGGAGTCTTCTCCGCGGCGTGTGGTGGTTCGCCGAGAGCCGGAAGCCGCAAAGGCCAAGGAGACCCCGGCGCAGCCTCAGCAGCCTGCGGCCAAGGTCGTCTGGTCCTGGACGAAGCCCGAAAAGAACAATGGCCCGGTCTTCTCTTGGAATATGCCCAAGCGTCGTAAGCCGTCCGCAAGCACCCGTGCAGGCAAACCTGCGGCTTCCGCTCCTTCCGCAGTCAGAACAGCCGAACCCAAGTCGGCGACTATGCTCGAGGCGCCCTCGGGTTCCGGCGCTGAGGATTCGATGTCTGCGAAACCGGGTTCGGAGATTCCTGCACCCGCAGCCTCTGTTCATGCGTCTGAGGCCCCTGTGGTATTCGCCGACCGGCCAGTCGTTGTCCGTCGCTCGGATGCCGACTGGGATTCCCTGGTCACTGGTTCATCGGCTTCTGGGGACAACGGTGCTGCTGCACAATCCGTGTCCAGTGGAACCGATCATCAGGGGCGTCGGGTCTGTTCGACTCCACGGGTAGTTGCCCAGCCTGCCGCAGTCTCCGGTGACGGTACCGGTGGTCGGGTCGTTTCGTCAGAGGCTATTGACGGACAGGAGACGGCGCTCGCGCAGAAGGATCATGTCGGCCAGCCCATGCAGACCGACCAGGCAGCGATTGCCGTTCAGCCTGCCCCCTCTGGATCTCCGCAGGCTGTAAAGGCAGTCCCGGCCACGCAGTCGGTCGTCCAGTTCGCGTCTTCTTCGACATCCGTATCCGCTCCAGGTGCTTCTGTGGCTCTTGCCGCCAAGGCTGCCGAGGCTGCCGCGGCTGCTTTGGCAGCCAAGGCCGAGTCCGCAGAGACCGAGGAAGCCGCGACGAACGCGACCAGGCCGACCCGTTCTTCGCATGGCCTTCATTTCGGCCTTTCTGCCAGAGGTCATGAAAGGAAGAGGGGAGTCCGTCGGTCGTCCAAGCGGCGGGCTGCTCGCAACCGTACCCGTCCTTCAGCCGAGTCGGCAGCCCCTCGGGTCGTTTCCAATGCTTCGGCAGGACCGGTCAATTCGCAGCCGATCGCTGTTCCCAGTGAACTTGGCGCCGTCACGCCAGCTACTGAGGTTGCGGCTCAGCCCCAGCTTCAGGCTCAGGCGAAACCACAGACGGCCAGGACCACCACCGACAAGTCCAACTCCTACACAGCCAGTTCCGGGGTCCTCCACGCCGTCAACGGCCAGGCTGCCTTCGCCTTCGTCTATCTGGCCATATCGGTTCTGGTACTCATGGTCGGTTCGGGGATGATCCTGCCAGTCATCATGGAGCAGGTCAAGGATCCCAGATCCATCGCCTTTCTGTCCGATGGGATCACCCTCCTGTCGGTCCTGCTGGCGCTGACCTATGCCTGCATTTCAGAGTGGAGCGTTATTCGAGGTGTGGATCAGCGAGGACAGGACGCCGTCCACTGGCGAACCGATAGAAGAATGACCCTGGCGGCTCTGCTGGCCCTGATAACGGTGCTCCTGCTGGGCCAGGGGATGGTTCATGAGCTGAATAAGTTCTTCAATCACTTCTGTCTGCTTCTGCACATTCCCTCCCTGGCCTCGCACAGCCTGCTGGTCACGGGGGCTTCCTCGCCGATGATGGCTTTGTATGCCCTTCTGGCGGTTCCCTTGGCTGAGGAGCTGGTCTTCCGTGGCATCATCCTCAACGGGCTGCGTCGGTATGGCCGGGTCTTTGCCATCCTGACCGCATCCCTGCTCTGCGCCCTGCTGCAGAGTGACCCGGTCTCCGGGCTTTGGATCTTCCTGCTGGGGCTGGCACTGGGATACTGCTCCTTGGAGTATGGTCTGATCTGGGCCATCGGGGCCCGTGTGGTCGGTGATCTGCTCTTCAGCGGCCTGCCCAACCGGTATTTGATGAGCGCTCCGAGAACCGCTCGTCTGTCGATTTTGGTAGTGGCGCTGGTCTTGGTTCTGGCTGGATTGCTCATGTTCTTCCTGCACCGCGCCAGCCTCTTGGACTACCGGCGGCGCTATCGGGCCCCTAAGGGCACATACGTTTCCTGGAGGCAGCCCTGGTTCCTGCTCTATTTGTTGCTCTGCCTGCTACTGACAGTCTTCAAGTTCGTGCCCGGCCTGCTCTAGAGCATGACGCATTGATGCCGCCAGTGGTGGCGTAAACTTGGACCAGCTGGAGGTCAATGCCGGATGGCCAAACCTGCAGAGGATCATGAAAGGGCATGGTGACATGGGGCAGACAGCAACGGCGTCCGACGCGTCAGGGACTGGGCGGACTCAAAAGCCCAGACGAGGCACGGCGAATCGCGCATGGATGAGTGCGGCCAGGGGAATGCTCAACCGTCAGGCCGCCCTGCTGCTGGTCTACCTGCTTATCATCAACAGTGTTGGCCTTTTGTTCGGTGTTCTGGCTCAGATGGAGTGGAATGCCGTGTTTGATCCAGTGCCTGCCCACTCGGGATTTATCTATGTGATGAGCCATGCCGACAAGGAGTATGGGGGCATCATCAATCTGATCGCCGCCTGCACAGGTCTCTGCTTCCTGGTTTTCACACGACGTAGGCAGATCTGCGATTCCGGTCCTTCGGGTATCTTCCACACTGATCTGCACCCCATGACCTGGCAGGTGTTGCTGGGGTGTTTTGCGCTGACGCTGACCGGGCAGACCCTGGCCGACTGGTATCAGTCAGGCATGGACTGGACCACGGCGCGGCTGGGAGTGCAGCAGTCCTGGACCACGACCGAGCAGATCCAACAGGCCTCGGGTACCATTCCCATGTTCATCTACGTCAGCCTGCTGGCCCCCGTCATTGAAGAGCTGGTCTTCAGAGGGGCCATCCTGCATGCGTTGAAGCCCTACGGCCACGTCTTCGCCATCGTCACCTCCGCGGTCATGTTCGGCTTCTTCCACGGCGACCTTGGCCAGGGGTTCTTCGCTTTCATTATGGGTCTGCTCCTGGGCTATCTGGCCTGCGAATACTCCATCTTCTGGTCCATAGCCCTGCATGTGTTCAACAACCTGGTCGTCAGCGACGGGCTGGAACTCCTTCTCAGGTTTATGAGCGACAACATGTCCTCCTATATCAACGTGCTCATGATGCTGGCGGGTTTGCTGGCAGCCGTCCTGGTTCTCTATTTGGGCCGTCATCGGATTGTCGCTTTTCTGCGGGAAAACCGCACCTATACGAACGTCTATGGCGCCTGGGCCTGCCCGTTTTTCATCATGCTGCTGCTGATCATGGGCTTCACGATGCTGACCCCCTTCGTTTCAGCCGGTGCCTGACCAGTACCTGACCGGGTGGACGCTCTATGCCGGAGGCGACAATTCACGGTGTCCCCACACCCCTTGTGGCAGACTTGCAGATAGGGCCGATGATGTGCCAAAGCCCGGCTCTGAGCAGATACGAGAAGGAAGCCGATATATGCCCAAGGTGAATACACAGAATGATGTACTGCATGTGGTGGGCGGCAGACCCCTGCACGGTACCATCCAGGTCCGCGGGGCCAAGAACTTCGTCAGCAAGGCCATGGTGGCGGCCCTTCTGGCTCCTGGCGTTTCAGTGCTCAAGAACGTTCCTGAGATCCGCGATGTCCATGTGGTCTCGGACCTGCTCAGGCTGCACGGGGTCAAGGTGGATGTCCGTCCCAAGGAGGGCGTGGTCACCATCGATGCCAGTCATGTGGAGCTGGCCGACGTGGCTGATGTAGACACTCTGTCGGGCTCTTCCCGCATTCCCATCCTCTTCTCCGGACCACTTCTGCATCGGATGGGGGAGGCGTTCATCCCCGTTCTGGGCGGATGCCGCATCGGCAGCCGGCCCATCGATTTCCATCTGGAGACCCTGCGCAAGCTGGGGGCCAATGTCGACAAGGAGCATGAGGCCGGCATACACATCACAGCGCCCAACGGTCTGCATGGGGCCAAGATTCACCTGCCCTACCCTTCGGTGGGCGCTACGGAGCAGACCCTGCTGGCAGCCGTCATGGCCGAAGGACGCACCGAGCTGTCCGGGGCGGCTACCGAGCCCGAAATCATGGACTTGGTAGCGGTCCTGCAGAAGATGGGTGCGCAGATTTCCGTGGATGTGGATCGGACCATCCGCATTGAGGGGGTGCCGTCCCTCAAGGGATTCACCCATACCTCCCTGCCCGACCGGATTGAGGCCGCTTCCTGGGCCTCCGCCGCCCTGGCCACCCATGGCGACATCATGGTCAAGGGCGCCCACCAGCCCGATATGATGACCTACCTGAATGTCTTCCGCAAGATCGGCGGCCAGTTCGACGTGCGCGACGACGGCATCCGCTTCTGGCATCCGGGCGGCGACCTGAGGCCCGTGGCTATTGAGACCGATGTGCACCCTGGGTTTATGACCGACTGGCAACAGCCTCTGGTGGTCGCTTTGACCCAGGCCAAGGGTCTTTCCATCGTTCACGAGACCGTCTATGAGAACCGTTTCGGCTTCACCGAGCCGCTGATTCAGATGGGCGCCACCATCCAGCTTTACAAGGAGTGCCTGGGATCCCTGCCCTGCCGCTTCCAGCAGCGCAACTTCAACCATTCGGCGGTCATCTTCGGGCCTACCCCGTTGACCGGCCAGGACATCGACGTGCCCGACCTGCGTGGCGGCTTCAGCCACCTGATCGCTGCACTGGCGGCATCCGGTCCCTCCACCGTCCATGGCATCTCCCTGATCGACCGCGGCTACGAAGACTTCCGCGACAAGTTGCTGGCCCTGGACGCGCAGATCGACTGATCCGGCAGGCATAGATGGCTTCCAAAGGCAAACCCTCCCCACGGTCTGCGGTGCCAGCGCTGTCTGACCAGCAGGTGGCTCTGCTGGCCCAGCGGCACAGGTTGGTGGATCCGACCCGCTACTATCCCACTGGACACCGCACGCCGGCCTTGGACGAGATAGACGGTCAACACCCTGTGGGGACTACCCGTCTGCTGCGCGGAGTCTCCCAGGTGGTGCGGGACTCCTGCCGGGTCTATGCCTGGGGCCTGGAGCGGGTGCCGCAGAGCGGCCCCTTTATCACTGCAGCCACCCATGTGACCCAGTTCGACGTTTTCATTCCTATGATGGCGCTCTTCCACCTGGGTCGTCGTCCTCGATATATGGCCAAGGCCGAGATGGCCCATTGGCCCCTGATCGGCAGCTGGTTTCGCATGGTGGGCATGCAGCCGGTGGAGCGTAAGTCCGGCAAGGCCAGGTCGATTGAGGAGGAGTCGATCAGCATCATCACCTCGGGTAGGCCCCTGACCATTTGGCCCGAGGGAACCGTGACCCGTGACCCTCTGAAGTGGCCCATGTCGCTCAAGCCTGGTGTCGGATTCATCGCCCTGGAGGCTTCGCGGCAGCTGGGTCGCATGGTTCCTCTGTATCCCAGCATCACCTGGGGGGCGGCTTCGATCAATCACAAGTGGCCCTGGCCTCGAAAGAACGTGGTCATGTGCTATGACCGGCTCCTTGACTATACCGACCTTCTGGAAGACGTGGATCAGTGGGGAGCGGAACCTCCCAAGCAGTCCGTGCATGCCCTCTGTGTCCGCCTGCGCAACCGGATGGAGGAGGTCATGGCCGAGATTCGCGGCGAAGAACCCCCAACGGCTGGATACTTCGATTACGTGACCATGACCCGTCGGCCCAGAAACGAGCAGTAAGGCCGGAACCCGCCTCTAATTCCCCCTGCCTGGCGGTGGTGTCATAGGATGGTAGAGACAAGATTGAGGCTGCTGGTCGGCGTTCCCGTGCGCACGGCATTATGCAAAGGAGAATGATGACGAAGATCGCGGTATTGGGAGCAGGCGCATGGGGAACCGCTTTTGCCCAGGTATTGGCTGACGCAGGCAATCAGGTGGTCATGTGGGACATCGACCCGGATGTCGTGGACGAAATCAACAGTCAGCATTCGAATGCTCGCCGCCTGCCGACCGTGAAGAGGTTGCCTGACGCCATCAGCGCTGAGGGTGATCGGGCCAAGGCCGTTTCGGGGGCTAAAATTGTGGTCGTCGCCATAGCTGCTCAGCATGCCTGTGAGGCCTTGACGGAATTCAAGGGTCTGCTGGGTCATGATGCCATTGTGGTTTCCCTGATGAAGGGGATTGAACGGGGTACTGACAGGCGGATGGATCAGGTGGTCTGTCAGACGCTGGATCTGGACCCGGTCAGGTTTGCGGCCGTATCAGGCCCCAACCTGAGCAAGGAAGTGGCCGCCCGCGAGCCCAGCGCTACCGTGGTCGCCAGCGCTGATGCCGATGCTGCCATGAGAGTGGCCCGTGCCTGTACGACCGACTATTTCAAGGCCTTCATCTCGGACGATGTGATCGGTCTGGAAATGTGTGGGTCGCTGAAAAACGTGACTGCACTGGCTGTCGGGATGTCACGGGGGGCTGGATTCGGGGAGAATACGGCCGCCATGATTCAGGCCAGGGGTCTGGCTGAACTCACTGCCTTAGGGGAGGCCTGCGGGGCCAAGTCCAAGACCTTCGCCGGTCTTGCCGGGGTCGGTGACTTGGTGGCCACATGTGGGTCGTCCTTGAGCAGAAACTATACTTTTGGCTTTAATCTGGGTCAGGGCAAAAGCATTGAGGAGGCTACCCGCGTCAGCAAGGGTGTCGCCGAGGGCGTGCCCACCACCGATGCTGTCGTCGCCCTGGGCAGGCGTTACCAGGTGGCGACCCCGCTGGCTACGGCCATGAGCAATGTGCTGGGTCAGGGTCTGAGCTGCCGGGGCATGATCGACGAGCTCTTTGGCGGGCAGATCACCACAGAGTGAGTCTGGTGGCCATCAGAACATTCTGAAGGCTATCGAGGGTGCGAAGGCTTTGAAGCCGACGCTACCAGCATTGTGCTTGACGATATATGGTTTTCCGGATCAATCGCGTGTCTGACTTGTCCGGTGCTTGCGTCAGCTCGACTATGCCTGTTCGTGCCAAGCTTGTGGATGAGCGACCCTGACCAGGCCCCGTTGCCCGCCAAGGGGATATTCTGCTGTTTTGAGTGGTGTATCTGCCCGCGCAGATGCGTGAGGCTCGAATGCATGTCCAGGATGAGGAAAGCCGAGGGATGATGGTCAGAAAACGTGTTGTGGTGCTCTATGGCGGGCGTGCTGACGAACATTCCATATCCTGTGTGTCGGCGGCCGGTGTGCTCAGTGCCATCGATACCGACCGATACGAGCCCATTCCCATTGGCATCACCAAGGACGGCCGATGGACCATAGGTGGCCAGGATCCCAAGCAGTGGGGTCTGGGCGATGCCAGTCTGCCTACGGTGCAGATAACGGAAAGCAGCCGTCCGGTCATTCTCGACATGGCCCGCGGCAGGGATGGGTTTCTAATCGGCGATCATGACGACCTGGTCTCTGGAGCCCAACCTTCCCGGACAGTTGGGTCCCTGGAGCCTTTGGGGCATGTTGACGCGGTCTTTCCGGTGCTCCACGGCCCATACGGTGAGGACGGCACACTGCAGGGCCTGCTTGAAATGATGGGGCTGCCCTACGTCGGATGCGGGGTCTTCGCCTCTGCCGCATGCATGGACAAGCACTACACCAAAATTCTGCTCAGCCAAGCTGGCATACCTGTGGCTCCCGGCATCACCATTGACTCCCGTGAACAGCGATCCGGAGCCGACCTGCTGGCCGCTGTGGAGAAGGCGGAGCTGCATTACCCGCTTTTCGTCAAGCCTTCTCGCGCAGGATCCAGCTTTGGTGTGGTCAAGGTAGAAGAGCCTGAAGTCGAAGCCCTGGATGCTGCGGTTGCCGAGGCTGCAAGGCACGATTGGCGGGTCCTGATAGAGGAGGGGATCGAAGGGCGGGAGATCGAATGCGCCGTGCTCGCCTCAAGCGAGGACACAAAACCCCGTACAGCCTGGCCTGGCGAGGTGGTGCTGGACAAGACCGATCAGGACGAGGCCTTCTACGATTTTGACAGCAAGTATGTGGACTCCTCCGCCTCCCACGTGGAGGTCCCCGCGGATCTGCCAGAGGAGACCCTTCAGAAGGTTCGCAACCTGGCTGCCAAGGCCTTCAGAACCGTGGACGGTGCCGGTCTGAGCCGTGTCGACTGCTTTGTGACCCCCGAGGGCAGGGTCATCGTCAACGAGATCAACACCATGCCTGGCTTCACGCCTATCTCCATGTATGCCAAGGCCTGGGAAGCAACTGGGATCACCTACACCGATCTGATCACCGATCTGATTGAAGGTATATCGGCCTAAAGCGGAGTTGTTCTCGGAGCATGCGGCATCTCCATAAGAGAAGAGACCACGCTTTTGTATTTCCCTGGCAGGATGTAAAGGCCGTCTGGTTAGTGCTCAATGTCGTTTGTTTGGATTTCGGCTTCCTGGACCAGGTAGTCCTGGCCGGCCAGAGCGCGGGTGGCGGCATCCTGCATATCGGCGGCGATGACGCCCTGCTTAGCGAACATGACTACCTGGCCCTTGATGCCGTAAGGGGTGAAGCCCTGAAGCTGAACGATGGGTGGGTTGGCTGGCATGGCCATGCCCTTGGTTGCCTGGGCCACCACCTGTGCAATGGAATGGGAGGACCTGGCTATATCGGCATCCCCCCGCAGGGTGAAGGGAACCGTGGTGGCGGCCTCGCCGGCCTCGGTGATCTTCTCAAGCGCCGTGGTGTTGAGGATGGAGTTGGGAATCAGCAGCTGGTTACCGGTCCTGTCGATGACGATGGTATGGCGCCAGGTCACATCGCGGACCGTTCCGGTGGTGCCCTGGATGGTGATGATGTCTCCGGGTTGGACCACCTTGCTGACCATGAGTCCGAAGCCGCCGACGATATTGGCGATCGTGTCCTTCAATCCGAAGGAGAGCGCCAGGCCGCTGACGCCCAGGGCGGCGACCACTGTGGATGGATTGATTCCGAAGACAGGTTGCAGGACTGTGGCGGCGGCGAAGATCCAGATCAGGGCGCGGACGATGTTGACGAAGATGGAGGCACTGGGCAGGTTGGTCCGTTCCAGGGCACGTCGCATGGCCGCCGCTACGATCTTGGAGATCAATGCAGCGCAGACAGCCACGACGATCAGCAGGATGATCTTTCCGAAATTCTGGCGGAACCAGTAGATGACGGCATCGCTGAAGCTGGAGATGGCCTGTTCGGATCTTCCCATGGGATCCTTGTCCGGATTGACGCTTGTGCTGGCAAAGTTGACGGTCTGGTTCATCAGGCCTCGTCCTCTGACTCGCTGCCAGCATTGTTCGTTAGAGGCTTTTCCATCCACATGTGCGGGCATCCCTCGTCCTGGTCGTGAATGCCCATGTCCCTATAGCCTAAAGACCTATAGAAGCCCGCCACCCGCTCCTGGGCGTGAAGTGTGATCCGGTCGGCCCCGCGGCTCCGAGTGGTTTCCTCAGCCTTGGTTACCAAATTGGCGCCCAGGTGCTGGCCGCGGTAGGGCTTCAGAACCGCCAACCGGCCAAGTGTCCATGTCTTGCCACGGTCAGGGAAGATTCGGCATACCCCAACGGGTTTATTCCCGTCATAGGCCACGATATGGAGGCTGACATCGTCGGTTTGGTCGAATTCGTTGTGAAAGCCCTGCTCCTCCACGAATACGGCCGTACGGATGGATTTGGCATCCTCGGAAATGGCTTCACTCACCTTATACCGCATGTTTCCTCCTCGCCATGGTCCTCCGCTGTCTCCAATCTACCAAGCTTGATCCTTGGCGTGAACGGATCTCCGCAGCAGGATGACGAATGTACGTGTGGCTGTCGGCTGTCTGACCCAGACGATTACATGGGTGGGGAATATGCAAGCAGTGCAAACTTGTAGCAGTGACATTGAAGTGACGCGGGAACGATGGGATGGCCATGGATAAGGACTCAAAACTGACGGGTGCGACAGGCGGAGCTGGTAAAGCGGCTTGGCGCTCGCAGAGGGAACGGATGCTTGCCGGCGAGCTCTATGACGCCTCGGATCCCGAACTGGGTCAGTTGCGAGTCAGGGCCCACGAACTTTGCCGCCTTTTTAACGCGTCTTCTGAGCAGGAGCGGGACCTGCGCAGCCGGCTCTTGGACGAGCTGGTGCCCGAGCATGGTCAGGACGTCGACTGTATGGGGCCTATCTACTTCGACTATGGGTGCTTTACCAAGCTTGGCTCGCGCATCTTCGCCAATTTCAACTTCACCGTTCTGGATACCTGCCCTGTGCAGATTGGCGACGATGTGATGATCGGCCCCAACGTCACCCTGGCCACCCCTCTGCATCCCTTGCGGTGGCAGGAGCGGAATCTGAGGCGCCATACGGGTGGCTCCCTCTATGACTACGAGTTGGGTGCTCCAATAACCATCGGATCCAACTGCTGGCTGGCATCAAACGTAACCGTGGCCGGAGGAGTGACCATCGGCGATGGTGCGGTTATCGGGGCTGGATCCGTAGTCACCCATGACATCGCACCTGACTCCCTGGCCGTGGGTGTGCCCTGCCGGGTAATTCGTACCATCACCGAGGCTGATCGGATGGAACTGCCAGAGGAGGGCTGAAGGCCTCCTGGTTTGGCGCAGCATCCATGCTGGCCAGCTGCTGGGCTATGGTCTGTGGGTCGCCGCCCGGGCAAGCAGCCTGAATGCGCCCGTCCTGGAGGAAGATGACCCGGTGGGCGCGGGCGGCGACGTTGGGGTCGTGGGTCACCATGAGGATGGTCTGGCCGCTGCGGACGGCCAGGTCAAAGAGGTCCATGACCTCCCGCGAGCTATGGGTGTCCAGGGCGCCGGTGGGCTCGTCGGCCATGATGATCTCCGGGCTGGCGGCCAGGGATCTGGCGATGGCTACGCGCTGCTGCTGGCCTCCGCTCATGTCAGCTGGATAGGTATTGGCGTACCCCTCCAATCCGACGTTCGACAGGGCAGACAGGGCTGCTTGGGCGGAGATTTTCCTGCCGCCGAAAAGGCTGGACAGCATGGTGTTCTGCAAGCAGGTGAAGGCGTTGACCAGGTTGTAGTCCTGGAAAACGAAGCCGATATGGTCGCGCCGGAGTCTGGTCAATTCCTTCTCTTTCATCCGGGTCAGGTCCTCCCCGGCGATGGCCACCCTGCCCTGTCTGACCTGGAGCAGTCCCGCGGCGCAATAGAGGAGGGTCGATTTGCCGGCGCCCGAAGGACCCATGATGGCCGTCCAGGTTCCCGCCTGACATTCCAGGCTGATCTCGTCCAGCACCCGGGCGCCCTGCTTCTGCCGCGTTCCGTAGTCGTAGCAGATCTTGTCCAGAATGAGCGGTTGCGCGTATGGATCCTTGATCGCCCGATGCTGCATCGTTGCCTTCCTTTCAGTCATCATCTGCCTGGTTCCTACCTCTATAAGACCATGGACAGAGCTCCTGTCAGGGTGTTTTCAGGGTCGAATCGGGGACGATTCAGGGTTGTGGTCTGCAGGATTCGCATTCCCTCCTGAAGGGTATGTATCGTGAACATAGAGGGGACGTATTGCTTGCGGGAGGGGGGATGATAGGGATTCAGCGACCACCTGCTTCCTTTGAATTGCAAGGATGCAACCGTTGGTTGACAGAAAATATTGGTGTCTTTGTCGGGTGCAACCCAAAGCTGGTGGCGGTCGGAGCCCTGCACGTTTCATCATGGTCTCGTTGCTGGTTGAATCGGCAATCTGCCGATCTGGAGAAAGAACATTATGAGTTTCAGAACCAATGTGCAATATCTGCGTTCGCAGCGCAACATGACTCAGGAGCAGCTGGCCATGCTGGTGGGGGTATCCCGTCAGGCGGTGTCCAAGTGGGAGTCGGACAAGGCATACCCTGAGATGGACAAGCTCCTGGCCATCTGTGACCTCTTCGGCTGCACTCTCGATGACCTGGTTCTAGGCGATGTTCGGCATCCGGGTTCCGGGCAGCGTGCGTCCAAGCCTGACCATCAGGATGCCGCGCAGACGACTTCGACAACGCACACGACTATACCTGTTCAGTCTGCTGCGGAAGACGTGACCGGCTACGCCTCCTTCAGCAATGCCTACAGCCTGCGGATGGCTTTCGGCATCGCCCTTATCATGCTGGGACTGGCTTTCAGTGGTCTCTTCGCCGCAGTCAGTCAGCCGACCGACGCACAGAATGGTCTGGCCTTTCTTGCTCTGATGATCGGCATCGTCCTGGGCCTGGCCTGTTTGATACCGGCGGTTTCCGCCAGAAGGGATTTTCGCCGCCGACATCCCTATGTAGCGGATTTCTATACCGATGAGGAGCGCTCGCGGGTTTATCGGCAGACTACCTGGGAGCTGGTCTGCGGTCTGGCTGTCGTGCTCTTGGATGTGGGGATCAACTCTGCTGGATTCCTGATCTGGGGCTGGTCCGATCAGGTCAGAGGGTTCGTTTTCTTCCTTCTCCTGGCTCTGGGGGTCTTTCTGCTGGTCCATGCGGGAACAAGCCATAGGATGATGAACCTCCGGGCCTACAACAGGCAGATTGATTCCGTCGAGGACGGTCGCTGGGATACCTACCGGTATGAGCACCGGATAAGCAATGCCATCAGCGGAACCATCATGGGTCTTTGTACGCTGGTGGCCCTGACCATGCTCTTCTCGGGCAATTATGACAACCTCTTCGGGTGGCGCATCCCATTCTGGGCCATTTGGATCATCGGCGGGGTGTTCTGCGGAGTGCTCCAATCACTGATTGGCATCTTCCGCAAGCCTCCTCGTGCTTGAGGCCGCTGATTTGCCTTACTTGACGGAATGTAGTAGTCTAACAAAGTTGTGTGTTCATCCGTAGCCTTGCGTTGCGGGCAAGGACACCTGGGACGACTTGGAAAACAACGTAAAGGAAGTCATCATGGCAGCTCGTTGCGCGGTGTGCGGCAAGGGCCCGCAGACCGGTTACAGTGTTTCTCATTCGCATATCCGGAACAAGCGCATCTTCCGCCCCAACCTGCAGTCGGTGCACACCACCGTTGATGGTCAGAATGTGCGTCTGCGCGTCTGCGTCAAGTGCCTCAAGGCCGGCAAGGTGCAGCGCATCGCCGCCTGAGTGCGGTTCGTCGGTCGTATATGGACCCCCGGGGGCATAAGCTCCGGGGGTTCTTGTCATCCTGAGGGATGATGGTCGGCGCTTGCGGGAGGTGATCGGGTATGTCGGCAGTGGCTCGTGTAGGTCTGCACAGTACCGTGGCCTCGCTGGTGGCCAACAGGCGTCGGGTGAGCGCCCTCAAGGCTCTGGGTGTGGTCACGGTGGGGGACGCGCTGACCTACTATCCTTTCCGCATTACCGATCCCATGCAGGTCACCACTATTGCCGGCATTCGGCTGGGTGAGCCCTGTGCATTCGCCGCCCGGGTTGATCAGGTGCGTCTGGTGCCACTGAGCGGGCACCGGGGTTTTCGGCTGGACGTGATGGTGGACGATGCAGCCTTCGTCAGTAGCCAAGGCGGTACTCCACTGGCGGTCAGACTGGTTTTCTTCTCTCACAAGAAGCCCTATATGGACTGGATGGTCCGTCGGTTGCAGGTAGGGGCGGATCTGGTCGTGGCCGGTGAGCCCGGCATCTACATGGACCAGCTCCAGTTCACCCATCCGGAGACCCTGGTTGTTGCCGATGCGGATCGAGAGGTTTTGGCGGACGCAACTCGACCCGATGTAGCCAGCCTTGATGAGGCCTTGGAGCGTGTCCGTCGCCCCCGGCCGGTCTATCATGCCAGCTCCCGCATCTCCTCGGACCATATTCACGATGTCATTCTGGGTTTTCTGCGTCTGCTGGCGCAGGCCGATGGGGTCGAAGAGGAGCAGCCCAGTGCCGAGGTCCGCATTGATCCGGAAGCGCTGGGCCGAGCCATACCTGATGTGCTGCCCGAGCAGGTCCGTGTCGACCAAAGGCTGATGCATCGTGCCCGTGCCCTCTTAGGCATGCATGCGCCCGAAAGCCCTGAAGACTTCGCTGCGGCGCGCAAGACCCTGCGCTACGAGGAGGCCTTCGTCTCGCAGACGGCACTCCTGCAGACCCGTCGCCAGACCCAGCAGCAGCCCACTTATCCGTGTGTGGATTCGGGTGCCGACCATCCAGACACCCTGCCTGCCCGTTTCATCGACTCCCTGCCGTTCCAGCTAACCGATGGCCAGCGTCAGGTCATCAATGATATCGGTGTCGACATGGCCAAGGATCAGCCCATGCAGCGGCTTCTGCAGGGCGAGGTCGGCTCTGGCAAGACTGTAGTGGCCCTTGCAGCCATGCTCCAGGCGGTCCAGGCCGGTCATCAGGCCGTCCTGGTGGCTCCGACCCAGGTGTTGGCCGAGCAGCACTATGCCTCCATCGGCGGCATGCTCAAAGCCATGGGCACCGATGTTACCGCCACTGCCGTAGAAGGCCGCCATAAGCCCGTGGACAACGTCACCATGATCCGCATGACGGATCAGCTGGTTCTGCCTCTGGTGTTGCTGACCGGCGGCATGAGATTGGCCCAGCGCCGCTCTGCCCTGGCTGTCTCGGCCTCGGGCCGTCCCTGCATCGTCATCGCCACTCACGCGGCCTTCTCCAAGACCTTCCAGGCTCCCAATCTGGCCCTGACCGTCATCGACGAGCAGCATCGTTTCGGGGTTGAGCAACGTGAGGAGCTGCGTCGCAAATCCGATCGCGTTCCCCACCTGTTGATCATGACTGCCACGCCCATCCCGCGTACAGCCGCCATGACCTGGTTCGGTGATCTGGACATCTCCGCCCTGACCGAGCTGCCCAGCAACCGCAAACCAGTCCGTACCCACGTCATCGCCGAGTCTGACGGAGCGACCATGGGTGCTATGTTCCTGCATCTACGTCGACGGATCGAGGCTGGGGAGCGGGCCTATGTCATCTGTGCCCGCATTGACGATGAGGATGACCCTTCGGTCTCCTCAGACCGCTCCGGCCAATCCAGTGCGTCTGACTCCCAACCTGAACTGCTGGTTGAGGAAGGCCAAGGTGATGGCCAGCGTCCGCCTCTGCACTCGGTGGCTGAAATGAGTCAGCGACTGGCTGCCCTGCCGCAATTCCAAGGCATTGCCATGGCCACGCTGACTGGTCGGGATGATGACGCCACCAAGAATGCTGTTATGGCGGACTTCGCCTCGGGTCGCGCGCCCCTGCTGGTAGCCACCACTGTGGTGGAGGTGGGGGTGGATGTGTCTCAAGCCTCCTGCATTGTCATCTTTGATGCCGATCGGTTCGGGCTCTCCCAGCTTCATCAGCTGCGTGGCAGGGTGGGACGCGGCGGCACTGACTCTTGGGCTTTCCTGATTTCGCGCGCCCCTGAGGATTCTCCAGCTGCCGAGCGGCTTGAGGTCATTCGTGACACTACGGACGGGGCCAAAATCGCCGAGGAGGATATCCGCATCAGAGGAGCCGGCGATGTGTTGGGTGATGCCCAGTCCGGCGGTCATTCTTCTCTGAAGCTTCTGCGGGTGGTCACCGACGCGCCCATGATCGCCCGTGCCCGAACCCAGGCAGACCAACTCCTGGAATCCGACCCCGCTCTGGCCGGGCAGCCCGAACTGGCTGGCGCCGTTCTGGACTTCATGAGGGGCAACGAAGGCTTCCTGGTCTCAAGCTGAAAGGACAACAGACCATATGCACATCATCGCCGGCCGCTTCAAGGGATTCCCTATTCCTGCAGCTCTCAAGGGCACCCGGCCCACCACCGATCGCACCAAGGAGGCCATTTTCTCCCATCTGGAGGCGCTCGGTGCCTTGGATGGAGCCAAGGTGCTAGACCTATATGCAGGCACTGGAGCCCTAGGGTTTGAAGCCTTGTCACGTGGAGCTTCCTCCTTGGAGTCTGTTGAGTCATCCGGACGTGCCGCTGGGCTTTTGTCCAGATCGGCAGCCAAGCTGGCCCATCATCCCGCTTGGAATTCAGACATGGATATACATGTGAGCAGAACCAAAGTGGAGCGCTTTGTCAGGCCCTTTGAGACCAACATGAATACTGATTTCTCCGCTGGCCAGTCGTGCCCAATGAAAGAACCTTACGACCTTATATTTATGGATCCACCTTACGATCTACCTACAGAAGACTGTCAGGAGATCATGAATGGTCTAGTTGAAGGGCAATTCGTTGGCTCCAATTCAGTGATGGTCCTGGAACGTTCCGGGCGTTCGAATCCCCCTGAGCCGCCTGTTGCCTGGGTTATATCCCAATCCAGGTCCTACGGTGAAACTACGGTTTACTACATCGAATCAGCCTGAGGAGCTGTTCCCTTTATTTCCCCATCGTTTGGGGCTGCGAGATGGAGTGGGATGCCTGTTTGCTTGATTTTCTCAGCGACTGCATTCTCTAACCCTTGGTCGGTGACTATATGGTCGATTTGATCGAGACTGCATACTTTGGCCAAAGAAATTGAGTTGTATTTGGTTGAATCGGCCATCAATATTGTTTGAAAGGCGTTGTTGAGTACAGCCTGCTTGAGCTGCGAACGTTCGATGTCAGGCGAAGTCACCCCATATTCAAGAGACCATCCCGGTGTTGACATGAAATAAATGTCGAAATTGATGTTCTGCACTGCGGAGATGGCTATGGGGCCGACTGAGCTCATGGTCTGATTATCGATTTCGCCACCCGTATGGATTAGATGGAAGTCACTGGAAATGAGGTCGTTGACGATAATGAGATCGTTGGACACTACTGTCAGGTTCTTTTTACGCTTTATATAAGGGATCAATTCATAAGTGGTTGTACCAGGATCCAGATAGATGATCGAATTATCATTGATAAAGCGTGCGGCGACTTCTGCGATGCCTTTTTTCAGGTGTATGTTGATGTTTGATCTATTAGATCGCTTCAAAGGAGCTGGAACTGGTTTTCCGTTTTCGGACAAGGTCACCCCGCCGCGTATAGGAGCAACCTTGCCTTCTTCGATCAACGTCGCAATGTCTCTGCGGACAGTCATATGTGAAACATTGAGTAATTCTGTGAGTTTTTTAATGCTGAGGATGTTTTCATGCGAGAGATAATCGAGTTATTTTTTTGTGACGCTCTGCCGGAATCAGCGCTTCACTTTTCTTCTTTCGCATATTTCCAATAATACGGGTCAGCTTCTATTTATTGTCAACAAATATACTATTTTGTAAAAAATAGTGATTCGTTGTGATTATCAGGATTGAATTCGATTGCCCTTTCGAGGTGTTCGACTGCTTCTAATTATGAATATGAGTGATAGAAGTGCCGGAGAGTCTTTCTATCCCCGGCACTTTCTGCTTACTTGATCGCGTGCGCTATCAGGCTGTGCAGGGGATTGTCTGGCTCAATATAGCCAAGTTGCCTGGCTCCGGACAGTGGGTCTCCAATCGGATCGATGATGGCGGCATGAGGCACCATGGAATGAATATACATGGTGAAGTGATCTGAGATGAATCGTGAATTAAAGACACTGCCGCGACCGCTGACTGCAATGTCAGCATATTTATCCACATCTGCTTTTCTCAAAGCTGTATATGCTGATATTGCCAGCTCCTTTGAAGCTTTTGAGCAGATTTCAAAAGCAACGGCATCTTCACCGGCCAGCCTGGTCACGTCTTCGGCCATGCTTCCCAGATGCTTGGTACTTTGGTCATCCGAGTACAGCTTCAAATATATTTTGTCAAGCCGTCCAAAGTGCTCTTCAGCTACTTTAGTTAGCCTGGTCTGCGGTCCGCGACCGTCATAAGCACGCATGGCCGCTTCCAAAGCGAGTTTACCCATCCAGCTAGCGGCGCCGGCATTTCCAATCATCCACCCCCAGCCGTCCACACGTTTGGTCAGGTGGGGGCCGACCCCACGAGTGACCACGCCGGTTCCGGCGCTGACGACGGCTCCATAACGCTCATGTCCCAGAGCTGCTAGATAACCCGTCACTGAATCATGTGCCAGGAAAACTTCGGATATGCCCAAATCCGATACACCATCCAGGAAGTCCTCTGCGCGGCAGTCTTTGGAAAGGCCGGAGGATCCTACGCAGATTGAGCCAATTGTGGTGTCTCTGCCGATGTTCATAGGTTCATTCTGATACCTCGAAAACATGCGGAAAGCATCGTGGGTCCGTTCAATCAGCTGAGGAATCAGCGGGTGACTGTTTTTTACGCCTGGCTTTTCGGGTAGGTCTATTCGCTCCTCGCCACCATCGGGCTTGGGAATATCGATACAGGCTCTTACCCCGGTTTGACCAGCATCCAAACACAGCACTGCTGCCTTTTTATTCATATTGCTCTCCTTTGAGTTTTAAAGGGAATCTGGGAATATGCAGGAAATGAGGGTTTCAGGCCTGGCCTCTGCATCGTTGATGTAGCGAATGAGTTGTGATCCTGTCCATTCCGGTGGCGGGAGCGCGCTACCTTCCCAATATCGATCCCAATTTTCGAGTTTCCAGGAATCCCTGTCAAGATTTCTGGCTCTCATCCTTTTTTGGAGTTCGGATTTAGTGGTTTCTACGTAGATGACGTAGGACTCCACCTGTCCGGGCCATTTATATTTCTTTATGACTTTGTCGAGAAACTCTCTGTCTTTCAAATATGGTGTGAACGGTGCGTCAAATATGACATCTTGGCCAATTTGAAGGTTGGATGAGCCCACTGCCAACAGAGACGAGTATTCGAGTGGCCTGACCACATTGGTATAGTAATGGCTCTCGTCTCGGGCGTATTCGGGCTCGCCGGCCAGGATCATTATGCGTCGGGTGAATTCGCTCACCATAGTGTCCTTGTCCAGGTAAACAGCTCTGGCTTTACGAGCCATAGCAAGAGCCAGAGTTGTCTTACCTGAACAAGCTCTCCCGAGAATGAAAACGGCCTTGGTCATCGTCGCTTCACTTTCCTGCAACAGATGCTGTGCGACGGTCTTTGACCATAACCCCGTAGAAGAAGGCTCCGAGAATCAATGCGATGGCTCCTACAACGAAGACAAGGTTAAAGCTGCCGCCAGTTTTAGTCAGTATGTAGCTAGTTACGATTGGTGCAACAGCAGCTCCTAGGAAGCCGCCGAAATTCTGTATAGATCCCAAAGAGGCAACCTGGTTGCTGTCCGCCACGTCAGCCGCGAGAGTCCAGATGCACCCGATGGGAACCTGGGCTCCGAAGTATCCGATGCAGAGAAGAACCATTGATAGCCCGAAGGAATCAACGTATGCGATTGGTGCCACGGCGCAAGCTGAAAGCACGGCTCCGCCAACAATGGGAATTTTCCTTGCGACAATGGGTTTCATCCCTCTTGTGATGAATCGTTTGCTTATCCAGCCGCCAAAGAGAACGCCAAGAATGCCAAAGATATAAGGAACAGCGGCAGCCCATCCGGTACCCTTTAGAGAGAGACCACGGGCCTTTTCCAGATAGCCAGGAAGCCAAGTTATATAGACCCATACTGTGTAGAAAATCATGAAGCAGCCAATGGTCATATACCAGGTATTGGGCAGTTTCCACAGGGATAGCCACTCCCTGACGGCATGCTTGCTCTTTGCGGGTGTCTCTGCCTCATCCTCTTCCTCTGAACCTGACATGATGATTTTCTCTTCTGCTTCGGAGGGGTCCCGATAGAAAAACCACCAAAGTATGGCAACCACCAGTCCTGCCACGCCTACGATGATGAACATGGTTCTCCAGCTGAAAGTGACTAGAAGGGCGGTCAGCAAGGGCGGGCCGATTGCGTTGCCGATCTGAGAGCCAGTATTGATCACACTAACTGGCATGGATCTGTCCTTGGCATTGAACCAATACTGAGCCGCTTTCAGCCCCGCGGCGAAGAAGGGAGCCTCGGCAATACCTAGGAAGACCCTAGCGATATAGAAGGAAACGAAATTAGAGACGAATCCAGTCAAAATAGCAACGATTGACCATCCAGCAAGGCACCCAAGAAATACCTTTTTGGGGCCGAATCTATCAATAAGGAAACCTCCAGGTAGGTTGGCCAAGGCGTATGGCCATGAAAATGCCGATAGGAGCAGGCCCATCTGGATGGTTGTGAAACCTAGCTGGCCCTGAATGGTTGTGTTGCCGATGGATAGAGTGGAACGATCAAGGTAGTTGATGACTCCGCCCAGGGTAATGATGGCCACCATCCACCATCCGTAGGTTTCGAGTTTTCTGCGTTTTGCTTGAACATCTATCTGCGCACCGGATATTTTGTCTGTTGCTAGTGCGGCAGGCTGGTGATTTTGGTTTTGCATGCTTTCTTTCACTTCCTTATGAAATTAGCAATGTGGAATTCCCCCGCGGATCCATCTATTCCTTCATTGGTGTTGGAACATTACAGTCATCAGTGATCGCAAGTTCCATACGCATCGATGGCTATTGTTGGCTGTTCTGCTCTTCCTCTTTTGCTCTCCACTCTTTGACTGCGGTAATGATTCGCTTTGTTGCGCGTGAAGCTTCGTCCAAGGATGCCGCGTTGGTGATGTACCCCCCTATGCCGGCGCAGACAGCTCCTGCATCAAGCCATTGCCCGATATTGTCCGCGTTAACCTTGCCTGTTGGCGAGATTGGTATCTGGGGAAGTGGGGCATGGATGGATTTGACATAAGCGGGTCCCAAGGATTCTGCAGGGAAAAGTTTGACTATGTCCCCGCCCATAGCCAGCACCTTCATCATTTCCGTCGGAGTAAAGGCTCCTCCTATCGACACACATTGGAACCGTTCAGCCACTTCCATGACTTCAGGAACCGAATACGGGCTCACCAGGAGTTTTGCTCCGTGATCAACAGCCGCAGCGGCACCATGGTGGTCAATAACTGTCCCTGCTCCAATCAGCACATCCTCGGACGGGTACTTATTCGCTAACTTTTCGATTACTCCTAAGGCATCGGGTGTCCCGTAGGCGATTTCAACTGCTCGTAAGCCACTGTCGATAGCGGTGCTTGCAATCGCATAAGCTGACTCCGCAGATGATTTCCGCACAATGAGAAAAGCTCCGACGGCTTCGATGTCAGAAATTCTATGTTGCTTTATATCCATTACAGCTCCTTTACTGTGATTACTTGTTAAAGATATCACAATCTTTCACAACACGATACTCTGTTCCTTTAATCTCGTGCGCGAAGGGAAAGCGCCTTTGAGGAGAGGGGTCAGTCATTTCCGTAGCCGTAGCTAATAACGGAGGTTCTGAAATCGAAACAGAATATAAGACGAAGCCTTTTGATGTATCGCTGGTTGATGTATCGCTGGTAAGGCGATGGTCCTAATTTCGGTTGAATAGTCAGGTTTCCAGACCTGGCGACATTACCGTAATAGAGTCTCGGCTGATGTTGATTGGACACCAGGGGGGGGAGGAGATCGGTATTTGAAAATGAACACTTCTAGGGGTGCTTACGCATGGGGTGCAGATAGGGATAGTAGAGTTAAGTAATTATCGTTGTCATAAAGCCGACTTGCGGACCTTATACAGGGGGGGTATGGTCTGCGAGCAAATGCACCAAGTCCAGGTTGTACCGCTATATCCACCAAAGAGGCAGCAACTCGCTAGAATGCGATCAAAATATACGATAATGTCGAAATGATAGTCGGCGACTTGGTTAACGTGTGCATGTATGTGCAGATAACAGGTCTGCACGCCATGATGTTGCAAGGGAAAGAAAAGGAAGCTGTCTGACAGAGCAACAATATCTGGAAGGACTTCTTCGACAGCGGATGCTATAAGGCTCTCTCTAAGGCCTTGACTGCATTGGCTTTACGCTGTTCCTGAGGGCGGGCATTGCTTTTTACGGCTCACAACAAGTATCGAGGGAACCCAAAAAAGAACAATTTTTAACATTATTATAGCGTCTTTGACAGAGACTGTCCTGCCTGACTGTCAACAGTTCAAGGGCTGGTAACTGCAATCGGATACACAGCTGTCTTAGTCTGGCAGATCACTAATTCAAGTTGCGAGGTTACCATCAGCCTTACTAGATAATGATTCTGAGTTGGAAACAGACTGGTATCAGAGGCAGGATGGAAAAAGGGCTAAGACAGCCTAGCAAATATGTTAATTTGTATGTTTTATGCTTCCTGGAACCTACGGGTAAGTTGCCTCACGGATTTTTTACCGAGATCATGAATCTTTTTTTAAGGCAATTGTCTGTGTGTGAGTTTGCTGTATCAGCTGAACGTCTTCCTATTCATTCGTATCCTGTCGGACCGGATGGGCTGCTGAAGCTCGCCAACCCAGATCCTCCAAGAGACGGCGGTCATGCTTATCGAGGGTTGAGCAGTCCAATCGGGCAATCAGGTCGGGACGGATCCGACTGGTTCGCCTGATGGCCTCATCGCGTCGGAATCTGTCCACCTTTCCGTGGTCGCCGCTGGTGAGTATCTCGGGCACGGCCATGCCACGCCAGGTGGTGGGACGTGTGTACTGGCGATATTCCAGCAGCGGCTCATCCCCGGTGTAGGACTCTTGCACAATGGATTCAGGATTGCCCATGAAGCCGGGCAAAAGTCGGGTGATCGCCTCCAGCATGACCGAGACGGCCACCTCGCCCCCGTTGAGCACGTAGTCGCCGATGGAGTACTCCCGGACATCGACCCCTTTGCTTCGGTAGTAATCGGGGATACGTGCGTCGTAGCCCTCGTAGCGGCCGCAGCCGAATACCAACCTCTTCGCCTGTGACAGCTTAGTCGCATCGGCCTGGGTGAACAGGGGGGCAGATGGGTTGGGGAAGATCAGGACTGGTTCGGTCACGCCAGTCTCGTGGCTGTCCGCAGATGAATCTGCCTCGGATGCTATGCCGTTGCTTGTGTCGTCGGAACTTTTCATTGCTTCTTTGTGTTCTATAACATCAGCGGTGTCGGCTGTCTGGTCCGTAGACGGTTGTTCCTGAGTCGATCCGTCTGGCATGTGCAGCAGGTCGTCCAGGCACTGGCCCCAGACTTCGGGTTTCATCACCATGCCTGCTCCGCCGCCCACCGGCGTATCGTCCACGGAGTGATGCACGTCATGGGTCCAATCGCGCAGATTGTGGGAGCGTATGGTCACCAGGCCTTTCTCCTGGGCCTTGCCTAGCAGGCTGAGCCCAGTTACGTCAAAATACTCGGGGAAGACGGAGACGATATCGATTTGCATGTCACTAACTTTACCGAAACTGGTTTAGGTTCGGAGTGGACACGGATTGGTGCGTCTGCGGGTGCTACACTGGCTGGGTCTTCAAAAGTTGTGGAGGCGAACCGGCTCGCCGTAGCATGTGGCTGTCAGCCCGGCGCCACCCTCGAAGATGTCATCAACGCAGCCAGAGAGCTATAACCGTTGCGCAAACAGCAATGAGAGCGGCATCGGACGATGCCATGCCGTACGGATCCGTGGTGATGGCTATGCGAACAGTCTGATGTATGAGGAGCGGACGGTCCATGGTCGACCATGTTGATAAGAGAACAAAACTGTTGATTACCGGCACTGCCGGGCTCGCCTTCTGCGGGGTCCTTTTGGAGACCTCGCTGAACGTCACCTTTCCGGAGATGACCCGGTACTTCAGCACCGGGCTGGGCACGGTCCAATGGCTGACCACCGGCTATCTGCTGGTAGTGGCTCTGACGGTTCTGGCCGCCGCCTGGCTGGAGCACTCATTTACGACTCGTACATTGATTCTGGCCAGCGTGGGAATATTCCTGGGCAGCGACCTGATGTGCATTCTTGCTCCAAGCTTTCCTGTCCTTATGGCGGGACGCCTCCTGCAGGGCATCAGCACTGGTATCGCCCTTCCTTTAGTGTTCTCTCTGATTATGAGGAAGGTTCCTCTTCACATCCAGGGTCGATACGTGGGCAGCGCCGGCATGGCGGTGGCTCTGGCGCCCTCCCTGGGCCCGACCTTTGGTGGATCTGTTATCCAGGCCTTATCCTGGCGAGCCATCTTTCTGATCGTGCTGCCTATAGAGCTGATCTTCGGGGTCATAGCAATCATCTCAGTAGACAGGGAGAGCGCCCATGTCGGACCCTTCGCCTGGCTCCAGTTCCTTCTTCTAGGTATTTTCCTGACCGGTCTGACCATGGGGCTGAGCACCCTGGATGTTCATGGTCCTATCACCTGGCTGTCCCTGTTCATCGGTGTTCTGGCCCTGGTTGCAGGGATGTGGACCCTTACGCATCAGCGCACCAGGCTGATCAACATCGTGGTCTTCCGGAACCGTACCTTCACCCTTGCCCTGATCCTCTACTTCCTGGTCCAGTTCGTTCAGATTGGCCTGACGTTCATCCTGCCCAACATGGCCCAATCCGTCCTGGGAGAGACCTCTACCGTCGCCGGCCTGCTTCTGCTGCCGGGGAGCCTGCTCTCTGCACTCTGCCAGCCCGTCACAGGCGGCTATCTGGATGGCCATGGCCTGCGTGGACTGCTCGCTGTGGGAAGCACTGCCTTCTTCCTTTCGGCCTTAGGCTTCCTGGTCCTCAGCCGGCACTTGTCCGTCCCCCTGATGGTGCTTCTCTATGCCTGCTATATGGTCGGTCAGGCTTGCGTCTTCAACAACCTGCTCACGGTTGGACTGCAGCATATCCCACCCAAACTGGTGCCTGACGGCAACGCACTCTTCAACACCCTTCAGCAGTATTCAGGCGCCGCCTCGACCGGCGTGCTGGCCGCCATCATCACGGGCATGCCCAAGGCCAGAGGGATTCATGCCGGCGCTCAGGCCTTCCAGTTCGGAGCCGTTTGGGCTTTCGTTTTCGTCTTGCTCATCGTCCTGGTCATCCTCCTGGTGGCCTGGTTCCTGGAGCACAGCCTGGCCAGTCAGGATAAGGGTGCGGTTCAGGTTGTATGACCTCTGATTCCTTCTGGAAGGCCCGTGGTTTTAATTCAGCAATGAGATACCGACCCAGACGGCCCAGCCTAGTGCAAGGACCAGGTAGGGCCACCAGTGCATGCGGGTGATGGCTACGAACTCCCGGATGAAAGCAGTCGGCCAGTAGTAGCCCTTGGTGTGTGAGCCGATCCCGTCGGCATTCAGTCCCACCTTGCTGGCGTATTCGCTGGCCCGGAAGACGTGGTAGTCGCTGGTGACCAGGGCCACCCGGTAATGCTCAGGCCCGGTGCCCATCTCGTAGCGGTCATCCAGGATCTGCTTGGAGTAACGCAGGTTCTCCAGGGTTGTGGTCGACCTGTCCTCCATGATGATGGCCTCGGCTGGCACTCCACAGGAGTTGCGTAAATACTGAGCCATGGCCCTTGCCTCGCTGATGACCTCGTCGGGGCCTTGCCCGCCGGAGACCACGAAGCGCCCCAGGCGTCCCTGCCGCTTCCAGAGGTCTACAGCCTTGTCCAGCCGTCCCCGGAGCAGAGGCGTGGGTTCTTCGCCGCGCAGACCTGCTCCGTGGATGATGATGTAGTCGTAGCGACGCTTGCGGGGCAGCAGCCTGTAAAAGCTGGAATAGAGCAGCAGGGCCAGGAAGGAGAAGAAGAACCAAGTGGCTTCCAGGTCGATCAGCCCAGCCAGCTTCTGCAACCATGAGGGAGCGCCAAACCCTGCTAGGAGGGGCGAAAGAATCATGTAGGCCACCACGGCCAGTGCCAGCAGTCCAGGCAACAGAGTGGTCAGGGAGATCCCCTCGTGTCGGATGACGATGACCGTGTTGGCAAGCAGGAAGCAGATCACCAGCAGGGGAGAGGCAATGAGCAGGATGACCAGGGGCAGGATCAGCCAGCGCATCCCGAACTGCAGAAGAAGCGCTCCGCCCAGGGTCAGCAGCAGGAGCAGGAACCAGATGGCATTGCGGAACTGCCGTGGCTCCTTGTGCAGGTCCCAGAGGAAGAGCAGGCCGAAGATGATGGCGGGTGCATAGAGCAGGAGGAGCTGGAAGTAGTTGGTCATGCCGTGATTCCCCTTCCCGAGGACGAACTGGCAGGGTTGTATTCCACTGTAGCGAATGGATGAGTCGCCGCTCGTCCTTGACATGCCACCGCTTCCCAGCCTGCCGTGGTAGCATATATGTGGTAAATCTCACACGTTCAAAAGCTGAGGGTGGGCGATTCCCGACGGTGCGAATTCCAGGTCGAGACCATGATAATGATGGGTCCTTTCAGGATTGCACATCGGTGTCCGCATGGGCGTGGTCGATCGCAAGGCAGCGATGCGTTGGAAGGATTAGGGGTTCAAGTGATGTTGGGTTTCTCTGCGATCCGGAGATGGTTCGGACCTGGCGTGCAAGGCTGTAGAGAGGTGTGGTAATGAAAGTAGTAATATTCTCCACCTGCGTGGTGGACCTCATGTTTCCAAACGTGGGGAAGGCCATGGTGGAAGTGTTGGAGCGGTTCGGCTGCGACACCTACCTTCCAAAGGAGCAGATCTGCTGCGCCCAGCCCACCTTCAACAGCGGGTATGTCAAGGAGAGCATGCAGGTCATGCGCAACGAGGTCGATGCCCTGCTGAGCGTAGATGCCGATTACATCGTGGGTCCGGCGGGCTCCTGCGTGAATATGCTCAAGGAGCTGCCCTTCCATCTCAAGAACGACCCGGTCTATGCCGCCAAGGCTCAGACCATGGCTGACAAGACCTATGAGTTTTCGCAGTTCCTCTATCGTGTGCTGGGTGTGCTGGATGCGGGCGCCGAACTCAACGCCGTAGCCACCTACCATCGTTCCTGCCACATGACACGGCTACTTGGGGAGCGGACCAGCCCATTCGTTCTGCTTGACCACGTCAAGGGTCTGACCATGGTTCCCCTGCCGCATATCGAGAATTGCTGCGGGTTCGGCGGCATGTTCTCCATGAAGGAGCCTGAGATCTCCAAGCAGATGGTGGACGAGAAAGTCAATGACGTGCTCAGCACCAAGGCCAGCGTCCTCATCTCCTGCGATCCAGGCTGCCTGATGAACATCGGCGGCCGTTTCAATCGGCGTGGCGAGAAGATCACCATCATGCATCTGGCTGAGGTGCTCAATCACAACGTGGACATGAGCCGCGTCAAGTATGTAGAAGGCCGCTCTGCTGGCGATGGGGCCGTGGGTTCCGTCAGGGCTGCCAAGGAAGAGGGGGCTTTGGTATGAGCAGCATGGTCAATGGCAAGAAGGCCGCACAATATCTGCGGACCAGCAAGGCTCCCTTCCTGACCAGGGTCAAAGAGTCCGAGCAAGACCAATTCGCTCAACAGGCAGTGGCCAAGGCCCAGGATGCGCAGTGGGTCAAGCGTGAGGCCGCCCGCCAGGAACTGGGCAACTGGGAACAGTGGCGCGACCTTGGCGAGCAGATTCGCCAGCACGTCATCCGCTACCTGCCTGACTACCTGGAGGAGTTCTCCGACAACGTGGAGAAACGCGGTGGTCATGTCTTCTTCGCTCAGACCGACGATGAGGCTGCCCAGTACATCAAGCAGATCGCCATCGAGAAGAAGGCCAAGCACGTCGTCAAGAGCAAGTCCATGGTGACCAGTGAGATCAACTTGGATCCTACGCTGATGACGGTGCCCGGCCTGGAGGTGCTGGAGACCGACCTGGCCGAGTTCATCCTGGAAGAGGACGACTGGGACCAGCCCACCCATCTGGTCTTCCCTGCCTTGCACAAGAACCGCGAACAGGTTCGTCAGGTTTTCGAGAAGAAGCTGGGTTACAAGGGCGACAACGACCCTCAGCACATGGCTCGCTTCTCGCGCAAGGTTCTGCGCAAGCACTTCCTCGAGGCCGACATGGGCATCACCGGCTGCAACTTCGCTGTGGCTGACACGGGCATGATCAACCTGGTGACCAACGAGGGCAACGCCGACCTGGCCATGTGCATTCCCAAGACCCAGGTGGTGGTCATGGGCATGGAGCGTCTGGTGCCGACCATGAAAGAGGCCGAGACCATGGACAACATGCTGGCCCGGTCCGCTGTCGGCCAGAAGCTGACCTCCTATCTGACCTACACTGCGCCGCGCACCGGCCAGGAGTCGGACGGACCGGACGATGTCTATGTGGTCATTCTGGACAATGGGCGCTCCAACGCTCTGGGAACGGTTTTCGAGCCCATTCTCCAGTGCATTCGTTGCGCCTCCTGCTTGAACGTCTGCCCAATTTACCGGCACATCGGCGGTCACGGCTACGGATCCATCTATCCCGGTCCTGTGGGCTCGGTGCTTTCGCCGGTGCTAGACGGTGGCTACGACGACTTCGGGGACCTGCCCTACGCCTGCAGCCTATGCGCGGCATGCACGGCCACCTGCCCGGTCAAGATCCCCCTGCATCAGCTTATGATTGAGCACAGGCGGATCATGATGGATGATCAGTCCCAGGCCAATCTGATCGACGACACAGTCATGAGGGTCATGGGCCTGGGCACCGGCCATTCCTCGCTCTTCCGCACCGCCCTAGGGGTGGATCACACCATGCTGACGCCCATATCCAAGAAGCAGCCGGAGACAGCCAAGAACCTCTTCGCCAGTGATCGGCACGTGGAATGGATGCCCTTCGTCTTCGGCGGATGGACCAAGGTTCGTGATCTGCCGGATCCGCCCAAGCACGGGCAGAACTTCCGCAGTTGGTTCGCTCATCACAAGAAGGAGCAGCAGGCATGACCGATCGTGAGGTATTCCTGGATTACCTGGCCAAGAAGAGCGGACGGCCCCGCCACCAGCTCAAGGATCATCCTCTGGTGCCGGTCAACGATCTGCCGGAGACCACCCTGTCTGGCCACACCCAGGATGAGCTGCTGGAGATCGCCCGGAAGAGCAGCGAGGCTGTCCATGTGGACTTCCGCACCTGCACCAAGGCTGGCCTGCCCACTGCTCTGGATGAGTTCATCGATTCACGCAAGGATGACAGTGACCATGTGATGCTGCCCACCTCCGACCTGTTCGCAGACTTCGGACTGGAGGAGTGGAGGGACGGCCTGAACCCGCCCGCTACTTTTTGGAAGCCGGGAGCCAGCCGCGAAGAGAACATCAAGACCGCCGACGAGTCCGGTACGGCCATCGCCTTTGCGGACTTCCTGTTGGCCGAGTCCGGCACCATCACCGTGGCTACCACCCCGGGTCAGGGTCGTGCCTTCCACTTCCTGCCGGTGCACTATCTGAGCATCATCCGCAAATCGAAGATCCTACCTCGTACTCGGCAGGCCATGGACTACTATGATCCAGCACTGGTCTCGGGCGAGCTCAAGACCTCCAACATCAACTTCATCACCGGCCCCTCCAACACGGGTGACATCGAGATGGTGATCGTGGTGGGCGTACATGGCCCCCTGGATATGACATATCTGGTGGTCGAAGACATGTAGCTCAATAAGATTTCCTGCTTAGGCAGGCGCATTCCCGTAAGTGGGGAGTCAGCGGCTCGAAAAGGGGCGTTGACTCCCCACTTACGGTTTTGTTGAAAGATGGACTCAGCCCAGACCGGGCAGAAGTCCTCCAGGCGGATCGATGGCCACGTACCCGTTTTCAATGTCGACTTGGGGCACCAGGGCTTCGACAAAGGGTATCAGCCCTTCCGCATCGTCGTCGCTTTCTTCAGTAGTCATGCGGATCTGCAGCTGCTGCTGGGCTACACCGTCCAGCACGTCGCTGACTTGGCCGACCACTCGTCCGGCAGGCTCACCCAGTGAGTTGCCTGGGGCCATGCGAACCTCGAGCCCGATCAGATCCTCGGGGTACCAGGCATCCTCCTGTGCCAGCTCCTCGGCTGGATCAGCCTGGACATACAGTTCGATGCCGTTCAGTGCTTCGGAGGCGTTCCTGTCTTCCACCCCTTTGAAGAGGACAATCCAACGCTGTTTGAAGCGGCGGGAGGAGGCTACCGTGAAAACCTGTCCGTCCTTGGTTTGTAACTGGGAACCTGGGGCGAATCGCCGCTCAGGCTCGTCGGTGTAAGCATATACGTTGACCTCGCCCTTGAGTCCCTGGGCGCGGCCGATACGGCAGACCCTCAGCAACCTTGGCTGCTGAGGGTCCGGACCCTGCGGGTCGTGATTGGTGGACCGGCTGGGGCTCACCGGCGCACGTCCATGATGTCGACGCGCACCTTGTGGTCGGCAAGTGCCTGGATTACGGTGCGGATGGCGTTGGCGGTCCTGCCGCCCCTGCCGATCACACGGCCGATATCCTCGGGGTTGACCCGCACCCTCAAAAGCTCTCCGCGAGAGTTCTCGTGGGACTTGACCGACACGTCATCGGGAAAGTCCACGATGTTTCTGATCAGGTGCTCAACGGCCTGTGCAAGCATGTTAGCCGGTCCTTCCAATCCTTGATGAATGTGCCTTACTCAGCTGCCTGCTCGGCCTTGGGAGCTTCCTTCTCCGCCTGAGCCTTGGCCTTGGCATCAGCCTCGGACTTGGCGGCCTTGAGCTTCTGGGCTTCGTTCTGTGCCTGCTCGATGCGAGCCTGGGCGTCCACCTCGGCCTGCGGCACCTTAAGGGTGCCCTCCTTGCCGGGCAGATCCTTGAACTTCTGCCAGTCGCCGGTGATCTTCAGAAGGTTGAAGACAGGGTCGCTGGGCTGAGCGCCCACACCCAGCCAGTACTGGGCGCGCTCGGAGTCGATCTTGATTGAAGAGGGCTGGGTGTTGGGATCGTAGGTGCCGATCTCCTCAATGACCTTGCCATCGCGCTTCTTGCGGGAATCGACCACGACCACGCGGTAGAAGGGGTAGAACTTCTTGCCCATTCTCTTCAGACGAATTCTGGTTGCCAAAACGGCTCTCCTTGGTACTTGGTGTGCCCGGCGACGTCTCCATGTGGGGCATGGTGGCGCTCCTGGCGTGTTCCTCATGGCCGTCGGAATGAGAGGGCTCCTCCGGACATGAATAACAGCAAAAGTATACCTCAACCTTAGGATTAAGGGTCTGCTGTGGCATACGCCCCAACAGGCCCTTGGTTCGGTTTTGCTCCAACCAGTTTTGACCGAGGTCTAAGCTTCGGTCTCCCTGTAGACCGGGGCCTGGCTCTTGTCATCCAGGCTTAGGGTCAGGGTTTGTTCAGGCAGAACCAGGTGGATCCTTCGATAGAGAGGCTTGAATCCATGATGGGGTACAGTAACCGAGCACTGACCCTGGTTATCCATATGGATCTGATAGAGGTTGTAGGCCCCCTGCTCGTAGTCGAAGCTGTATCCGTCATCCTGGTAGTGGGTGTAGTCGCCATGCTGGCCGAAGAGCCTGAACGTCATGGACTCCTCGGGCTGGTCGTCCATATGCTCCACCAGTCGACCCCAAGGTAGCATGGAGTCGGCCCTGACAAAGATGGGCAGCTGGTCCAGAGGAGCCTCAACCAAAATATCTCGGTGGCCACCGAAAGTGACCATGGTGCGTAGATCCACCCAGTCGCCCTCGGGCAGATAGACCATTCGGGAGACCTGCCCTTGCTCTACCACGGGTGCTACCAGAACTTGGTCGCCGATCATGTATTCGTCGTTCAAGTTCCGTGTGCGCGCATCCTCCGGGTAATTCAGGACCAGGGGACGCATAACCGGCAGGCCATCGTTCATTTGCTTGGCGAAGCAATCGTAGAGGTAGGGGATGAAGCGATATCGCAGATGCAGGAAGTGTCGGTAGATGTCCAAGACCTCGGGGCCAAAGACCCAAGGTTCCTGGTCTCGTGCCTGGAGGGCGGAATGGTTGCGCAGAAGCGGGCTGAAAATGCCTGCTTCGATCCATCGAGTCAGCAGCTCCGGGGTCGTATCGGCGCTGAATCCACCGATGTCGGCCCCGGCGAAGCTGAATCCGCTCATCCCCATATTGCAGAGCTGAGGGATTGACATCTGCAGATGTGGCCAGAGGCTTTGGTTGTCTCCGGTCCAGACCGTCGCATACTTCTGCGTTCCCGCGTAGGCCGCGCGTGTGATGACGTAGGGCCGTCTGCCGGTGGCTTTTTTCAGGCCCTGATAGGTGGCCTTGGCCATGTTGTGGCCGTAGACATTGTTCATCCTGGCAAGATCGGACTGCTGATCTTCATCGCTGAAGACAGTGTCCTCCGGTATCTCTCCGTCGAATACGGCGGGTTCGTTCATGTCTGTCCAGATGCCGGCTGCCCCGCTGTCAACCAGGAAACGGCAATGCCCGGCCCACCAGTCGCGGACCTCAGGTCGGCCAAAGTCAGGGAATACGGACTTGCCGGGCCAGACCCTGTTGACATAGACGCTACCGTCCGGGTTGGTTGCGAAGTATCCCTTATCCAGACCCTCCTGATAGATCGGGTAGTCGGGATCCTCTTTGACTCCAGGATCCAGGATGGGAATGACCCTAACTCCCCGTTTTTTCATATCCGCCAGGAACCCGACGGGATCCTTGAAGATGCTCTTGTTCCAGGTGAAGACGCGGTAGCCGTCCATGTAGTCGATGTCGAAGTGGACGGCTTCCAGGGGGAGGTGATACTTGGCAAAGGTGTCGACGATCTGCTCCACCCGGTCCTGGCTCATGCTGTAGCCCCAACGAGACTGCTGATAGCCCAGCATCCAACGCTGGGGGAGAGGGACCCGACCGGTCAGATAGGTGTAGTTGGAGACTACCTCCTTCAAGGAGGATCCGCCCAGTATGTAATAGTCCAGGTTTCCGTCGACGGCCGAGTAGAAGTAGTAGTCGGCGTTCTCCCTGCCCAGGTCAAGATGGCTCCGGTAGGTGTTGTCGAAGAAGATACCCCAAGGGTGGCCTTTTTTCAGTCCGAAGAGGACCGGGACGGACTTATAGAGATTGGTGAAGGTTTCGATGTGCGGTCGTGGCTCATCATAATTCCAGTTGTCATATTGATAGGACCGCTTGTTCAGATACCCGGTCTTGTCGCCCAGTCCGTAGAATTGCTCGTCCGGATCCAAGACCTTGACTACCTGGTAGTAGTGATCCTCAGTCTGGCTCACGCCGGAAACTTCGTGGCCTTCGGCCCGCATGATGCTCTGGTGGGCGGCATCAATCGTCTTAGCGATGGGACGTCTCTTGCCGCGGTAGTCCAGGATCAACGGATTGCCTTGAGCGTCGAAGACGTCTAAGAGCAGGTCAGGTCCGACCTTGACGGTCAGTTGTTCCGTAGACAGTTCCAGATGGTCGTTGACCTCTTTCAGATCGAAGGGAGTCTCTACCTTCTTTTCGCCTTCGATGGCATAGGAGTTGGTGTGGCGTCCCCGGTCCTGAAAGACGCGGATGATTTGGTCCGTCAGCACGGTCAGGATCAATGCTCCCTGGTCGGAACTCAGGGTGATGGTCTGATCTTTCGCGGTGTAATGCAGGTTCGTCATGGCAGACGTATTCCTTTCGTAAAGTTTCTTAAGCCTCGTTGGATTCGGGTTTCCGGCTCTTGATGATGTCCATCAGGGCTGCGCCAATCAGCCAGGAGATGCCTCCGATCAGGAGCATGGTCGGCATCGATCTGCCTACCAGCGGGAAGATCGCGAAGCTGCTGACCGATGCGATTATCTGCGGCAGGCAGATGAAGATGTTGAAGAGTCCCATGTAGGCTCCATCATTGGCCCCGTCGGTTTCCGTAGTGAAAATAGCGAAAGGTTCGGCATGCATGGTCAGGAAGCAGATGCCGATCAGTGTAAAGGAGCCGATCAGGGCGTACTGGTTGTGAGTGAAAGCGGTCCAGATCATTCCCAGGCCGCCGCAGAGCAGTCCAATCCGGTACCAGAACTTGCGCTTGTACTGGCTGGTCCTGGACAGAACCAGGAATCCGTAGATGATGCCCACGATGGACTGGACGAAGGTGAGGATGCCATACCAATTGCCGGCGGCCTGGAATCCAGCTGAGGAAGAGTCGGCGGTGTACCAGACGTTTTGAGCTATGGCTCCGGTGGTGTAGGTCCAGAGGTACTGGACACCGAAGTAGGCGAAGAACTGGATGACTGCAACCTGCCAGAAAGTGCTGGGGGCCTCCTTGAGAAGTGTCCAGTAGGACTTCTGAGGCTTCTTCTCCTCATATTCGAAGTTGTGGTATTGGGCATAGGTCTTAGGATCGTATTCTTTGACCGAGAGGATGGTGTAGATGGAGGTGGCCAGAAGGACAGCCGCGGCGATGTAGAAGGAGAGTCGCACAGACATGGGGACCACTCCCTTCTTATCGATGTTGGCTATACCCAGTCCGGTCAGGAGGAAGGGGCAGAGGTTGGCCAGAACGCCTCCCAGATTGCTGAAGGACTGTTGCCAGGACCAGGCCTGGTCCTTCTGTTTCTCGTTCACCATGTCGCCGATGATCATGCGGAAGGGTTGCATGCAGGCGTTGTTGGACAAATCCATAAGGACGATGGCTGCTGCCCCGAAGCATAGAGCAGTCAGGGATCCGTAACCGAATCCGAAGGAACCGGAATTTGGCAGCAGGACCATGACGATGGCAGCCAGGGGAGCGGCCCAGAGCAGGATAGGCATCCGGCGGCCGAACCGTGGAGACCAGTGGCCGTCGGAAAAGCGTCCCAGAATTGGTTGAATGATCATTCCGATCAGGGGCGGCAGTATGAAAAAGAATCCAAGCTTGCTGGGGTCGGCACCCAGAGTCTGGAATATGCGACTCATCTGCGAGGTCTGCAGGGAGAAGGCCATGTTGACGCCGCAGTAGCCGAAAGTAATGGCGAACATGGTCTTCATGGTGATATCCGGTAGCGAATGCCGTTTCTTGATAGAGGCATCACTCGTCATTTGAGGTGCGCTCAAGGTATCTCCTTTGATCTTTTGTAAACAATTACTGTAAACGTTTACGGTATGAGTATACAGCTTTGTTCATCTCTTATCATGCCCGGGCGTGTGGCTATGATGGCCGATGACGTAGAAACTGGGCCCGGCATGGGCTCGCCAGAAGGAAAGATGGAGGTCATGGCTGAAGCTTCCAGAGTGACCTTAAAGGACATAGCACAGCGGTTGGGGCTGTCGACGGCCACTGTTTCTCGTTCCCTTTCCGACACCGGTGAACACAGGGATCAGACCGTACGTTTGGTCAAGGAGACCGCCAAGGAGATGGGGTATATCCGCAACACAGCAGCGGCCGACCTCGTACAGGGTAAGAGCCATGCTTTGGCTGTCATCCTCTCCAACACCAAGACCAATTTCGATTCTTCAATCATCGAGGGGATCGAACAATCAGCTGCGGAACGGAACCTGGATGTTCTGATCCTGCATGCGGGCAACGCTGATCTGCAAGCTCAGCGGCGGGCCATCACCACTGCTGTAGAGCGTGCTGTCAGAGGAATTATTCTGGTCTCCCTCGAGCTCCAGGAGTCATTGATAGCCACCATAGAACAGGTGGGGATGGACTGCATATCACTCTCATCCTTCGTGGGTGGTGGACGGCTGCCCTGTATTACTTCAGATGACTATCAGATGGGGTATAAGGCCACGCAGTTTTTGATTGACCAGGGTCACCGACGGATCGGGCTGGCTGGCATTCCTCAACATGGGTCAATAACTCTGCGTATCAGTGGGTACCGGCAGTGTCTGGAGGACAACAGCATTCCTTATAGGGAAAGTCTGGTTTTCCGTGGGGGATGTCTGTACCAGGATGGGATAGCCGCCATGAAGCACTGTCTAAAGTCGAAAGAACAGATCACTGCCCTTATCGGTGCCAGCGACCTGGTGGCTATGGGTGCCATCAATCAGGCTAGGGACCAGGGGTTGGATGTGCCCGGTGACGTGAGCGTCATGAGCTTTGACGGAACGGACATTGTAGATATGGTCAGGCCCACCATAACCAGCGTTACTCAGGCCTTTCACCGTATGGGGGTGGAAGGGGTCAAGGCCCTTCTGTCCGCAGACAAGCCGAGTTCGCGTTTTCTGCCTTTCAGGGTAATCAGTAGACAGTCCACCGGACCAGGCCCTTACCTGCATGGTGATCCTAAGTGAGCAGCCCCTGCTCCTCACAGACGCAGTTGAGCCAAAAGGCCACAGTGGTCGGTGTGCGGGACTTTAATCACCTTCATCGATTCGACCCTGATGCCCTGGCTGACCAGGATATGGTCGATTTCGATCAGTGGTGGCAGAAGTGCCTGGCAATGCGGAAAGGTCGGGTGCGGCCCGCAGCCTAGAAAAAGGGAGGCATCACGCAACCTGCCGGAGTGCAGCATGGCACGAAAGGTGGGATGGTGCAGGTTGGCGTTGCAGTCGCCCATGATGATGGTAAAAGCAGGCGATTCCACGTCTGGGACGGCCGTCATCTTTTCGCCGTTCAATAGAGCCAGACGCCTGATGCCTAGGCCCCATTGTCTGGCGCCGCGTTGGGGCGACTTCGGATGGACTGAAGCCACCCGGACAATTCCAGCTAGGGTATGCAAATGCATTAGTGGGACGGCTGACGCTTCCAAATCAAGGCCTGCCGGTTGAGACCAAATGGGCTCCTGACGAGAGAAGAGGGCGTTCCTTCCGCCATTGTCATTCTGGGTCTGTGGTCCCTCCACCAGGTATGGCATGATCCGCCTCATCCCTGCTTTCTGAAGATGGGTCAGCAGCGTCGAGTTCACCTCCTGCAGGGCTAAAACGTCAACATCATGGCTTTGAACCTGCTTCATGATGGACTGTGCATCTGCCATGCCATAGCGGCAGTTTAGCGTCATGACTTTCAGGCTGAGCGCAGGATCAGTTATATCCCGACTGAACTGATGCGATTCGTGAATGTCCGCATCAGCCTCTGCTTGATTCCTTGTATCAAGCAGCTTATTTCTGTGCCCCGAGCCTATGGGAGAAGGCAAATGAAATCTGTATTGAAGTCTCCACAAGGTGACCAGGGCCAGCTCAATCAGGGCCAGGGCGGACTGTGGCCAGGCCTGGATCACAATGGCGCAGACCAAGATGGCCAACAGGGGAACGGCCAACAGGTCGATCAGAGCGATCAGCTCCACCAGAGGGCGATGCCAGTCAGCTCCGGCAGGCAGGAAGCGCAGAGCCATCCATAAGGCGATGAGCCCCAGGAGAATCCAGAGAAGGGTGTTCACGTGCCATTGTCTCCTGCAGGAGGGAGGGGTTTAGCGGCCGCCGAAGAGACCGCCCAGTCCGCCGCCAAGATTGGGGGGCAGGTCCGGCAGGCCTTCAGGCATCTGCGGAGTCTCCGGGCGCTTTGCGAAGGCGGAGCCGCCGGAGGATTTGCCCTTGCCGGACAGGCGCTCGCGTAAAGCCTTCTCTTCGGCCTCACGCTTCATGGGATTGCCTGAACGGGAACCCTTGCGGCCTTTCTTGCCCTTTTTGCCCTTCTTGCCGCCGCCAGCGCCCATGCCGCCCATGCCTGGGATCGAGCGGCTGCCATTGGTCATGCGCTTCATCATCTTGGCCGCTTGCTCGAACCGCTGCAGCAGGCCGTTGACAGCCGAGACTGTAGTGCCGGCGCCATAGGCGATTCGGGCCCGTCGTGAGCCGTCGATGATGCTGGGGTCGCGTCGTTCCTGAGGAGTCATCGACTGGATGATGGCCTGCGTTCGATCCACTTCCTTCTCATCGAACTGTTCAAGTTCCTTGCGGTGCTGGGCCATGCCCGGGATCATGCCCAGGATGCTCTTGAAGGAGCCCAGCTTGCGAACCTGCTGGAGCTGCTCCAGAAAGTCGTCCAGACCGAAGCTGCCCTCAGACATCTTCCCGGCGGCCTTGCGGGCCTCCTCCTCGTCGAACTGGCGCTGCGCCTGCTCGATCAAGGTCAGGATGTCGCCCATGTCCAGAATGCGGGAGGCCATACGGTCGGGGTGGAAGACCTCGAAGTCCTTGAGGCCCTCGCCGTTGGAGTCGAAGAGGATGGGCTTGCCAGTCACCGAGGCCACCGACAGGGCCGCGCCGCCGCGCGCATCGCCGTCCAGCTTGGACAGGACCACGCCGGTGAAGTCAACACCTTGGTCGAAGGCTTTGGCTGTGGCGACCGCGTCCTGGCCGATCATGGCATCGATGACGAAGAGGATCTCGTCGGGGTGGACGGCATCGCGGATATTGCGGGCCTGCTCCATCAGCTCCTGATCCACGCCCAGCCGACCGGCCGTATCGATAATGACCACATCGTAGAGCTTGTCTTTAGCTACCCTTATTGAGTCGGCCGCCACCTTGACCGGATCGCCCGTGACCTGCCCCGGGGCCGCCAGCTCGGATCCGCTGGTCTGCACGCCCGGCTCGGGGGCGTAGACCGGTACTTCTGCGCGTTCACCGACAACCTGGAGCTGGGTGACCGCATTGGGCCGCTGCAGGTCGGCCGCCACCAGCAGGGGGGTGTGACCGGCATCCTTGAGCCAGTAGCCCAGCTTGCCGGCCAACGTGGTCTTGCCGGCACCCTGCAGGCCAGCCAGCATGATGACCGTGGGCGGGTTCTTGGCGAAATTGAGCGGCCGGTCCACTCCCGCGCCCAGGATGTCAGTCAGTTCGTCGTAGACGATGGAGACCACCTGCTGGGCTGGGTTCAGAGCCTTGGAGACCTCCTCGCCCAGGGCACGTTCCCGGATGCGTCCGGTAAAGGATCGCACCACATCCAGGGAGACATCGGCATCCAGGAGGGCGCGGCGGATCTCGCGGATTGTGCCGTCGATATCGGCCTCGGTCAGCTTCCCCTTGGAACGCAGATGGGTGAAGGCCTGGGAGAGCCGATCGGTCAAAGATGAAAATGCTGCCATAATGCCCCAAGTCTACCTGTCAGCCGGGAGATTGGCCGGTTGCTCCGTAAGGCCCGTGCCCAGAGCCGACCAAACAAACATAGGCAGTTCAGAAGAATTCGATATTGCTGGGCTAACAGTTGTAGTGCTTTTACCCTTGAGAAGTTCGGGAACATTGATTGAACATCGGTATGTGGATCATGACGAGGGGAGCGAGAGGATCTGAGTAGCTACACAAAAGAAAGACATGAGTCCACTTTGTGTCTTCTTGACATGATCCCCGACTGGCTTCTATACTGAGTCGAAACGATTCGATATCTTGAGTGCATCGACGGAGATGGTTTGAGCCCTGCAATACACCCGAAGTCGAAACCTTTCGACATATTGAATCGCTATAGATGGATGCAAGGATGCAAGGAAGTTAGGAGCCATCATGAAGATCAGAAAAGGGATCGGGGCGGCCCTGGCCCTGGCCATGTCGATCCTGCCGCTGGCGGCCTGCGGATCGGGGGGTGATGCTCCCCAGGAAGCCCACCCGTCCAGCATCAAGATCTGGTACTACGAGGAGCCCAGCAGCGGTCAGGCCCGGGGTTGGCTGAAGGCTGCCGATATCTTTACCCGACAGACTGGCATCAAGGTGGATTTCGAGGTTAAGTCTTTCACTCAGATCGCCCAGAATGGCAGCCAGTTCCTCAACTCGGACGACGCCCCGGATGTCATGGAGTCCAATCGCGGCAACGGTTCGGCCGGGGTCCTGTCCACCCTGCAGCTGCTGACCGACCTGAAGCCCTATGTGCAGAAGTACGGCTGGGACAAGAAGGTGCGTGGCCAGGCAGCAGCAGTGGGCAAGTACGACAAGCGTGGCGTCATGGACGGGAACACTTGGTACGGGGTTTCCTCCTACGCGGAAATGCAGCGGGTCTACTACAACAAGGACCTCTTTGCCAAGTACAAGATCCCCATTCCGCAAACCTTTGACCAGTTCGTGGCTGCCCTCAAAGCCTTCAAGAGCCACGGGGTCACGCCCATAGCGGCCGATGCCCAGGAGTACGGGGTGCTTTGGCTCTGGTGGCAGCTGGCCATGACCAAGGCCGATGCCCAATTCGTTGACGACTGGCAACTCTACAAGCATCCAGTCAACTGGCGCAGCAAGCCGCTGACCTTCGCCACCAACACCATCCGCGACTGGATCGACAAGGGTTATATCTCCAAGAACGCCACCGGCATGAAGGCCGAGGATACGACCACAGCATTCATCAAGGGGACCTATCCCATCTACCAGACCGGCACCTGGAACCAGACCCGCTTCATGGAGCAGGTGAAGGCCTTCGACTGGACGGCATCCATCTTCCCAGGGGCCAAGATGGTCGAGGGCTGCGCGGGCAACCTGCTGGTCATCCCGCAGAAGTCACGGCACAAGGATGCCGCAGCCCGCTATATCAACGTGGTCCTGTCCAAAGAGGTTCAGAACTACATCGGCAACAAGGGCGGCGTGCCAGTGGCGGCCGATACGGCAGCCATCACCAACCCCAAGAGTCGTGACCTGGTCAATGAATACACCAAAGCCTCGGACGCCAGCCGGATGAGTTACTATCCCGACTACCCTGCGCCCAACTTGACCGACGCCATGCCGGCCGCCTTCCAAGAGCTGGTCAACGGCACCAAGAGCCCCGACCAGGTTCTGGACACTCTGCATAAGAACTACGACGACGGTGTCGCCCAGCTCGATCTGGATGACGACTGAGCTGCGTCAATCCGCCAAGGAGAGTAGAAGCATGTCTGACACACATAGCAGGAAGAAGGCGCAGTCCCGCATCCCGGGCAGTGCGCCCTCGCGGTTCGTCCCTTATCTGATTCCCGGTCTGATAGGCATCGTGGCTATCGTCATCGTGCCCATCTTTTGGAACATCTACCTGAGCTTCACACGTTGGAGGGGAGTGGGGCCGACCAAATGGGTTGGTCTGCGCAACTGGCGACGGCTCATGGGCGACTCGACCTTCTGGGTTTCCTTTGGGCACACCCTCTGGATCATCGTGGCCATCGTCATCATTCCCACCGTCCTGGGGCTGCTGATCTCTTCGGCCCTGACTGACGTGATCCAGAAGAAGTTCGGCCCCCACACCTCCTCGACCCTGCGGGCCCTCTACTACCTTCCCCAGGTTCTGCCTGTGGCCGTGGCCACCATCATCATGGGCTGGATCTTCCGGCCTGAAGACGGTGCGGTCAACGACCTGCTGACCAAGATCGGCCTGGGCGGATTGGCCCATAACTGGCTGGGTTCGACCACCACGGCCCTGCCCATCCTCATGGTCATCCTGATCTGGATCCAGCTGGGCTATCCCATCGTCATCTTCATGTCCGGACTGCAGCGGGTAGACCCCGAGCTCTACGAGGCCGCCAGCCTGGATGGGGCCAACTGGTGGCAGAAGTTCCGTGTCATCACCCTCCCCTCCATCATTCCCGAGCTGCTGGTGGTCATTCTCACCTCCACCATCGGTGCCCTGAAGACCTTCGCCCCGGTCTATCTGTTGACCAAGGGCGGGCCCGGGACCTCCACCATGGTTCCCTCCTACTACTCCTACAACCAGTTCTTCCAGGTGCAGCAGGTGGGTTACGGCGCCGCCATCTCGACATCCCTGACAGTGGTCATCGTCATCTTCTCCATCGTCTTCACCATCGTGCAAAAGCGCGTGCAAAAGAGCATCGCCTGAGGAAGGCTAGGAAGCACATCATGAATAATCAAGCCACACTGCAAGCTGACGCCCGGGTGTCCTCCCGGCACGCCCATAAAATCCGCACCTGGGGGGACTGGGCCGGTCTGATTCTGTTGATCGCCGGAGCCGTAATCATGCTCTTCCCCCTGCTGATTCTGGTCCTGAACGCCTTCAAGACCACTGCTGACTACAACGCCACAGGCCCCCTGTCCGTGCCTGCCCACTTCAGCATGGACGGCATCATCTCCTTCTGGAACAAGAGCAATTTCCCGCTCAAGCTGGGCAACTCTCTGCTGATCTCCCTGGTGGTCGCCGTGGTCGGGGTCCTGCTTTCGGTCCTCAATTCCTTCGCCTTGGGCATCGGCAGAGTCAAGGGCAACACGGTCATCCTCCTGTTCATCATGCTGGCTAACATGGTCCCCCAGGAGGCCCTGCTCTATCCGCTCTACGTCATGTTCAAGTGGATGGGCTTCTATAACTCCCAGTGGTCCATCATCATCATCTTCACCATCATCCAGAGCGCCTACGGTACCTATTTGCTCTCCTCGGTCTACGGGACCTTCCCCCAGGCCATCCTGGAGGCGGCCACCGTCGACGGAGCCTCGCGCTGGCAGATTCTGCGCAAGATCGTGCTGCCGGTGTCCTGGTCGACCATCAGCGTCCTCTTCGTCTTCTTCTTCATCTGGACCTGGAACGAATACATGATCCCCATGGCCTTCCTGATGAGCGAGAAAACGCAGACCATTCCGCTGGCCTTGGCAACCATGCAGGGGCAGCACACCATGGCTGCTACCGACCTGGCCTCTGCCTCCTTGCTCAGCATCATTCCAACCATCATCTTCTTCATCTTCTTCCAGCGGAAGCTCTCGCAGGGAATAGTGGCTGGCGCTGTCAAGTAAACCGCCGTTGACAAGTACACTGAACATGGCCGTCCGCTGCAAGAAGGCAGGGGAGGGGAGCGGACGGCCCGAATATGAAAGGCAACCACAACCATGGGTATGACCATGCCGAACATCACCAACGCTCTTGAGGCGCTGACCCGCCCATCCACAGACCGCACCCGCTGCATCAACGCCGAGAACCCTCGGGGAGGCAAGGGCAGGGCGGCCATGACCGCCAGCAATCTCGGTCCATCCAGAAAAGGGACCCCCTGCCTGAGGAACATTCCTCCCGGGCAGGACATGGTCCTGGCCGACCTGTCCGGTGCGGGCGAGATCCGTCACATCTGGATGACCGTTACCGATGCCACCTCGCCCACCGGGCCCAACGTCCTGCGCAATCTGATTCTGGAATGCTACTGGGATGGCGAGCAGACGCCCTCCGTCTGCGTGCCTTTGGGCGACTTCTTCTGCTGTGGCCACGCCCAGGCCTGCCGGGTGGAGTCCGTGCCTGTGGCCGTCTACCCGCGCCGGGGCTTCAACTGCTACTGGCCCATGCCCTTCCATGACGGGGCCAGGATCGTCCTGCGCAACCGCCACAACGAGCCCATCGAGGCCTTCTTCTACCAGATCGACTATGTGGAGAAGGATGAGCTGCCCAAGGAGGTCATGACCTTCCACGCCCAGTGGCGTCGTCAGCGGGTCACCGAACTGGGCCAGGACTACGTGATCCTGGACGGGGTGCATGGCCGGGGCTCCTACGTGGGCACCTATCTGGCTCTGACTGCCCTGGAGAGCCGCTGGTGGGGCGAGGGCGAGGTCAAGGTCTACCTTGACGGAGACAAGGACTATCCCACCTGGTGCTCCACAGGCAGTGAGGACTACTTCGGCGGCGCCTGGAGCTTTGCCGGGCAGGACGCGGATGGTCGCATGCACGAGGTCACCTACAGCGGGGCCTACATGGGATTTCCCTTCCACTCCAGGCAGTTGGACAACCGCGAATCCCAGTACTGGGATGCCGACACCCCGGTGACCAGGGGGTTCTACCGCTGGCACATCCCCGACCCCATTATTTTCGCCAGCGATATCAAAGTGACCCTGCAGCAGATAGGCGTGGACGAACAGGGCTACTTCGAGCGTCAGGACGACCTGGCCAGCGTGGCCTACTGGTACCAGCAGGAGCCCCACCAGCCCTTCCCGCAACATGTGCTGGAGACAGGAGAGCGGGATCGTCGGCCTCGCTGAGCGACTCTGGGGGCCTCCAGCTTCTACCGGCTGATGGAAGAGCGGTCGATCAGCCTTGGTCGCTCCAGTTGGACTCGACCGGCCAGGGAGGCTCCCTCCTCCACAGCCTGGGTCAGCAACTCCGCAGCCTTGGCACACAGTGAACGGGGTGTAAGGGGAATCTCAGAGATTCCTTGAAGCTCAAGAGTAGGGCTGACCTTGCCTGCAGCGCAGGACAGAACGGCCACGTCGTCGGGAATGCTCACGCCGTCCGAGCGCATGCGGATCACCACGGTGTCCAGCAGGGAGGGGCGGATCTGGCCAATCAGGCCATCGATGTGGCCGTGATGGATGACATCCAGCACCTGCTGGGTGTAGGCCAGATCGCTGCCGGTAGGTCCCGGCTGAAGCTGCAGATCCATGCCCAGGCGGCGGGCCCAGGTCTTGAGACTGCGTAGCAGGATAAGGCGGAAACCAGACCCACGCCGGTATTCGCCCTCCAGATCCTCCAGAAAGAGCAGGCGTTTGCGTCCCGCTCGGGCCATGGCTTCCACCGCCATGCGGCCCATCAGATCAAAGTCCAAATCCACACAAGCGCAGGCCGCGTGCTGCCGAGGCACTCCCAGGGCCACGCAGGGGCGTCTGTATGAGGCGGCCTGGGCGGCACGGATATCATCGTCCACCAGATCCATCAGGACCACCCCGTCTGCCAGATTGCTACGGGTGACCCGTCGGATATCTTCGACGCCGTTCTCAGCGGTCAGCAGCAGGGAGTCGTAGCCACGAGCATGCTCGCAGCTGGCCATCTCGATGAAGTAATCTGCGTAGGAGGCCCGGTTCTGCCCGGGGCGCAGCGGGGCGCTTAGGGCGACGATCTGATTGCGCTTGGCTCGCAGCATCCGGGCTCCGGCATCAGCGGCGTAGTCCAGTTCGTCAGCGGCCTGCATGATCCGCTGGTAGGTTTCCGGAGAGACGGGACGTTTACCGGAGAAGGCATAGGAGACTGTGCTGACCGAGACCCCGGCCCTTCTGGCGACGTCGCGTATGTCGGACATGGGTTCAGCGGCTAAGGTCCCAGGTGCTGCCAGCGGGTGTGTCCGCCACGGTCACGCCGGCCGCCGCCAGCTGATCCCGAATAATATCGGCCCGGGCGAAGTCGTGATCTTTCCGTGCTTGATCACGTTCCTGCAACTGCTGGCGTACCAAGGTATCCAGAGTGTTCATGGCTCGATCGTCACGGTCGGTTGCGACTCCTGCCCAGTGAGGATCAAGGGGATCAAGTCCGAAGACATCCAGCATGGCTCTGACCTGGAGCAGGGAATTGGCCAGCCATTGCCGGTCCAGAGCCTCCGGGTCCGCATCCATGGCTGCGTTGGCTTGACGAATCAGCGCATAGAGGGCGGCCAGACCGCCTGAGACGTTGATGTCGTCATTCATGGCTTGTACGAAGTCCTCTGGCAGATCGTCCGCACTCAGTCCCGCCACACGGTCACGCTCGGGTTGCGCGCCCAGGATCCGCCCGGCACGGTCCACGAAATTGCTGATGCGCTCGTAGGCGCCCTCGGCCTCCTGCAGGGACTGGTCGGACCACTCCAGCATGGACCGGTACTGCACCGAGACCAGCGCGTAGCGCACCACCCAGGCCGGATGCTGAGACAATACCTGTTCCACGGACAGTCCGTTGCCCAGGGACTTGCTCATCTTCTCGCCCTTCTGGGTCACCCAGGCCGTGTGCATCCATCGATGGGCGAACCCCCAGCCAGCTGCGTGCGACTGGGCCATCTCATTCTCGTGGTGGGGGAAGCGCAGGTCCAGGCCGCCTCCGTGGATGTCGAAATCCGCACCCAGATAGCGGTGACTCATGGCTGAGCATTCCAGATGCCAGCCCGGCCGACCTGTGCCGAAGGGGGTTTGCCAGCGAGCTGTGGGCGGGTCTGTAGGCTTGGGTGCCTTCCAAAGTGCGAAGTCGCGGGGGTCTCGCTTGCCGGGCTCCTCATCGGTATCGGCAGCCTGGTCATCAGTGTCGATGCTGGGCCCTAGCCGGTCGTTGGCGGCGGCCTGCTCGTCAGCGGGCTGGGTGCCGGTCTGCTGGTGGGTCAGGGCACCATACTCAGGCCAGGAGGCCACGTCGAAGTAGACATTGCCTGATGGGCGGCCCTGTTCGTCGGGCACCACATAGGCGTGGCCGCGGTCGATGATGCGCTGGATCAGGTCGATCATCTCGGGGATATGCCCGGTGGCTCGGGGCTCGTAGGTGGGTGGCAGGACTCCCATGGTCTCATAGGCATGGGTGAATTCGCGCTCGTAGATGTAGGCCCGCTCCCACCAGCGCTGGCCGTTGGCCGCCGCCTTGGTCAGGATCTTGTCGTCAATGTCGGTCACGTTGCGGATCAGGGTCACCTGGTAGCCCAGTCTGAGCAGCCAGCGCCTGATCACGTCGAAGGCCAAGGTGGTCCTGATATGGCCCAAGTGGGGCGAGCTCTGCACCGTGGCCCCGCACACGTAGATGCCAACCTTGCCCGGTTCGATGGGTCTGAAGGGGGTCACCTGGTGATCAGCTGTGTCATACAGACGCAGACCAGCTGCGGCCAGGCTGACTGAAGCCTTGGAATCATGCGGTTGCGAACTCGTATCCATACCCTTGAGCCTACCAAGGCTTGCTGACCGTCCAAGAGGAAATGCCGAGCCTGCAGACCCGGTCCGACGGCATGTGTGCAAGAATGGAATCATGGCGAAACCTAGGGTGCTGGTGCTCCAGCATGTGGATTGGGAGAAGCCAGGTCGCATTCTCGACAACCTCCAGGAGTGCGGGCTGGATACCGAGATCACCAATATCGTGGACGAGAAGAAGCCCAAGCTGCCGCGCTCGCGGGAGTTGGCGGGACTGGTCATGATGGGCGGGCCCATGTCGGCTGACGACTACGCGCATCACCCCGGACTCAAGGCGGAGACCAAGCTGGCCAAGGCTGCGATGGCTGCCAACAAGCCCATTCTGGGGATTTGCCTGGGTCATCAGATTCTGGCGCGAGCCCTGGGAGGCACCCTGATGCGGGACCAGGAGCCCGAATACGGCATGGGGCCCATCCGCTGGGTGGGGCAGGACGACGATGTGGCCATGTGGAGCAAGAACACGGATGTGCTGCACTGGCATGCCGACCAGGTCACTCTGCCTCCGGGGGCCAAGCTTCTGGCCCGCTCCCAGGCAACCAAGGTTCAGGCTTTTCGACTTGGATCAGCCTTGGGCCTGCAGTTCCACCTGGAGGTGACGGCGCCCATCTTCGAGGAATGGATGCAGGTGCCGAGCATGGTCGGCACGATGAAGAAGTCCAAGATCGCTAAAATGCGCGACGATTTTATCAAAGGGATGCCACAGATGCAGCCCTTGGCCGATGCCATCTTTTCTGCCTTTGCGGCCAGGTGTTCGACCCAGGCCGCTCAGCTGGCCGCCGACTGAGGCTATTCCAGCTCCTCTCCGATGGTCAGCCACTCCTCTTCCAACTGGTCCGACTGTCCGGTCAGATCCTTGAGCTTGCTGTTGAGCTCGTTGAGACCTTGGTAGTCGCCAGGGTCGTGCTCAGCCATCTGTCGTTCAAGATCTTTGCGTTGATCAGCCAGCTTGGCCAGCTTGCGTTCAATGGCGGAGGCCTGCTTGCTCAGATTTCGCCTGGCAACACGTTCGGCCTTGGCCTGATTGTGATTCCCGGTCTCCTTGGCTGATGCCTGGCCCGGTGCATCCGTAGCCTCACGGTCGGCCGACTCGACCATGTCCAGGTAGTCCTGGACACCGCCGGGCAGATGAACCACCTTGCCGTTGATCAGCGCGAACTGCTGGTCGGTCACCCGCTCCAGCAGGTAGCGGTCGTGGGAGACCACGATCAGGGTGCCCGGCCATGAGTCCAGCATGTCTTCCATGACGGCCAGCATGTCGGTATCCAGGTCGTTGCCTGGCTCATCCATGATCAGTGCGTTGGGCTCGTCCAGCAGGATGAGCAGGAGCTGCATGCGGCGCTTCTGTCCGCCTGACAGGTCACTGATCCTGGTCATCAGCTGGGAGTTTTCGAAGCCTAGGCGCTCCATCAATTGGCTAGGGGATACCTCCTTGCCCTCCACCAGATAGGTGGGCTTGTAGCGGCTGAGGACCTCCTTGATCCGATAGCGGCCCAGTTTCTCCAGCTCGTCCAGACGTTGGGTCAGCACCGCAAAGCGGACCGTCTTACCTACTTTGACGTGTCCTGCTGTGGGAGCCACGCTGCCGTCAATCAGACCCAGCAGGGTGGACTTGCCTGCTCCATTTGCACCTACGATGCCGAATCGGTCGCCAGGGCCGATCAACCAGGTCACGTCGTCCAGGACCTTGTGACCGCTGATGGTGAGGGTGTCGGCTGCTGCAGTGCCCGGACGGTCCTGGCCGTCCTCACCACTCTTGTCGGGGTCGGCAGCCACGGTCACTGAGCCCATCAGCGGACGCTCGGCGTGAGGGGAGGGGACCCGGTCATCCTTGTCTCCGTCGGTATCGGGGTCGGCACCTGGATAGATCTTGGTCACGTCGACCAGGTCCACCACCTGCTTGCCCAGTCGGGAGGTGGCCATCCGCTTGAGTTCCAGGCTGTTGCGCATGGGTGGCACGTCGGCGATCAGTTCCTGCGCGGCCTTGACATGGAACTTCTGCTTGGTCGAGCGGGCCCGGGCGCCTCGGGTCAGCCAGGCCAGTTCCTTGCGGGCCAGGTTGCGGCGCTTGGTCTCGGCCAGATCCGCCTGGCGCTCGCGCTCCACCCGCTGGAGCATGTAAGCGCTGTAGCCACCCTCGAAGGGGTCGATGGTTCCGTCATGCACCTCCCACATTGAGGTGCAGACCTCGTCCAGGAACCAGCGGTCGTGGGTGACCAGCAGGAGGGCTCCGGAGTTCTTGGCCCAGCGGTTCTTCAGGTGCTCGGCCAGCCAGTGGATGGTGAGCAGATCCAGATGATTGGTTGGCTCATCCAGGGCCAGGATGTCCCAATCCCGGAGCAGCAGCCGGGCCAGGTCCACCCTGCGGCGCTGACCGCCGGACAGGGTACCCACCTTGGCCTCCAGCTCCATGCCACCTAGGAGGGACTCCACGATTTCGCGGGATCTGGGGTCGGCAGCCCACTCGTAGTCTTGTCGATTCTCCAAGGCTGCCTTGCGGACCGTGTCCTCGTCCTTCAGGGGATCACGTTGGTCCAGCATGCCGAAGGTGAGTCCATTGCGCATGGTCACCCGGCCCTGATCGGGTTCCTGGGTGCCTTTCAGCAGATGCAGCAGTGTGGATTTGCCGTCACCGTTTCGGCCCACGATGCCGATCCGATCGCCCTCGAAAATACCCTGCGTCACGTCCGTAAAGATGGTTTTGGTGGCGAAAGATAGAGCGACGTGTTCCAGACCGAGATCATAGATGGGCATGATTCCCCAATCTACCGCCAGCCTTGGATGGAATGAGCTGTGGGCTTTTCAGAGGGAGAGGGATTATTGGTCCTAGTCGTTCTCCTGGTCACGCTGATGAATTCTGTCCAGGTAACCGGTTTTGTCTGCTTCGGTGATAGGTCGCAGGACAGCGCAGGGGTTGCCGACCGCAACTACCTGATCCGGTATGTCATGGGTGACGACAGACCCCGCTCCGATGACGGCTCCACGGCCGATCCGCACTCCTCCCAGGACGACTACATGGCCGCCCAGCCAGGCTCCCTGGCAGATTTCGATGGGTCGGGCCTGGCAGGCGCCAGCCTTCCGCTCCTCATAGTCCAGGGCATGGTTGGTGCAGAAGAGCCCTGCGCCGGGGCCTATCCACACGTTCCTGCCTATGGTGATCGGAGCGTTGTCCAGCATGACGGCGCCGTAATTGATCAGCGTCTGACTGCCAATCCGTATGTTGCAACCGACTTCGCATCTGAAGTCCGGATTGATGACGACATCCTGTCCCACCTGGCCCAGCAGGTCTTCCAGAATCCGTCGCCGTTCCTGCTTCTGCCCAGGGCCGGTCCTGTTGTACTCCAGGAAGAGGTTTTCGGCACGTTCCCTTTGGCGATCGATGTCGGGATGGGTGTCTTGATAGACCTGACCGGATACCATCCGCTCCCATTCGATTCGGCCGGTCCTGCTCATTCCCGCCGTCACATCGTCAGCCATGCGCACCACCTTCCAGGATTACAGGAGGAATCAGCGGCCGGTGATCTGGGAGCCCAGCACCTTCTCGCTCAGAGCCCGGGGACCCCGGGTAACAGCCACGGCGCCCGACCGGACCAGTTCGATGATGCCGAAGGGCCGCAGCAGCCGCAGCAGGGCCTCCAGTTTGCCCTCTGCCCCCGTAGCCTCAATGGTCAAGGACTCGGGATGGACGTCGACTACGCGCACGCGGAAGAGTTTGACGATCTCCAGCACGTCGGAGCGGTTGCGTTCGTTGGCCTTGACCTTGATCATGACCAGCTCGCGCTCCACGGCCTCGTCGCCCTTGAGCTCGACAATTTTGAGCACATGCAGCAGCTTGTTGAGCTGCTTGATGATCTGCTCCAGGGGGACGGCCTCCACGTCTGCCGTGACCGTGATCCGGGAAATGTCGTCTCGCTCGGTGGACGAGACGGACAGGGAGTTGATGTTGAAGGCGCGCCTGGCGAACAGGCCGGCCACCCTGGCCAGGACGCCGGGGCGGTTCTCGACCAGGACGGAAAGGGTGTGCCGTTCGGAACCGGGCTTGGATGCTGGATAATTGGCCATGTGGTGCCCCTTTCCTACTTGTTCATGCGACCGGCGGCGTCGCTGGCCATGGCTGCCCGGTCGGCTCCGGTCTGCTCATGCGGCTCGGTCTGCTCCTGCTCCGGACGGATGCCGGCCAGGGGCTGCACGCCAGGCTTGTAGATGATGGTGTCATTGGAGGCGCCTGCAGGGACCATGGGCCATACCATGGCATCCTTCCAGACGCGGAAGTCGATCAGGACCGGCCGGTCAGTCACTGCGTTGGCCTTATCGATGGCCTCCAGGGCCTGCTCCTGGGTAAAGGCACGCAGTCCCAGGCAGCCATAGGCCTCGGCCAGTTTGACGAAGTCGGGGATGCCGTTGCCGTCTGTGGGCTTGGCGCCGCCGTCCTCCAGGTTGGTCTGGGAGTAATGGCTGCCGTAGAAGAGGGTCTGCCACTGACGCACCATGCCGTAGACCGAGTTGTTGAGTATGGCGATGCGGATGGGCAGTCCCGCCTGACCGGCCGTGGCCAGCTCCTCGGAGGTCATCTGGAAGGAGCCGTCCCCGTCGATCAGCCAGACGGGCCGCGGATCTTCCTGTTCCCTGGTGCCGATGGCTGTGCCGATGGCGGCGGGCAGGCCGTAGCCCATGGTTCCCAGTCCGCAGGAGGAGACCCAGGAGCGGGTGCGTTCGAAGTCGATGAACTGGCTGGCCCACATCTGGTGCTGACCCACGCCGGATACCCAGATGGTGTTGGGATCGGCCTTGTTGCTCAGGGTTTGGACCACCCACTGGGGGGCCAGGGTGCCGTCCGGGCTGGGCTCAAAGGTGGTGGGGTAGTCGTGCCGCCAGCCGTCGATCAGTCGCCACCAGGGCTTGAGGTCGGGCTTGCCCCAGGTGCGTTGGGCTGCCTTGAGTGCCGGGATCAGGTCGTCCAGCACCTGGCCCACATCCCCGACGATGGGTACATCAGCCTGCCGGTTCTTGCCGATTTCGGCCGGGTCGATGTCGATGTGGATGACCCTGGCCACAGGGGCGAAGTCCTCAAGGCTGCCGGTCACCCGGTCGTCGAAGCGTGTGCCTATGGCCACCAGCAGGTCGGAGTGCTGGATGGCGCCGTTGGCGGCCACTGTGCCGTGCATGCCGGGCATGCCCAGTACTGCAGGATCGGAGTCAGGTACGATGCCTCGTGCAGGCAGGGTGGTGACCATGGGAGCACCGGTGGCTCGCACGAGTTCCTGGACCTGCCGACGGGCATCGGACCGGACTGCGCCGCCGCCCACATAGAGGACAGGCCTGTGCGACTGGACCAGGAGCCGGGCGGCATCATCCAGGACGTGACCGTGTGCTCGCGTGACCGGGTTATAGCCAGGCAGGATCATCTCCTGGGGCCAGGAGTAGAGCATTTTGCCGTTTTGGGCCGTCTTGCTCAGGTCCACCACCACCGGGCCGGGCCTTCCCGAGCAGGCGATGTGGTAGGCCTCGGTCATGACCCGGGGGATGTCCTGGGCCTTGGTCACCAGATAGGAGTGTTTGGCCACCGGGTAGGTGATGCCCACGATGTCGGCCTCTTGGAAGGCGTCGGTGCCGATGGAGTCCACACCCACCTGGCCGGTCACCACTACCAGGGGAACTGAGTCCATCATGGCATCGGCTATGGGGGTGACCATGTTGGTGGCTCCGGGTCCGGAGGTCACCAGGCAGACCCCGACCTTGCCTGTGGAGACGGCGTAGCCCTCGGCTGCGTGGCCGGCTGCCTGCTCGTGGCGGGTTAGTGTGAAGTTGAAGCGCACCTGCTCGTCAATGGCGTCGTAGGCGGGCAGAATAGCGCCTCCAGGAACGCCGAAGACCTGGGTGACCCCCAGATCCTCCAGGGACCGAATCAGCGCCTGGGCTCCCGTCATGGGCTCGCCTTGGGCGGGGACATCCTTGTCGTCATGGTCCCAGTTCTTGGGTACCGAGCTGAATGCTTGCAGAGGTGTCGGCAGACTCATGTTTCCTCTCGACCTCCAGACTGCGCGCCGACCTGCGGCCGTGCATGTCGAAATACGAACCTGTCGGAGCGTCGGCGGGGTGGGCGGACGAATCCCGATCAGGAGGAGGCACCTGTGCCGTTCGTGACGGCGTGCTTCCGGGTTATGCCCATAGTCTAAACAGGGGTCTGGTCGGGGCGTTGGCGCAGTACCGCATGCCGGAATTCCAGTTGGATACTCAGGAGGATTGCTCGGCGCGCAGGGTCGCCAGCAGATCCTGGTCGTCCAGCCGCTTCCACCCCTCGGCGGCAGCAGCCAGCTGGGCCTTCCGCTTGCTACTGGCCCGGCCCTTGCCGATCACGGTCCCGCCGTCCTCTAGGCGCAGTTCGGCGGTAAAGACCTGGGCGTATTCCGGTCCGGAGACCGCCATGGCGTACCGGGGCTCGCCCAAGCCCAGCTTGTGTGCCTTGACGGTGATCGAGGTTTTCCAATCCAGTGCCGGCCCCTCGGTGGCTACCTCGGCCAGGGTGTCGTCAAGAAGGGTATGGACGGTGGTCCTGGCCCCCTCGATGCCGTGTTCCACAAAGACCGACCCGATCAACGATTCGACGGTGTCGCAGAGTATGGAGTCCTTGTCGGCCCCGCCGTTTTCGCTCTCGCCATGGCCCAGAAGAATATACTGCCCCAAGTGCAGTTTCTTCCGGGCGATGGCCGACAGCGCCTCTTCGGAGACCGCCTTGGCCCGCATTTTGGCCAGCTGGCCCTCGGTCATGTCTGGATGAACCTTGTATAGGGTCTCGGTGGCCACCAGTTCCAGAACCGCGTCGCCCAGGAACTCCAGTCGTTCATTGTTGGGCATGCCGGGGTGCTCATGGGCGAAGGAGCGATGGGTCAGGGCGTGCACCAGCAGTTCCGGGCTGATCCTGCCACCCAGGGCCTGGAAGAGCTCCTCAGCCGCCTGGTTGCCGGGGTCCACTTGCTCCTGTTCCTCCTGCTGCATATGGTCTTCCTGATCCTTTCTGGACTGCTCTGTCTGCATGGCCTTTCTCGCTTTCTCAGCCTTGCCGTCTGATGATATGGAAAAACCCCTGCCACCCGTCGATGGCCGGGGTTCTCTCATTGTGTATCGTTCGCCGATTGGCTCACTTGCTGAACTGCGAGCGAATGGCGTCGCGGTAGACGCGCCCGCGGTACATGCCGCAGCTGGGGCATGCCATGTGCGGCAACGCAGGGGCTCCGCAGTTGGGGCAGGTCACCGTAGCGGCGGCCTGGGTCTTCCAGTTGGCGCGCCGGGAATGGGTGTTGGCGCGCGAGGTCTTGTACTTTGGCAGTGCCATATTGTCCTCTGTTTCGATCGAATACTTCGAGCTTAAGCGTAGTGCAGTCTACCGCAACCTCCGGTCATTCGCCAGCCTGGCCGTCGTTGCCGGGGTTCTCCTCCTGCTCCAAGCGCTGTTTGAGTCCCGCCAGGGCTGCCCAGCGGTCGTCCATTATCTCGTGGTGGTGATCGGGATGGTCGTTCAGATCCATGCCGCACTGGGGGCACAGACCCCGGCAGTCTGGTCGGCACAGGGGCTGCAGGGGGAGGGCCTCCACAAGTGTGTCGCGCAGCAGGGCCTCCAGATCCATGAAGGCGCCTCCGCTGGCCAGAGGATAGGTCTGGCCGCTGGCCTCCTCCTGTTCGGCCAGGATCTCCTCCTTGCCGTGGGTCGGCTCCGGTTCGGGCTCCTTGTAGGGGAAGAAGACCACCGGATCGTCCTGGATACTGGTATCCACGGGTCTCAGGCAGCGGGTGCATTCGGTCTTCAGGGGCGCGCTGATGTGGGCCTGCAATAAGAGTCCGTCCACAAGAGAGTCGATGTCGCCCTTCACGTGCACGGGTGTTCCTGCCGGGATGCCCACTACCTGGTCGCCAATGCCCTCAGGGGCTGGAAAATCGCGATCCAGCTGGGTGCTCTGCCCTGCCCGCGTCGACACCTGGGCCACTGAAACCGCCCAGGGGGAATCCTCTGGTCTGCTCATCCCTGCGTCTCCTTTCCCTGATCCGAGACTGACGCGTTCATGCTACGCGCTGCCTCCTGCTCACGCTGGTGGAGAACCTCCAGACCGGCACGCACATCCTGACTCATCTTGCCCAGCTGGGTGTCAAGCTCGCCCATGACCTGGGCGGCATACCCATCGGCCCCTTGGACCAGACGGTCTGCTTGGGCCTGGGCCGTGTCAATGATGGTCTGGGCATTCTGCCGGGCTATGGCCACCACGTTCTCCTGACCGGCCAGGAAGCGGGCCTGCTCGCCAGCCTCCTTGACGATGTCTGCAGCTCGGCTCTGAGCGTCGGATATGGTGGCGTTGGCCTGGGTCTGCGCCGTATTCAGCCGGCGTTCCGCCTCCCTCATGAGCGCCGAGGCCCGCTCCAACTGCACTGGCAGCATTTTTTTGAGTTCGTTGAGGTCGTCGGCCAGCTCGTCCCGGTCCACCTTGACCAGTCCCGGGCTGAAAATGGGGGCCTTGGCCTCGTCCAGCATGGCCTGGATCCTGTCGATGATGTCATAGACGGTGGTGAATTCCGATCGGGGGTTCCCGCTCTCGCTTCGATCCTCCTGCAGGTCGGGCAGGTCCTTCATGTCGACTGCGGACCTGGGAGCGCTCGCTCTGGTCGAGTCGTCGATAGGCTCGTCATCGTCCCTTTCCTGGGTCTGCTCGTTCATCATTGGCTCTTTTCCGTGTGCTGTGTGTCCCTGTGCAAGGTGTCTATCAGTGCATCCACGACGCTGTCGGGGACCATGCCGGTGATGTCCCCTCCATGCCTGGCCACATCCTTGACGATGGTGCTGGAGATGTGTTCCCTCACCGGATCGGCTGGCAGGAAGAGCGTTTCCACCCCGGACAGCTTGCGATTGACCAGGGCCATGCCCAGCTCGGCTTCATAGTCCCCGTTCTGCCTCAGTCCCTTGACGATGACCGAGGCGCCCACCTTGCGGCAGTAGTCGGTGATCAGGCCATCGGTAGAGGCTACGGTGATGTTCGGGTATCCGTCCTCATCCAGGGCCCGGCGGATCATGGCCACCCGCTCCTGTTCGCTGAACATGGGGGTCTTGGCGGCATTGACGGCCACAACCACGTGGACCGTCTCAAAGAAGCAGGCGCAACGTTCGATCACATCCATGTGGCCGGAGGTGACCGGATCATATGAGCCAGGGCATACAGCGATAGTCATGATTCTCAGCGTAGCGCGTCATAGGGAGCGAACGTGTAGCTCGCCGCCGTACCATAGATGTCATGACTGCAAGCAAGAGCATTCGCATGGAGGATCCGGAGCGGGAGCAGAACCCCGACCAGGGCACTGGCACGGCCGTGCTGGACCGTCCGGACACCGAGACCGCCGAGAAAACCCGGCTGAACGACCAGGGCGATGCGGACCGGTTCGCCCACTACGTCTCCCGTGAGCGCATCGCCGAATCCAAGCTGACCGGCCGACCGGTCGTGGCTCTCTGCGGCAAGGTCTGGGTACCCAAGCACGACCCCTCCCAGTACCCGGTCTGCCCGGACTGCAAGCGCATCTACGAGCAGATGACCGGTGGCAGCCACTGAGGACTGCTGAGCGGCCCAGGCTGCTTCAGGACTGCTTGTCCAAGGCGATCCGGTCGATCATCTCCAGCTCCTCCCGGCTGAAGTCGGCTGACTGGACAGCCTTGAGATTGTCCAGGATTTGCTCGGGCTTGGAGGCGCCGATGAGCACCGAGGTGACAGCCGGGTCCCTGAGCAACCAGGCCAGGGCCATCTCTGCCAGACTCTGGCCGCGTTGACGGGCCAGGTCGTTCAACTTCTGAATCTGCTTTAGCCGCTGAGGGGTCAGCGCAGACTCCTTGAGGAAGCGACCGTCGGACCGAATGCGGCTGTCCTCGGGAATCCCGTGCAGGTAGCGGTCGGTCAGCAGCCCCTGGGCCAGCGGGCTGAAGGTGATCAGTCCCTTCTTCTCTTTCATCACGGCTTCTTTGAGCCCGTTGTCCTCGATGGTTCTGTCGAAGATGGAATAGCGGTTCTGGTTGATGACGAAGGGGACGTGCATCTCAGTCAGGATGGCCGCAGCCCGTGTCATGGTCGGCCCGTCGTAGTTGGATAGTCCCAGGTAGAGGGCCTTGCCGCTGGTGACCGCCTGAGCCAGGGCGCCCATGGTCTCTTCTAGGGGTGTGTCCGGATCGGGGCGATGGTGGTAGAAGATGTCCACATAGTCAAGCCCCAGCCGCTTCAGGCTCTGGTCCAGTCCGGACAGCAGATGCTTGCGTGAGCCAAGGTTTCCGTAAGGGCCGGGCCACATTTCATAACCAGCCTTGGTGGAGATGACCAGCTCCTGACGGTGGTGGCTGAAGCATCGCCGCAGGATGATCCCCATGTTGCGTTCGGCGGCGCCCGGTTCCGGCCCGTAGTTGTCGGCCAGATCGAAGTGGGTAATGCCGTGGTCGAAGGCCGTCGTGCACAGCTCCTGCATACGATCCAGGGGCGTGGTGTCGCCGAAGTTGTGCCAGCAGCCCAGGCAGATGGGTGGCAGTTTCAGACCGCTGTCGCCACAGGGCCGGTAGGTTGTGGAATCGTACCGGCTCGGGTCGGGCTGGTAGGTTTCGGATTGTGTGCTCATCAGATGGTCCTCACTACGGTGGGCAGGACCGGCTCGCCCTTCATCAGGCTCAGGGCGTTGATGGGCAGCTCCTTAAGGGCCTTGGCCCGGTGCTCCCGGGCGTCCAACACGGCTTGCTCTCCCTGGAACTCTGGCCTGCCCTGGCCATGATCCACGTAGGTGACCAGCAGATCCCGCCAGTCCTGCTCGGGCGCATAGGCTGCCAGCGCATCCTCAGCGCCCGAGATGACGTGCTCAGCATCGGCCACTCCGTTGTGGTAGGAGCGGTAGGCCAGCTTGCGTCCCGGCACTGAGGCCTTGCCCACCGACTTCTTGGCGACGGCCTGCATAACTCCGTCGGAATTCTCTCGCTCGGTCAGCTTGTAGACCATGGCGCAGGTGGGGGCCCCCGAACCGGTGACCAGCATGGTGCCCACCCCGTAGGAGTCCACCGGGGCGTCCTGCAGGGAGGCGATGGCGTACTCGTCCAGATCGTTGGTGACGGTGATGGTGGCCTTGGTGGCTCCCAGGGAGTCCAACTGGGCGCGGACCTGCTGGGCCAGCGAGCCCAGGTCTCCGGAGTCGATACGAACCCCGCCCAGCTCGGGTCCGGCAACCTCGACGGCTGTCCTGACAGCCTCCTCGATGGAGTAGGTGTCGGTCAGCAGGGTGGTCCCCTTGCCTAGGGCCTGAATCTGTCCTTGGAAGGCCTCACGTTCATTGTCATGAAGGAGGGTGAATGAGTGGGCTGCGGTTCCGATGGCCTTGAAGCCGTATCGCTTGGCTGCCAGCAGGTTTGATGTCCCCTGGAATCCGCCGACTATGGCCGCTCTGGCCGCTGCCACGGCCGCATATTCGTTGGCCCGGCGTGCGCCCATGTCCATGCAGGGCCGGCCCTTGGCCGCGGTGACCATGCGGGAGGCGGCCGATGCCACAGCCGAGTCGTAGTTGAGTATGGAAAGGATCAGCGTTTCCAGCAGGGTGCACTCGCCGAAATTGCCTTCGATCTGCAGAATGGGGGAGTCGGGGAAGAATATCTCGCCCTCCCGGTAGCCGCGGATGGTTCCGGTGAAGTGGAAGTGTTCCAACCAGTCGATGGTGGTCTGGCTAACGATGTGACGGTCGGACAGGAAGCGCAGCTCGTCCTCGCTGGGGTGGAAATCCGCCAGCGCATCCAGAATCCGTCCGGTGCCTGCTACCACTCCGTAGCGGCGCCCTGCCGGCAGGTGTCTGGTGTAGACCTCGAAGACGGATCGTCGCCCGGCCGTACCGTCCTGCAGGGCGGCATCCAGCATGGTGTATTCATACATGTCGGTCATCAGAGCCGTCGAGGTTCCGGTGTCCTTACTATTGTTTTCTGCGTTCATATCTTCCCCTTTGTGGGTGGAAAAGCCCTTGGTTGGCACCCAGTCTAATCCTCTGACCACTTGGCTCGCCCTGCCCTCCCAAGGTCGGGCTAAGCTGGTCCGCATGAGATTCGTCGTGGGCATCTACCGATTGCTGATCGCCTTTTTCTGCCTGGGCGGCACCTACGAGGCCTGGCTGCTGGGGATCGGCAACAAGTGGGTCTATTTTACCTTCCAGACCAATATCGCCCTAGGTCTGGTCATGCTCTGGGCCGGAGCGGCCACCCTGCTCAAGGGCATTCAGCCTCCCGCCTGGCTCAAAGGCTGCCTGACGCTCTACATCGTCATCACCGGGCTGGTGGCCATCCTGGTTCTGGGGCTGAATAGCACGGACTACAAGCTGGTCCTGGGCATCCGGACCACATGGATGATTCACGTCATCAGCCCCATCCTGGCAACGGTGGACTTCCTCTTGTTCGACCCTCATCGTCGCTTCCACTGGCACAACGTGCTGACCTGGCTGATCTACTTCCCCTTCTACGTAGCTTTTGTGTTGATTCGGGCCGCCATCTGGCCTCATTCGGGACCGGAGCCGGGCGGTAATCCCTACCCCTATGCCTTCTTGGATCTCGGGCACCTGGGCTGGGCCCAATTGACGGTCAACCTGGCTGAGTACCTGGTCGTTTTCTTTGCCCTGTCGCTGGTCATCTTCCTGATTGATCGCATCCTGCCGGCCAAGACACCGCTGACCATTGATCGGTAGACGGCTGACGGAATAATAGGGACCAGACCAGGGGAGCCTGGGCGGAACGGAAAGGATCATCACTGATGGTTGCTATCAAGGACATGCTTCAGGAGGGTGCCGTGCTGCGGCCTGACGGCAGGGCGGCTGATGAGCTTCGGCCGGTCGTCATCACCAGGCATTGGACGGAGGCTCCCGAGGGGTCGGTGCTGATCGAGTGCGGCAAGACCAGAGTCATGTGCACGGCTTCCTTCACGCCGACGCTGCCCCGCTGGCGCAAGGACTCCGGGCTGGGCTGGGTCACGGCCGAGTACGCCATGCTCCCCAGGGCCACCAGCGACCGCACTGCACGCGAGTCGGTCCGGGGAAAGGTCGGCGGCCGCACCCAGGAGATCAGTCGGCTGATAGGCCGTTGCCTGCGCGGTGTGGTGGATATGAAGGCCCTAGGTGAGAATCAGATCCAGCTTGACTGCGATGTGCTTCAGGCCGATGGCGGCACCCGTACAGCCTCGGTCACCGGTGCTTACGTTGCCATGGTCGATGCCCTCAGATGGGCCCAGGACCACCATCACATCCGCAGTGCCGACAAGGTGACCAAGGATTGCGTCTCGGCCGTCTCGGTGGGCATCATTGATGGCAAGCCCATGCTTGACCTTCCCTATCTGGAGGACAGCAGGGCCATGACCGATATGAACGTGTCCATGACCGGCTCCGGCGATTTCATAGAAATACAGGGAACGGCGGAGCATCGTCCCTTCAATCGTCAGGAGCTTGGCATCTTGCTGGATCTGGCATCCAAAGGAAACAAGGAGCTTCAGGCCGCTCAGCGCAAGGCTCTGGCATCTGACTGACGCCCACGGTAGGCATTTTCAGCGAGGAGGATCGGTATGGGGCAGGCCAGAAGAGTGGTTGTGGCCACGCACAACGAGGGCAAACTAGCTGAGCTTCGTCGCATACTCGACGGTTTCCTGGCCGATGGAGGTCAGAAGATTGAGCTGGTTTCGGCGGGGCAGCTGGGACTGTCCGATCCGGTAGAGACCGGCACCACTTTTCAGGAGAACGCCCTTCTTAAGGCTGGGCAGGCCGCTCGGGAGTCCGGTCTACCTGCGTTGGCGGACGACTCGGGGCTGGTCGTTGATGTGATGGGCGCCGCTCCGGGGATTCTTTCAGCAAGGTGGAGTGGCCGCCACGGCGACGATCAGGCCAACTTGGAGCTCTTGCTGAACCAGCTGAACGACATTCCCGACGACCACAGGGGAGGTCGGTTTGTCTGTGCTGCCGCCCTAGTCGTTCCGGATGTGCCGGGGTACGCAGTCCGGGGATCTCAAGTGACCAGGGTCGGCGAGATGCCTGGAAGCATCATCCGTCAGGCACGAGGGGACAATGGGTTCGGTTACGACCCGATCTTCGTGCCCCGTGATCAGCCTCGGCGTGCCAGCGACCGGCAGCCGTTGACCTCGGCGGAAATGACCTCGGATGAAAAGAACGCCATTTCACACAGGGGCAAGGCCCTGGCGGCCATCATGCCGATTCTTGTCAGCTGGGTGCTGGGCGATGGCCATATTAGAGGCTGATAAATCCTTATAGATTCCGTACGGTTAACGGTCGCGAAACATCGATAATCATGCCCTGAGTGCCCGGTTAAGCTTGAATTATGTAAAGAAAACGCGAAGGTGCGATTTTTTTATCTCTGTGATACAGTCGGCGGTATTGGGGAGGAACTAAACAGAGTCAGTTTGTTATAGCGCACGATTCTATCGAGACTTGGGGGTTTCGTATTGAAGCAATTGCAAGAACGGAACAATAAGGGATCGCTGCATGTGAACCGTTCGATCATCGCCGTTCTGGTAACCCTTCTGGCTACTCTGGCCATGGTTGTTCCGCTAGGGTTGAGCGCTTTGTCGGCCAATCAGGCCAATGCCGTTGATGGACAGGACGAGACAGCGAGCAGGAAGCCGCTGCTCTATAGGATGTTGGCCTTCAACGACAAGATTGATTCCTGGCAGGATGAGCTGCGAATGGACTTCATCCTGCGTGTGAAGCACAACGAGTTCAAGCCGGATTGCGTCGACCTCGGCAAGTCGGACACCGGTGGTAAGGCGAAATGTAATTTATCTTTTATATATCAGTATGTTGGTTCTGATAACCCTGCAAATTACTATCGTATAAGATATATAAATAGTATAACTCCGGATAATTACCTTGAAAATAACAAAAACGGGCATACATATGACGGAGCTGTAGCATGGGCTGGGAATCATGTGGAGCGCTTTACTGTTCATAAGATAATCAATTCAGGTTTATATGACTACTTGGCCGTATCCATTGAGGGTGATATGAACATTGCGGATAAGTCTACAGATCCCGCAAAATTCGTGGCTGGCGGTCACCCTGAGCCCTTGAATGTCTTTGCCATCGTTGGTGAACAGAATGATGCCCTGTCCTGTGGTAGCTCTTCGTGGGCATGGGGTACCCCCACCTGCTCAACTTTCGATCCAGCCTCCATGAGCAACTTGCAGGATAGATATTCAAATATCACCGCGAGTTTATCGAAGGATAAACAGATGAAAGTGTATATGGGTGACTGCTTGGGTAGCGGAGGAGATGACCTGAAATGCAGTGGCCCATATTCTTGGGTTGGATGGGACTATTGGCCACAACTTTATAACATGTACCAGGCCAACTGGGGCATGGTGACTGATTATGGTTTTCCGGCTTATAGCGATGGTACGGTTGGAAATATAAATGCCACGGCCCCGGGCACGGCTCCGGCACGGTCTTTCTTTGTGTACTGGATGAACTTGCGTGGTCCAGGCAACAAAACCAATGGCATATGTTCTGAGACCAGTTCCTATTACTATCAGTGGGTGGCTCTGAAGGACAGCCAGTGGGTGCCTGTTAAGGAGCTGACTCCTGAACCGGTTCTGGTGACAGGCCAGCAGCCAAGTCCTAATACTTTGACTACCACCTACGGACTGCAGGGTATGGTCAATACCAATGCCGCTTATAACGTCAATCCGACTGACCCAAAGTATGCAAATACCACCAACGTGCTTTTTGCGACCGACAAGGATGGCAATCCTATGCCTGCTCAGAAGGCTGATGGCGGGATTGATTTCAAGGAGGCCAAGGAGAAGCAGGGTCTTGACGGCTATTTCAAATTGGTGACCTGGCCTGACACCAGGAATTCTGATGGCACGGAATGTACAGCCGTCAGCCCAGAGGTATACAGCCCCAAGAGTGCCGGTCTTGTGGGAATCAATGATAACATGTCTGCCGCGCAAAAGGATACGAATCTCTCTGCGGGTTGGACGATTGATACTGCTTTTTATAAGTATGATGTGCCGCGTCCTGATGATCCGACGATTAACAAGATCGAGAATGATGCGGATGCCGGTTTGGATGCTTCTGGGAGCGTGTATACATCGAAGCTTGATCCAGTGGTCAGTGGTGAGTGCACGCCCTCCAAGGATGAGAAGCATCCTAATACGGTTGTTCTGTATGGCGAGGATCCCAGCAATCCGATTGCGGAGGGGCAGGGCACAAATGGCGATGACCTAGTGAAAAGCTCGGACACGTGGGGGTTCAGGCTGGGTGAAGCTGTTTGCGAGGCCGACACTGGCAGTAAACAGGGAGGGTCCTGGCGAATTCAGGATACCAATAAGCAGTATCCATCGCCGGATCCTGGCAACAAGTACAACGGTTACAGGCGCTATCACGCCTGGGTGGTTGAGTCCACGTCAGGGTTCGGTTTGACATCGTTCTTCTCGAATATTGGCACGGCCTATTTCGTCTCGGGGGAGAATGTACCGGATGCGAGCAAGTTCTCGGTCACAGTGCCCCATACGGTCAATGGGAGCCTGCCTGCGGATTCGGTGGTCACATTCAAGGGCGAGGTGTCGCCTGTGTATACGGCCTGGTCGTCGGGGAAGCTGGGGATGACTGATTCCAAGATGGCCATTTCCATGAAGCAGAACACTGCCTCGGACTGGACCAGCTTGGTAACTACTCCGGCCAACACTTTCCAGAGGGATGCAGCGGTCGGCACCGCATCTTCCATTTCAGATTCTACGACCGGCCTCACGCTTAGCCTGACCAAGACGGCGGCTTCTACTTGGTCCTGGTTGCTGAACATACCCGCTGACAGGTTCACTGGCTACGATGGCAGCGACGAGACGCAAACCTATACCTTCCACGTTGAGATGGTCAACCCGATGAACCTTCGTTCGGGCCCAGCCTCTGTCGAGCGGAAGGTCGACATGACGCCTACCACGCTGACCTTTGATCGTCATGATGTCTTCCAGGTGGCGGGCAGGGCCTATAAGTATGTGGACGGGGATACGAAGGTTCCTGAGACCAAGGGGACCATGGTGCATGTGACCTGGCCTGATAATACCGGCACGGATGTGGCTGTGGGGGATCAGGGCATATGGCAGGCGGTTCCTCCTGAGGGGATGAAGCAGGGGGATGTCGCGGTCCAGGTGCTTTCCGATGATGCCGAGGGCCCTGATTCGCAGGGCAGGTTCCAGGGCGGGAACCAGTCGGCTTCGGTGTCGCAGGAGCTGGAGTTCCGGCCTTCGACATCCTCTCTGCCGCTTACCGGCGGCTGGCCGCTTTCGATGCTCAAGATCATGCTGCTGATAGCCCTGGGCCTGGTGGGCTTCGTGGCCTGCTTGAGGAACAAGCAGGAAAGCCGGCACTGATCCCGAAAGCATAAGCCAGGACCTGCCCTCACCTCCTAGGAATTAGGAAGTGAGGGCAGGTCCTGGTTTTTTAACTTCCATGCGGGTGCCAATACACCATTCGTGCCACGGTGTGTCCTGTCGTTGCCAAAGACGGTTGGTGAAAGAGCTGCTTGACAGCATCGAACAGTGGATCTTCTCATTACCAATCAGACGCTCTGTCAATTAAACCAAAATGGTCCAGCCCCCAATCCAGACCAGCCAGAATCAAGACCGTGGACGGTCGCGAAACGCCGATTATAGAATATTCTATCTGAATCCCAGATAATGCTTCTAATTTCTGTACTCTTGGGATGCGTAATAAAAAATGAAACTGCATTTTTGTGCTCTATGTACAGTTGGCTTAATTGGGGATAAGTCAAAAGCAAAGTCGATCTGGTCTAGAGCTTGATTTCATCGTGGTTTTGGGTGGGGGGGTATTGTATTGAAGCGTATGCAGGAACGAGGCGCCAAGCGTCCACAGCATATGAGGCGTCAGGTCATAGCCGTTCTGGTGACCCTCATGGCGACGCTGGCCATAGTTATTCCGCTTGGGCTGAGCGCTCTGTCGGCCAGTCAGGCCAATGCCGTCAACGGACAGGACGAGACGGCCAGTAGAAAACCTTTGCTTTATCGGATGTTGGCCTACAATGATAAGATTGATTCTTACCAGGATGAGCTGCGTATGGACTTCATCCTGCGCGTGAAACACAACGATTTCGATCCTTCTTGCGCCAATGCCACCAGTGGCGTCGATACCAGGGGTGCTTGCAACTTATCCTTCGTATACCCATACTTTGGTTCAACAAATCAGTCATACTATCGCAGGGTGAAGTATCTGAACACCTTTGCTTCAAAGTCATCCTCGGATGCGCCTTGGACCGGGGCCATGAAGTGGGCGCAGAACAGGGACGAGTATTTCACCGTTCACACGATCATCAATTCTGGTTTATATGACTATCTGACCATTTCCATCGAGGGCGATCTGAACCTCAGGGATACCTCCAGCGATACGTCATATTATAAACCAGGTGGTGCCGACGAGCCCTTGAATGTCTTTGCTGTCGTTGGACAGCAGAAAGGCGCGCTGTCTTGCGGTGGCTTATCCTGGGGCTGGAATATTGGCGATTGCAGCAACTTTAAGCCAGATACGATGATCAACGCGCCGGATAGGACATCCAATATTACTTCATCCTTAACGGCGAACGGAAAGAATTTTAAGTTGTATATGGGCGACTGCGTGGGCAAGGGCGATGATCTTCAGTGCAGTGGACCGTACTCTTGGATTGGATGGGATGACCAGCCAGATCTTTATGGAGGCAATCAGTCTAACTGGGGCTTGGTGACCGATTATGGCTTTCCGGCCTATTCTGACAACAGTGTTGGAAGTATCAGTGGCACCGATCCGGGCACAGCCCCATCGCGGTCTTTCTTCGCGTACTGGCTGAATCCGCGTGGCAGTACCATCTATAACCCTGATGGCATATGTTCCGAGACCAATTCCTATTATTACCAGTGGGTGGCTCTGAAGGATAGCGAGTGGGTGCCTGTTGATGAGTTGACACCTGAGCCGGTCCTGGTGACAGGCCAGCAGCCGTCTCCTAATTCGGTAACGACAACGACCGGCAAGCAATATCAAGTCAGCAGGTATTCGGCTTTCAACGTGAGTCCAAAGGACCCGAGGTATCTCAATAACCCCAATGTGCTTTTTGCGACCGATAAGAACGGCAATCTGATGCCTGCCCAGAATTCGGACGGCTCCATCAATTTCAAAGAGGCCAAGGAGAAGCAGGATCTTGATGGCTACTTCAAATTTGTTACCTGGCCTGTGACCAAGAATCTGAATGACACCGGCACTGCCAACACTTGTACTGTCAGTCCTGAAGTGTACAACCCTGATAAGAAGGGTCTCGTCGGCATACGTGACGGCATGAACAGCTCGGATATAGACCGAAATCTGTCTGCGGGCTGGACGATTAATACGGCGTTTTATAAGTATGATGTGCCCCGTCCTAAGGATCCGACGATCACGAAGATCGAGAATGATGGGGATGCCGGTTTGGATGCTTCGGGAAGTGTGTATACTTCTAAGCTTGATCCGGTGGTCAGTGGTGAGTGCACGCCTTCCAAGGATGCTGCGCGTCCCAACAAGGTTGTTCTCTATGGGGAGGATCCTGCCAATCCGATTGATGGCGGTCAGGGTTCAAATGGCGGGGATCTGGTGAAAGCCGCGGACACGTGGGGGTTCAGGCTGGGCGAGGCTGCGTGCGAGGTCGATCCCAAGAGCAAGCAGGGAGGATCTTGGCAGATACAGGACACGAACAAGCAATACCAGTCTCCGGACCCGGGTAACAGGTACAGCGGGTATAGGCGGTACCATGCCTGGGTGGTCGAGTCTATCTCCGGGTTCGGCCTGACTTCATTCTTCTCGAATATCGGGACGGCGTATTTCGTCTCGGGGGAGAACGTTCCGGACGCGAGCAAGTTCTCGGTCACGGTGCCTCATACGGTCAACGGGAGCCTGCCCGCAGGTTCAGCCGTCACATTCAAGGGTGAAGTATCACCTACTTATCTCGCCTGGTCCTCGGGGGGTCTGGGGATGACGGATTCCAGGATGGCTGTTTCGATGAAACAGAAGACTGCCTCGGACTGGACGCCCTTGGTGACCACTCCTGCCAACACTTTCCAGAGGGGTGCGGCGGTCAACACCGCATCTTCCGTCACGGATTCCGTGACGGGCCTCACGCTGGGCCTGAACAAGACAACGGCATCCACATGGTCCTGGACGCTGAACATACCCGCCGGCAGATTCACCGGCTATAACGGGGGCGACGACACACAGACGTATGATTTCCGCGTTGAAATGGTTAATCCGATGAACATCCGCTCGGGTCCGGCATCCATTGAGTGGAAAGTCGACATTACGCCCACCACGCTGTCCCTGGAGCGTTACGATGTCTTCCAGGTGGCGGGCAAAGCCTATAAGTATGTGGACGGTGATACGAAGGTTCCCGAGACCAAGGGCACC